>CADASF010000005.1 GCA_902790465.1 uncultured bacterium | reverse complement strand
AACCAATACAATATACAACATTGAAATACAAAATACAAAATGGAAAAAATCAGGAGCAAGTCCTGAAAGAGCAAGGTATCATGTTGATATATATGATACGCATAATTTGAAGAAGAATCAAGATTTTAAGAACCTTCCTACAACTTTTGTTATTTTTATAACTGAAACAGATGTATTTGGAGAGGGATTGCCTATTTACAAAATTCAAAGATATTTTGAACACAACCACAAACCATTTAATGATCGTTCTCATATTATATATGTAAATGGGGCTTATGAAGGCAATGATGATATTGGCAAACTTGTGCATGATTTTAAATGTAAAAATCCTGATGAATTTTATTTTGAAGATTTGGCAGAAAAAGTAAAATTTTTGAAAAATACAGAGGAGGGAAATATGGAACTATCACCTACACTCAAAAAAACTGCAGATAAATATATAAAACAGAACAAAAATAAATATATTGCAAAGGGAAAAAAGGATGGAATTGCCGAGGGAGAAAAACTCGGAATTGAAAAAGGCGAAAAACTCGGAATTGAAAAAGGAGAAAAACTTGGAATTGCCAAAGCTCTTTTGGAAACAGCTAAAAGAATGATAAAAAAGGGAGTTTACAGCCTTGAAGAAATTGCAGAAAATTTAAATTTGCCATTGAGTGAAGTTCAGACAATCTCTACACAAATGGCATAGATATAAAATAGATAAATTCTATAAAATAGGAAAATGAGAAAAACTAAAAAAGCCCTCCAGTTCAACTGAACTGGAGGGCTTTTACAATTTACTTGTTTAATTCATTTCTGCTGGACCATAATATTGACCTGTATATGTAGTGTAACCTGCATCATTTCCTGAAGCTGTTAATGTTCCTGTATTTGTTATTGTACCTCCAATGGTTACTCCTTGTGTAGTTAACATTGTAGCTATTCCATAGACATATATATCAGATTCACTCATTTGGGAAAGGGTATTGTTTGTTACAGTGATTTTTCCAGTGTTTGTTAAATTATTTATTGATGAATATTTTAAATATGCTATAAGTCCGCCACTGTATAGAACCATATCTGTATTTTCACTTATGACAATATGTCCCTTGTTTATGCAATCTGTTATAATATTATTTCCTCTTGATTGAATATATCCAATGATTCCGCTTGCATAAATTTGAAGATTACTAAAAAAAGGCATATTGGGATTATCAAAAAATTCTGTTTTTGTTATTGTGATATTTCCATTATTTGTGCATTTAGAGATTCTACTTGTCTCTTGTATCATATTTGATACTCCATTTGCAAATAAACTATAAAATTTGCAGTTGTAAATGGTAATATGTCCATTATTTGTACAATTTGTCAATTCTGTACTTAATAACAAAGGTGTTATTCCTGAAATAAAGCAACTACTTGCTTGTACATTTTTGACAACAATTTTTGCATTGTTTTCGATACTATCAATTGTGTTTGCTACTACTGTATCTTCTGATAATGATTCTACATTTATTATTGGAGCTATGGTTAATGCTTGATTATAAATTTCATTATTTTTATCAACAAAGAATATTGAATTTTCGCCAATAGTCAATTTTTTAATAGGCTCTTCGTTTGTTATTTCTATATTAAATATTGTAATACCATATGTTTTTTGATTTACAAAAATAAGACCATCTATTGTGTGATTATCACCATCGTAAGTACCTGTAAATGGAGTAACGGTTCCTGATCTCATTTTTCCAATAGATTCGTTTCCCTGTCCGTCATTGTAGAAAGGAGCTTTTTCGTTTGTTGTTTCAATCGTGATGTCTTTGTCTTCGTCAGCAGTTACTATTTTTAATCCTGTCAAATGGCTAAAATCAATGTTTGCAGTCTGTATGAAGTGTTTATCAAGATATTTATTTATATTAGCAAAATGTCTTGGTTGAGAGATTTGATAAGGTTTCTCTGTTGTTCCTTCACCTCCAGCAAAATCTCCTTTGCTGTTTTCAAAATCAACATCAAAATTTCCGTTTGTTGCTTCTACTCCATCGTAACTGGAGAAGTAATCGAGACATTCTCCATTGCTGTCATAAGTAATAACAGCCTTTATTTTTGTATTTTCTGCAGTGCCATTTACACTTATTGTAAACTTTGTTTTGTCATCGGCATTTGGTTCTGCTTTTGAAATTTCTTTATCATCAGCACTTGATTTTTTAGTTGTGCCGTCAACAGAATAGAAAATGTCAGCAGAAGCGATTTTGTCTGCATTTAAACTGTCAGTCAATGTCAAAGTAACATCAGTAGTATTTTCAGGTTCTTCTTCGTTGTTATTTGGCTGTTCGTTGGATTGTTGTTGATTGTTTTGCTGTTGATTGTTTTGTTGTGCTAATAGAAAATAGAGAGCAGAATTGTCAGTTGGTGGGTTTTTACTACCGCCACCACCACATGCAGAGGTAAGAACAGCCACAAAGAAGAGACATAAAATTAAGAGGGCATTTTTCTTGAACATAAATAAACTCCTTTTTTTATATTTTAGGAAAATTCATGGGGTTGTGAAAAAAGTATTTTTTTATATAATTTTTGTAAATTAACTCGTTGTATTAGTTAATAAAAAAGTGGTTGAGATTGCCACGGTCGCACAGCTCCCTCGCAATGACATCGCCTCTATTTACTTTTTTCACAGGTTCATAGAATAAAATATATATGCCCTCGCTTTTTTTATATAAAAAAAGCGAGGGCAACGTACTATGTGCGTTGCACTCAAAAATAAAATTCAACTAAATATTAGCTATTTAATTGAATTTTCCTTTTAAATATTTAATTTACATAACAACTTTTCTTTTTCTGTTATCAGCAACTAAAACAACTGTTATTATTTTTTTTGCCCCCTTGTGGGGCTGATTTTTTAAAAGCTCGTCAGAGTTTTTAACTATTTTCAAGCCTCGCAATGACAAAGTGGCAGTAAACAGGCATATATTGGATAATTTACAGTAACTTTTTATTTACTTGTTTTTTAAAATTGCACTATTTTTGAAAGTTGCCTTAATGCTGCTATCCCACATTTTATACACAATTTTATTATAAAATTAACAATAACAAAAGTCAATTATAATTTTTTTAAAGTGGTATAATGATTTTTGGAAAAAATAAAATTACAATTTTTTTTTAAAAACCTATTGACATTATTTTTTTATATGCTAAAATACACTTTAGCAATTAAAATAATTAATTGCTAAAAATAGCAAATAATACTTTTGATATATAATATACATTATTAGGAGGCTATTAAATGGCTATACAAGTAAGACCTCTTGGCGACAGAGTAATTGTAAAAGCTCTTCCAAAAGAAGAAAAAACAAAAGGCGGAGTCATTCTTCCAGATTCAGCAAAAGAGAAACCACAACAGGGTGAAGTAATTGCTGTTGGTACAGGTAAAATTCTTGAAAATGGAACAAAAGTTCCTATGGAAGTAAAAGTTGGCGATAAGGTATTGTATGGAAAATATTCTGGCACAGACATCAAACTTGATGGTGAAGAATATCTAATCGTAAAAGAAAGTGAAATTTTAGGAATCATTGAGTAAAATATAATAAACTGTGTTAATTTATTATTCAATTATGCCAATTTTGGGGTATAATGAAAAAATTGAAAATCAATTTTTTTAAAGTTTTCAGTTTTTCGGTATAAGATGTTCACTAGGTCATTTTTACCGCAAAATTTAATTCTAAGTTTTAAAGACAACCATTTGTTTTAAGACTGCTATTTGCCTATAACTACTATAGAAAAATGACATATCGTTCTCTATCTTATACCGCAAAAACTTTAATAACTTGCTTAAATTTAGCAATCTTGCAAAAATTGATTTTCATAGCAAAATTAATATAAAATATATAAAAAATTTCACAGTTCTTGAAAAATAAGACAAAAGATAGACAAACAAAATAAATCGGAGGCAATAAAATGGGTGCAAAGATTCTTCTTTATGATCTTGAAGCAAGAAAAGCTCTTGAAAAAGGTGCAAAACAACTTGCAGATGCAGTAAGAGTAACATTAGGTCCACGTGGTCGCAATGTTGTTATAGATAAAAAATTTGGTTCTCCAACAATCACAAATGATGGCGTAACAATCGCAAAAGAAATCGAACTCGACGAACCATTCGAGAATATGGGAGCTCAGCTCGTAAGAGAAGTAGCTTCAAAGACAAATGACATCGCTGGCGACGGAACAACAACAGCAACAGTTCTCGCTTATGCAATGATTCATGAAGGAATGAAGAATGTAACAGGTGGAGTAAATCCACTTTTCCTCAAAAGAGGTATTGAAAAAGCAGTCGCAAAAGCAGTTGAAGAACTCAAAAAGATTGCTGTACCAGTTGAGAAAAAATCTGTAATCGCTGAAGTAGCTACAATTTCAGCAAACAACGACAGAGAAATCGGTCAGATGATTGCTGACGCTATGGAAACAGTTGGAAAAGATGGCGTAATCACAGTCGAAGAATCAAAGACAATTTCAACAGTTCTCGAACATACAGAAGGAATGCAGTTTGACAAAGGATATATTTCTCCTTACTTCGTAACTGATTCTGACAAGATGGTCGCAGAAATGAAGAAACCTTTCATTCTCATTTGTGAAAAGAAGATCTCTTCAATAACAGACCTCCTTCCAATACTTGAAAAAGTAGTTCAAATGCAAAAACCTCTCGTCATCATCGCTGAAGATGTTGATGGTGAAGCTCTCGCAACATTAGTTGTCAACAGACTAAGAGGAACATTCCAAGTAGCAGCAGTAAAGGCTCCTGGATTTGGCGACAGAAGAAAAGAAATGCTCAAAGATATAGCAATTCTCACTGGCGGACAGGTTATTACTGATGACCTCGGAATCAAACTTGAAAATGTAACACTCGATATGCTCGGCAGTGCTGAAATGGTAAAAATCAGCAAAGACGAAACAACAATCGTCGAAGGCGAAGGCAAAGATGAAGACATCGAAGCAAGAATCCACCAAATCAGAACTCAAATTGCTGAGACAGATTCAGATTACGACAGAGAAAAACTCCAAGAGAGACTTGCAAAACTCGTCGGTGGCGTAGCAGTAATCAAAGTTGGAGCAGCAACAGAGACAGAACTCAAAGAAAAGAAACACAGAATGGAAGATGCTCTCTCAGCAACAAGAGCTGCAGTAGAAGAAGGTATCGTCGCTGGTGGCGGTACAGCATTCCTCAACATTCTCAATGCTATTGATTGTGATGTCGAAGGCGAAGAAAAGATTGGTGTTGACATCGTAAAGAAAGCTCTCACAGAGCCACTTCGTCAGATTGCAAACAATGCAGGAAAAGAAGGTTCTGTAATCGTAGAAAAAGTTAAAACACTTGAAGCTGGACACGGATATGATGCACTCAAAGATGAGTTCACCGATATGTTCAAAGCTGGTGTTGTTGACCCAGTAAAGGTTACAAGATCATCTCTACAAAACGCAGCAAGTATCGCAGCAATGGTTCTCACAACAGAAACATTGATTGCTGAAAAACCAGAAAAGAAGATGCCTCAACCACCTCCAATGCCAGGAATGGATGGCGGAATGGGAATGTACTAAACCGTAGATAAGTAACAAAAAAAAGCTTGTTTGAATAGTTATTCAAGCAAGCTTTTTTTTATGTAGTTTTTCTAACAATGACAGATTTTGTCATTGTAATTTGATATAATAAGATAAAAAGACTAAAAAATTTCTAAGGACTGAAAAAATGAAAATAAGTAATTGTGATCTTTGTGGCTTCTGTGTTGGTTGGTATGCTGTTGACAAAAATGGCTATATCTTTAATAGTGAATCTCCTGGAACTTGTGCTCTCCCTGAGTTTGTTGTTAGAGATTATGCAAATGGCTCAAAAGAACACATATTGTTACGAGACTTTTTTTATAATTTTGAAACTTTTAATTTAGAAAATAGAAAATTTATAAAAGAATTAGATAAAAATATAGTTTCTGAAGAATTGATTGAAAAATTCAAAAATATTAATGAGTATTTAGATTTTACTTATGGATATATTGAAGACGCTTTAAAAGGAATAACTCCTTTTTATTTAGTAACAGAGGAAACAATAAGCGATATATATTACAGACCATCTTTAGAAGAAATATATAAAAAACACCCTTGGGAATACATAAAAATGATAAACCCAACAGATATTTTAAATACAAAACTTTTGCATTTTGATCAGCTTCCTAAAGATGTAAAAAAAATAATGGATTCACGCAGAATGGAAATAGATGTTCAAAAAGATGATCATTTCGACATTCCTTGTTGTGACTGTTGCCCATAATTAATTTCGCCATTATATTCAAAAATGCAATTATTTCTATTTGAAAGGAAATAAAACATGAAAATTAGTGAATGTTGCATTGATTGCTACTTCGTTCCTTGGTACGGAGTAGATAAAAATGGATATATTTTTTATAGTGATCAGGGAGGAACTCCTTATATTCCAGAATTTGTATGCACAGACTTTATGAATGGCTCAAAAGAACATACATTCTTAGATTTTTTCTTTTATACTTTAGAGTGGTTTAATTTAGAAAACAGAAAATACATACAAGAATTAAAAAAAGATATAGTTTCTGACAAAATAAGAGAAATATTCAACAATTATTTACCAGAGTCTAATTACATTCAATTTGCATTACAAGGTATAACACCTTTTGAAATCTTAGATGGTCTTACTCCACTTCAAGATAAAGAATTTCAAGAACATCCTTACCATTATAGGAAGATAGTGAATCCAACTGACATTTTAAACACAAAATTATTACACATTGATCAACTACCTGAAGATGTAAAAAAAATAATAGATTCACACAGAGTTGATGTCGATATTCAAAAAGATGATTATTTCTACATTCCAAGTGTTTGGGATTCACCATTATTTGAGAAAGAATAAGAGAGGAAAAGATGAGAATAACTGAAGATGAAATAATAAATCTATTACATGTTCGTCCTGCTTCAAAAGGATCAGAAGAAATAATTAACAGAAAACTAAAATCAGCAGGAATAGAAAGCTTTAGGTTGAATGGCAAATGGGCTCATTACAACAATAATAGAGACAGAAACATAGAACATTCAAGTGGTTTTATTATTTGGTTTGGAGTAGATGCTTGTGGATATATTTTTAAAGCCTATTCACATTCTACATATCATGTCCCAAAGTTTGTAGTTAATAGATATAAATATACAAAAACTTTAGAAGATTATTTTTACAATGATGAAATTAAAAAAAGGATATTTCAATATGAAATAATAGATGAATATTTCACAGAATGTCAGGATGAATGTTTTGATAATAATGAATTAGATGAAGAATTAATAGAAGAAGCTGAAATAATCGATAAAATAGAATTTACCGAACATCCTTATTGGTATAAAAAAATGACAAAAACAAATCCTGAAAATCCTCTAAAAATAGATCAACTTCCTGAAAAAATAAAGAAAATAATGGAATGTCAAAAATGTACAATGGTTGACGCACAAAACACAAATTATTTCTTTATTCCAAAACTAATATATTATCAAGATTAACTCGATAAAAACAAAAAAAAGGGAAAATAAAAAATGAAAATTAGTGAATGTGATATTGATTGCTATTTAATTGATTGGTATGGAATCGATAAAAATGAATGGTCGGAAGGAATTTAATATTATAGAAGATTATTTTCTGAGTTTTGAAGGGTTCAATTTAGAAAACATAAGATATATTAAAGAATTAGATGAAGACATAATTTCTAATGAATTGAGGAAAATATTAAATAATAATTTAAAAAATGATCCCTTAACATGTCCTTGCGACATTGAACTTGCTCTAAAAGGCATAACTCCTTTTGAGACATTAGATGGTCTTGTTCCACGCTTAGGAAGAAAATTTGCAAAACACCCTTATCATTATAGAAAAGTAATAGAACCAACAAGTATATTGAACACAAAATTATTACATTTTGATCAACTACCTGAAAATATCAAAAAAATAATGGATTCCTACAGAGTTGATGTTGATATTCAAAAAGATGATTATTTCTATATACCATCTGTTTTTGATTCACCGCTATTTGAACAAGAATAATTAAAGCGTGTTGGTAAAGTCTTTGTCTTTTCTATTATCGGCTTTATAGTATCAAAAAATTCACTAGGTTATTACACTCGGAAAGTAAATTGCTTTCTATTTTGATAATAAAATTTTTCTTTAATAGTGCATTTTTAGAAAATAACTAATGAGTGTAATAAATTTCGTTCATTTTTTATACATATAAAGCCTCTTGGTTAATATTTTTGCTTTTACCAACACACCCCAAAATATTTGCTCCAATTTTGTTTTATATTCATTGTAATATTATATGCCAAAAGACAGGGAACAGCATTACCTATTATTTTATAAGCACTGCTTGCACTAACCGCAACATTTTCTCCTATTTTAGGCAAAATAAATTGATAATCATCAGGGAATGTCTGCAGTCTTGCACATTCCCTGATTGTCAATCGTCTTTCAGGCAATCCCTTTTCCAGTTCTAAAAAATTAACTCCTCCATGTTCTTTGCTCAATCGTCTAAATTCAATATTTCCGTGATGTTCAGACCTTATTGTTGGAGCTACTGAATCTAATTTAATCTCAGTCTGCCCTTGGCAATGTCTCCCCATAAATTTTGCTTTTGAATATTTTTTTTGTGATTCATCTGTTGCCAAATTTGGCTCTTCCAATCCACAAAAAGCCTCTTTGCAACTTACAAATGGCAACAAATTTTTATTATTTTCTGTATAAGAATGTGTCGGTTTTGGAAATGGATCATATTCTTCAGGTACAATTTGATTATTCAATGCGTTTAAAGAATCATCTGTTAATGCAGATTTTTTAAAACCGAGAAAAATAATCCTCTCTCTTGACTGTGGCACTCCATAATCAGCAGAATTTAACAATTTCGTCAAAACCAAATAGTCATTATTTAAAGCACTTGAAAATTCTTTTTCTATCTTATCTTTGCAATCGCCAAGAGTCGTAAGACCTTTCACATTTTCTGCAACAAATAATAATGGTTTAGTCAATTCCAAAACTTCTTTAAAATATAAATAAAGGTTTCCTCTATTTTCTTTTTGAATTTGGGCTTTTGAATTATCATGACCTCTACTTGAATTGAATCCTAGCCTTTTTCCTGCCACAGAAAAATCTTGACATGGAAAACCACCTGTCAAAATAGATATATTTTTTGGAAATATATCTTCACCATTTTTAGCTCTTTCAACTAAATTTACAATACTGTCAAGTTGATATAAATCACTTGAATTTTTAAAATAAGAAACCCAAGCAGATTTTGCTTCAGGTTTTATGTCATTTGCAAAAACTGTTTTAAATCCAGTCTTTTTAACTCTCACAAAATCGCCTAAATCCTCTTCAATCCAATCTCGATAAAGATTAACATTGACAGAACGCTTTAAGCATATAAATCCACCTTCAAAGCCAATATCCATTCCTCCACAACCACTGAAAAGTGATAAAATTGTTTTATTTATATATCTTTCTTCACTAGTATCATAAAAATTATTTTCTAATTTGAATAATAATTGATTCAAAATTGTTTTCCCTTAATATACTTTTCGTGTTTTTTATAATTATATTATATACTAAAAATATTTTATTTGTCAATATTTTATTTTATAAAATATTATGCTATAATATAAAAAAAAATTAATTGGTAAAGCATATGGATAAAAAAATTAGAAATTTAATTATAAAAAAAATATTTACAACATTAGAAGAAAAAAAAATATCTCAAAAAGAATTAGCAAAAATATTAAATATATCAAGTTCAACAGTTTCAGCTTGGGCAACAGGAAGAAATACTCCTAATTTAGATAAAATTTTTCAAATTTGTAATATACTAAATATATCTATAGATGTATTTAATATTAATAAAGAAAATTCTGAATTTTACAAAAAGTTTAATATTTTAAATGAAAAAGAAAAACAATTAATATTAATGATAATAAATAAATTAATTATTGATAATCATTAACAAAAACGCAGCAAGTATTGCAGCAATGGTTCTCACAACATAAACATTGATTGCTGAAAAACCAGAAAAGAAGATGCCTCCACCACCTCCAATGCCAGAAATGGATGGCGGAATGGGAATGTACTAAACTATAGATAGGTAACAAAAAAAATGGCTTGTTTGAATAGCTATTCAAGCAAGCCATTTTTTTATAGTTTTTTCCTACAATGACAGATTTTGTCATTGTAATTTGTTGGATATATTCTCTCAATATTTGTTAATCTTCTTTGATCTCTTCTATGCTTGCAATATCATCTCGATCAAGAACATATATATACCCTTTTCTATAATCTTCAGTTATTTCTATTGCATCTTTTATATCGTCTCCCTCTTCTCTGACATCAAATCCAACAGCGTAACCTATAAAAATTTTTCCATCTTTGAGAGTGATTTTTACTTTTTTATGCATGTAATCCCAAAAGTCTATAATATCTTTTTCTTGTGAATCTTTAACCATTTTTTTATTAACCTTTTTACTTGGATAATCAGGAACAAGATGTGTGCCTTTTCCTTTTCTTCCATAGTGAATTTTGAAAACAGATGTTTCAACTCCTTTACCTGTCAAATTGTTGAAAACAATTCCAACAATTTTATCATTATCAAGTATAACTTCATAATCAAAAGGAACTTTTTGAGCTGTCAATCCTATTTCACCTGTTCCGCAATATTCGTCAATCAATTCTTGGGCTTCTTCAAAACTTATTGTCAAATAACTTGGTCCAAATAGTCCTTTTTGAGACAACTTACTTTGGTATTGCTTATACTCATTAGTTCCTTTGATATGCTTATTTTGTTGCCCTCTTTCAATTTTCTTATTCTGCTTATCAGATTTAAGATATTCTCTTCTTTCTTCTATAATTTCTTCATCTGTCTTTGTACTTTTCCATTCCCCACCATGAGGATTTCCTTTTTCTACTCTTGGTTGATTGGGATCATAATTATTATCAAGGCATTCATCATCAACTATATATGAAGGATAATCATCAATATTCCAAGAAGCTACACAAAAAATGTGAAATAAATCAAACATTAAATTTCTGGCTTCACCAGTATAATCATCAATCTTATCTAAAATATAATCTAAACACTTTTTGGCTTCTTTTTTTCTAATAGGAACTTCCCAATAAACACTACAAGTTGCTCCAAATAATTCATCACAAAAAATTTCATCTTTACAACTTTCATAAACGACAAAATGCATTATTTTTTCTATAGAAAATCCATCTTTTAGCATTCTTTTAGCAGTTTCTAAAAAAGCATTTGCCATTCCGAGCTTTTCGCCCTTTGTTCCGAGCTTTTCGCCCTTTGCAATATATTTATCTTTATTTGCTCTAATATATTTGTCAGCAGTTTTTTTCAATAAATCTGATATTTCCATTTTGCCCTTTATTTCTCATCTTAGAAATAGCTTATTATAAAGTTATTGCTTTAATATCTGCAAGACTAAGATTTGTCATTTGCATTATTTTTTCTATAGAAAATCCATCTTTTAGCATTCTTTTAGCAGTTTCTAAAAAAGCATTTGCCATTCCGAGCTTTTTCCGAGCTTTTCGCCCTTTGCAATATATTTATCTTTATTTGCTCTAATATATTTGTCAGCAGTTTTTTTCAATAAATCTGATATTTCCATTTTGCCCTCCTTTGTTCTTTTAAAAAATCTTACTTTCTCAGCCAATTCCTCAAAATAAAACTCTTCTGGTTTTTTACATTGAAGATCATGTACGAGCTTGCCAATGTCATCATTGCCTTTATAGTCACCATTTACATAATATATATGTGAACGATCATTGAATGGCTCTTTATTATCCTCAAAATATCTTTGTATTTTATAAATAGGTAAACCTCTACCAAAAATGTCTTTTTCAGTAATAAAAATAACATAAGTTGTAGGAAGACTTCTGAAATCACGATTTTTTTTCAAATTATGAGTATCATATATATCAACATGATATCTTGCTCTCTCAGGACTTGCTCCATCTCCATATTTTGATCGCTGAATTTCAATATTATATATTACATTTGTTACTTTGTTTCTTGCAATTATGTCCAGTGTAACAGAATGACCTTTAAAATTTGTGAAATCTTCTTGTACTTTTAGATTGATGATTTCTAAATTTTCGTCATCAAAAATAATGCGTAAAATGTGAGTAACTGCTTTAACATTATCTTTAAAACAAGCATTGAAAAACTCATCATCTATAAGTCTAAAATTTTCAATATCTCTTTTGATGTCGTCAGTTAAAGTTATTTTATTAAATTTCTTATTATTTTTCTTTTTTATAGCCTTTTTCTTTATCTTTTTAGCCATATTTCAACTCCTTTCTATTATACCATAATTGGATAAATAAAATCAAGTTATTAAGTTTATATTTCATTTATAACATGTCATTATTAAAATTTAATGCATTATTCTATTAAAAACAATCAATTTTTGTTAAATTATTGTTTAATTTTTATTTACTTATTTTTTTAAAATTAACTCTAACACAACGAGTTAATTTACGAAAATTATATAAAAAAATACTTTTTTTCACAGTTCCTATTTTTTTATATTTTTTCCTACAATGACAGATTTTGTCATTGTAATTTGGTATAATATAATATAACATAATAAAAACAGAGGACGGAAAACATGAAAATAAGTGAATGTGATATTGATTGTTATATGAATGGTCGGAAGGAATTTAATATTATAGAAGATTATTTTCTGAGTTTTGAAGGGTTCAATTTAGAAAACATAAGATATATTAAAGAATTAGATGAAAACATGATTTCTAATGAATTGAGGAAAATATTAAATAATAATTTAAAAAATGATCCCTTAGCATGTCCTTGCGACATTGAACTTGCTCTAAAAGGCATAACTCCTTTTGAGACCTTGGATGGTCTTGATCCACATCGACGCAAAGAATTTGCAAAACATCCTTATCACTACAGAAAAATAATAAACCCAACAAGTATTTTAAACACAAAATTATTGCATTTTGATCAACTACCTGAAAATATTCAAAAAATTATGGATTCCTACAGGGTTGATATAGATGTCCAAAAAGATGATTATTTCTACATACCATCTGTTTTTGATTCACCGATATTTGAGAAAGAGTAAAAAAACATGAGCAAAAAAAGTAAAAACATAGAAGCAAATTCTAAAATAGATAAAGATAAAATAGATATTAATAGGTTAACAGACTATAATATCCTATGGTTTGGAATAGATAAATATGGATATGTTTTTTGTTGCAGATCAGAATTCACTCCACATGTTCCTGACTCTATTATAAAAAATAAAGATAAAATAGAAATTTTAAAGAATTTGTTTATAGAATTTCTTGAAACAAAATTAATAGATAATGATATTGATTATCTTACTTCTAAAGGTATTTTTTATTATGATTTAATTGATGAATACTATAGTGAATATTCCGATGATCATAAATTAATTGCTGAAAGTAAACAAGAATTTAAAAAACATCCTTATTATTACAAAAAAATCACAAAAGTAAATCCTGAAAATCCTTTACATATAGACCAACTGCCAGAAGAAATCAGAAATATTATCAAATCAAACATAGTTAAAATCGATGCACACAATACAAATTATTTCTTTATTCCAAAATTGAAATCTCATAAAGATTAACTTGGAACTTAGGGCGTGCTGGTAAACTATCCAAACAGCCTCTATTTAGAGGCAATGTCAAAATGGCAGTATACAGGCATATAATGGATATTTTATAGAAATTTTGAAATATGCAAAAATAGAGTTTACCAACACGCCCTAAGTTTTCTATGATATTTAATTTTTTCTTGTAATACCCTTTTTCTATATCTTTGTATAATGTCGTGTATTCCCCTATACATCTTATCTGATTTTTTAATTTTGGATAACGATCAAATAACATCCTTTATAGCTTCATTTAGTGCTTTGGCTACTTTCAATGACATACCTTTATAGAAAACATTGGAAAAACCTAACTGACACAAAAATAACAAATTTCCAATTTTTTTTAACATAAAAAAAGAAGGGAAAATTACAAATTTAAAGAATTTTCATGTAATTTTTAAAAATAGGATATTTATTTATGCCTTCAGCACAACAATCTTTTAATAGAAATAAAATAGCAGTGGAATATGTAATGAGCCTTTTTGGAGAAGGTTGTACAAAAGTAGGACAGGAAACTGGATACAATCTTGAGACAAGTGAAGGATATAGAATAAGAATATGTTCCGCTTTTCCTCGTGAAAGAAAATCTTCAAAAACAATAAGATTTACACTGACAGAAAAGAGCATAGCTGTATCAACTCACCTTTGTATAGTTGAATTAAGTGCAGACAACAAACCATTAGATGCTAAAATTATTCCAATTTCAGATATAAGGCATCTTTGCAAATATACTATGTTGCCTGATAACAAATCATATTCAATGAGTATTGATTATGAAAAAGTTAAAGCTATGGAAAATATAATAGCTTTTAGAACAAAAGGACAAAAAGTTATCTATATTCAAGAAGGTGGCTGTGATCACAGTCATGCTTATGTTCCTATTCCACAACAGGAAACAGAAAAATTATCTCATTGGTCTGTAGCTGAATTTAGATGTTTGATATGTGGAAAAACAAGAAAATTAGCAATAGGCCCAGTATAAAAAATCAATAAAAAAATGGTGTGTGAAGTTTTTCACACACCATTTTTTATTTACTTACATATTAAACTTGATATATGTTTCCCCAACTCTTATAATATCGTCATCATTTAAATTTCTTTTTCCAAGACCTTCACCGATTTTTTGATCATTTACAAAAGTTGAGTTTGTACTTTTTAAATCATCTATATAAATAGTGCCATTTTCATGTGTCAATTCGGCATGACTACGAGATACTGCATCATCTAAAGGAATCGAAATTTCACAATCTTGTCCTCTGCCAATCTTTACAGGAAAATAATCACATTCAAATAAAAGACCATCATAAATTCCGCTTACAATTTCAAGAGTACACTTCATAAAAATTCTCCTCCGTTAACTCTTCTTTTCCAAAATTCCAACTGTTATCATGTCCAAATCAACTTTTCCAAGTTTTGGAGTTGGAGATACGGAATTTACAGGAACAAAATCAAGCATTTCACTCCAATGGAATCCTTCCTGTAAATTTTCAATATCTTTCGTAAGATAAAGTGATTTTGAATCTTTCAACATAGATGATATATCTGCATGTTCCATATATTTCAGATAAATAGCAGAAGGTGAAGCACCTTTAACATATCTTACATTAGAAACAATATCCTCTTGTTCATCTTCTATTTCTTCTTCAACAACTGAAGATTCTGTAGATTCTTCAGATATATTATTAGTTTTTACTTCTTCTGTTGTTGTATTAACAACCTTTTGTTCTTCTTTATGTTGAATCTCTTCTTCTGTTACATCATCTATATCAACAGTAACTTCTTCTACAGAAGGTTCTGTAGAAGATGAAAATGTTTCTTGATTATCTGGTCTAATAGGAGTCATAACAGAATTATCTTCAACAACAGTTTCTTCTACTGGTGTATAAGCAGGAACTGAATTGTCAAATACTGGTTCCACAGATGATTCTTCAACTACTGGCTCTTCAACAACAGTTTCTTCTACTGGTGTATATGCAGGAACTGAATTGTCAAATACTGGTTCTACAGATGATTCTTCAACTACTGGCTCTTCAACAACAGTTTCTTCCACTGGTGTATATGCAGGAACTGAACTGTCAAATGTTGGTACAGATGATTCTGCCACAGGCTCTTGAACAGTTTCTTCTACTGGTGTATAAGCAGGAGGTGCTTCTTCTGTTTTTACTTCTTCAGGTGTCTTTCTATTAAATAGCGAATGAGTAGAAGGAGTTGCAGTAGATGAACTTCTAAAAGGAGAACGAGATAACGCCGCTTTTATAGAATCTTCAAGGTCTGCCACAACAACTTGATATTCTTCAAAAGTCAAATTTTCATATAGTAAATTCTCAAAATAAACTTTTCTCTTATTGAATAAAATTCTTTCTGGTAAAGGACCATATTCATCTGCAAGTTGCATAAACGCATCTATAATCGAAGCAGGCATTCCCCTTGCAACAAGTTCTGATTCTTGATAGGTATAACTATCACCAACACGAAGAACCCTATTTTTATCAACAGATTTTTCTTTTACTTCCTGTTGTACTGGCTCAATGTGCTGTTGAACAGGCTCTTCAAATGATTCTTCTTGCTGAGAAACATCTTCTGAAGGAACTGGCTCATTATAATTGTTATCATAATTATTCTCTGAATAGCTATTATCATAAGAATTATCTTCTTCATAACTATCATTATTTTGAGCATAAGAATCATGAACCTTGATTTCAATATTTTTCTCTTTTGGCTTAAATATATTGAAAATAGCAAAAGGATTAGATGATTTAGCAGGTTGTTGCTGAACAAAATCTTCCTCATGTGAAGAATTTTTAAATTCTTCTAATTCTCTTTCAAAGAAAGACATCAATTCTTTTTCATCATCCAAGTTTTCAGATTGTAACCATTTTTTTATAGGTCTATTTATCTTGGTAAACATTGAATCAAGGATATGAACTTCATGAACATCAGTTGGCTCTCCAAATTGAGTTAATTGAACAGCATCAGACCATGTATCCTGCATTCGAGGTGTAACAATAAAACCATTCCACTTTGCACCATTTTTAGCCTGTGGATAAGCCTTTTGCAAAAGAGATTGTACTTTCTTCTTTGCATTCCATTTAGGCTGGTCTATATATTTTCTTATAACAGAATTACTATTTAAAAGGAAAGCTGCTAAAAAATGCTCTTGTCCAAGGAAAAAATGCTTATGCTGCTTAGAAAGTTTTTTTGCAGATTCTAAATATTCACGCATTGAAGGACAAAGTTCAGAAAAAACTTCTCCTGAATCCAAAGGTTCTGTTGCACTCATACAAGACTACTCCATTATTTACATCATGTTTTATTTTATGAATTCTTCTTTTATAATTAAAAATCCTTTTAATACCTATTCACTAAAAGGTTTTAACGAATTTAATAAAAGTAATAAAATTTGAAACCAAATCCTGATTCCATACAACGACACCTTTTGGATGAGTTATATTTACTGGAGCGAAATTCCATATTCCCTTTATTCCAAAAGAAAACAATTTATCTGCAGTTTCTTGTGCGACAAATGCAGGAACAGTTAATATTGCTATTTTTATTTTGTTATCAGATATATATTGTTGAAGATTATCTATTGAAACAATTTGTTTTCCTTCTATATCAGAACCAATCAATTTAGGATCATTGTCAAAAACAGCTTTTATGTTTATTCCCTGAACTAAGAAACCTTTATTTCTTGCAAGAGCAGTTCCTAAATTACCTGCTCCAACAAGTATAACATTATTAACTTTATTCAACCCCAAAAAATTTCTTATATATTTTACCAATTCTTTTGAATCAAAACCGACTCTTGGCTTTCCTCCATAACCTATTGCAGCTATGTCTTTTCTAACCTGAGTTGAATCAATATTCAGACAATCAGCTATTTCTGAACTTGATATTAAAGTTTTGCCCATATCCAAAGCATGTTGTGCAATATTGCAATAAAGAGGTAATCTTTTGAGGGTTGGTATAGATAAATTTTTCTCTCCCATATACACCACCTAAAAAAATAAAGTCTGCCACATCATAAAACCACACAGATATTATAATGCGACAGACCTATAAATGTCAATTACTTTGTATTTTTATAACAAGTTTCAAATCTATTTATATAAGATGTGTGTAATAATTCATGAGCTTTATGACTTCCAGGTTTTTCGAACCATTCTTCATATAACTTCTTAACAGCAGGATTTTCATGAGATTTTCTATACTGCAAAGAAGAATCTTCACTATAAAGTCCGTCTGCTCTCTGATTTTTCTTTATAGGATTGTTACAACTGATTGGCTGACCGCCACCACCTACACAACCGCCAGGGCATGCCATGACTTCGAGCATTTGGAAATCAGCAGTTCCATCTATAACTTTTTGAAGCATTTTTTCAGCTTCTCTGAGTGTATTGACAATAACGACTTTAACCTTTTGACCATTCAATTCAAGAGTGAGTTCTTTACATCTGTTAAGTCCTCTTGTCTCTTTTATGTCGATATTTTCAATAGGTTTGCCTGTTACAATTTCACTTACTGTTCTCAATGCTGCTTCTGCGACACCACCTGAAGCTCCAAAAATTGTAGCAGCACCTGTGTAAAGTCCGAATGGCATGTCGAGCTCTTCTGGTTCAACAGCTTTTAAATCAATTCCAGAACCTTTAATTAGGCTGACAAGTTCCTGAGTTGTAAGTACACAGTCAACATCTGGAATACCATCAACAGCAAATTCAGGACGCTTACATTCTGTCTTTTTAGAAGTACAGGGCATGAATGAAACAATTTTATATTTGTCTCTTGCAAATCCATCTCTATTTACAGCGATGTCTTTGATAGCTGATCCAAATATTGCCTCTGGAGATCTTGTTGTAGAAACATGTGGAAGCAATTCTGGATGTTGTGTCTCGATGTATCTGATCCAAGCTGGACAACAACTTGTAAATAGTGGAAGAACTCCGCCATTTGTAAGTCTTTCTATAAATTCAGTTCCCTCTTCCATGATTGTAACATCTGCAGCAAAGTTTGTGTCATAAACTTTGTCAAATCCAACCATTCTGAGAGCAGCTGCGAGTTTGCCAATTACATTATCACCTGGTTTTAAGCCAAATTCTTCACCAGCAGCAACTCTGACTGAAGGAGCAATCTGACATACGACTGTTGATTCCTTATCAGCAATCATATCTCTTACTTTTTGAACATCTGACTTAATTGTAATTGCAGCAGTTGGACATACAGCAGCACACTGTCCACAATATACACAGTCAACTTCTCCGAGCTTCTTTCCAAGTGCTGGAGTAACAATTGTGCGAGAACCTCTATTTGCAAATCCAAGGATCTCAAGTCCCTGATATTCTGAACATGCCCTAACACAAGCACCACAGAGAATACACTTATTGGGGTCTCTTACCAAAGCAGGATTTGAATCATCTATTGGCAATAATTTTTCTCTATTTGGAAATTTTATTTCTCTTACTTCATATTTGTTTGCAAGTGCTTGAAGTTCACAATTATGTGAACGAGGACACATTGTACATTCTCTATTGTGATTTGCAAGGAGAAGTTCAAGAACAGATTTTCTTACTTTTCTTACTGCTTCAGAATTTACATGTACTTTTAAATTTGGCTCTGGGGGCATGGTACATGAAGATTGAATTCCTCTTCCTTCAATCTCAACAACACACATACGGCATGCACCAAAAGATCTCAATTCAGGTCTATAACACAGAGTTGGAACTTCAAATCCAGCCTTTCTTATTACTTCGAGAAGGTTTTTTTCATCATTGAATTCCACTTCTTTACCGTCAACAAACAATGTTTTTTTAACTGTATCGCTCATTTAAAAACTAAACCTCCTTGATAGCTTTGAAAGGACAATTTTTGAGACAAACACCACATTTGATACACTTTGTCTGATCGATCTCATGTGGCTGTTTAACTGTTCCAGAAATTGCTCCAGCTGGACAATTTCTTGCACATTTTGTGCAACCTTTACAAAGGTCTTTTTCTATGACGATTTTCTTTAGAGCTGTACATACACCAGCAGGACATTTTTTATCTCTTATGTGTGCAACATATTCATCATAGAAATATTTGAGAGTTGAAAGAACTGGGTTTGGAGCAGTTTTTCCAAGTCCACACAAAGCACCTGTTTTTACATTTTCGGCAAGTTCTTTTAATATATCTAAATCTTCCATTGTTGCCTTACCTCTTGTTATATTGGTAAGGATTCTGAGCATATTCTTTGTACCTTCACGACATGGTACACATTTTCCACAACTTTCATTTTGTGTAAAGTTCATGAAGAATCTTGCTACTTCAACTATACAGGTGTCTTCGTTCATAACTACGAGACCACCAGAACCGACCATGGCTCCTGCTTTTGTAAGTGATTCATAATCGAGTGGAAGATCGAGATGTTCTTCTGTCAAACAACCGCCTGAAGGACCACCGATTTGTGCAGCTTTAAATTTTTTGCCATTTCTGATTCCGCCACCTATGTCAAAAATAACTTCTCTCAAAGTTGTTCCCATAGGTACTTCAATAAGTCCAGTGTTATTTACTTCACCTGTAAGAGCAAATGTCTTTGTTCCTTTTGATTTTTCTGTTCCCATAGAACTGAACCATTCAGAACCATTTAACAAAATAAGAGGAACATTTGCAAGTGTCTCTACATTGTTGATAAGTGTTGGTTGTCCAAACAATCCCTTATTTGCTGGGAATGGTGGCTTCGATCTTGGCATTCCTCTTTCTCCTTCAATAGAAGCTAAGAGAGCTGTCTCTTCACCACATACAAAAGCTCCAGCACCTTCTTTAATATGGATTGTAAAATTAAATCCTGTTCCTAAAATATTTTTACCAAGCAAATTATGTTCTTCTGCTTGTTTAATTGCTATTCTCAATCTCTTAATAGCCATTGGATATTCAGCTCTTACATAGATATAAGCCTCATCTGCTCCAACAGCATATCCAGCAATGGCCATACCTTCTAAAAGTCTGTGAGGATCACCTTCCATGACACTTCTGTCCATGAATGCTCCTGGGTCTCCTTCGTCACCATTACAGACAACATATTTCTTATCTGATTGAGCCATTTTTGTGAACATCCACTTACGACCTGTTGGGAAGCCAGCACCGCCTCTGCCTCTCAAACCTGAATCGAGGACTGTTTTTATGACTTCATCTTGTGTCATATTTCTGATACAATTTTCAAGGGCTTCATAAGCTCTGATTGCAACTGCATCATTTATATCTTCTGGGTTTATATGTCCACAATTTGAAAGTGATGTTCTATGCTGTTTTGCATAAAAAGCAATGTCATCATTCTTTTTGATTTTTTCATGTGTTTTTGGGTCTGTGTAGAGCAATCTTTCAACAGGAACACCTGTTTTGATGCTTTCGATTATGTCATCAACATCTTCTTTTTTTACTTTTACATAAGTAATATGAAGATCAGGGATAATCATCAAAGCACCCTGTTCACAAAAGCCATGACAGCCAGTTGGTACAACTGTCATTTTTTGTGATTGGATTGTCTGTACATCAACTCCAGCTTCTTTCAATCTTTTTATTATCTCAAGAGAACCATTTGCTACACAACCAGTTCCAGCACAGACGAGAACTCTTGTACCCTGTTTTTTAACATTTTCAGCAGCCTCAATCTGTCTTGCTTTTATTGTCAATTCATTTGATTGCATTGCCGACTATTCCCCCTTTTCTCTCTTTATTATCTCATCAATAGCTATCTTAACTGCATCAGGAGTCATCTTTGGATAAACCTTATCATTTATGACAATGACAGGGGCAAGTCCACAAGCTCCTAAACAGCTGACTGTTTCAATAGAAAATAGACCATCTGCTGAATTTTTCTGACCATCTTCCAATTTTAGTTTTGCTTTTAAAGCATTTAAAACTGGCATAGAACCGCGAACATGGCATGCTGTACCATCACAGCATTTAATCTGGTATTTTCCTTTTGGATCTAAGCTAAATAAACTATAAAAGGTAGCAACTCCATAAACAGTTGCAGGGGATATTCCCATTTTAACGCCTATTCTGACAAGGGCTTCTTTGGGAAGATAATTATACTCTTCCTGTACACGCTGAAGAACCGGAATTAGATATGTTGCTTCGGTTCCGATACTGTCTATTATAGAATCTATCTTCTCCATAGAAATTTCAGTAGAACTCATAACAAAATCAGCTGCTACTCAAAATGTGATTAAATATACTCACATCGAGAAATTGAAATCCTCACGGATATTTCTTACTGCTTCTTTCTTTTTTTTTAAAAAGTATTATGTGTATGCTTTGGTAGATACAAGTATCATACTACTCACAAATTATTTTACACTCCACAGTCGTAAATTCCCGAATAAAAGCCTTCGGTATGTATTTTTTTGAGTAGTTTCTCCTTTCTTTAAATTTTAAGAATATATTTAAATATAAATATTTTAGTATATTTCTCTAGATTTTTAAAAACTTAATTTTCCTCCTTATAAATCTTGAAAAGATTATTTTTAAAAAGGCAATAGTTTAAAAAAATTCAATATAACAAAAAAAAAATCCTGTTAAAAGTGAATTTTTTCATAATTAAATTTTCAAAAAAAAATTTGATAAAATTTTAAAAAATAGTATAATATAATATTATTTAAAGTTAGTGAATAATTGGGAAAAAAGATGAAAAAACAAAATAATAAAAAAGGCATAATTTTAGTTTCTACAATGTTATTACTTACAGTCATTATAATGAGTGGAATTATGCTTGCAATATCGGCATATTCAAATATGAAAATAAGCCGAACATATAACAGTATCGCACGAGCTCAATATATGGCTGAATCTGGAACAGAATATATAAGGTCTATTTTCTATCAAAATGCCGATTTTATGTATCATCAGAAACACAATGACAAAGGTTCTGTCAATAAAAAAACAATATTTACATCTTCAAAAAATTCAGAAGAAATAACAATAACAATAGATTATGAAAACAGATGGATAAAAGGCACACTTACAGAAAAAAATGGTCAAAAAACATATTTTAGAGCAGGATTTTGTGATTCTACATCAGCTCCAAATAGACCAATAGATGACGACTATAAAGACAAATTGCCACCTATAAAATATTTATCGTGCAACAATTTTCCTTCAGATAGATATGGATACACATTTGAATTATTAAATGATAGCTATATGGCAAGAGAAATAAATGGTCAAAAAACAAAAATATCACCTGGAACAGCATATCTTGTAGTAGAGGGAAGATCAGGAGATTGTGTAAAATATTTAGAATCATATTTAGAAAAGACAAAAATGAATAATTATGTTCAAAACAATAAAAAGAGCAAATTACAATATGGAATGACTGCAGAATCATCCATTTTTACATCAAATATTTCAGAACACAACCTTCCAAATGTTACAAAAAATTATGCTTCCTTGAAAGAAAATTCTTTTTTATACTCAAATATGTCATATGTTGAAGATGAACACAATACAGGAAATACTATAAATGTAAATAGAAAAAATCTAAAAAATAAACAAATTGGTCAAAAAATCAATTCAGGTGCTTATTTTTTAATAAATGGCAAAATATTTTTTGTACCAAAAGAAAATGTAAGTATAGATCAAAATGGAAATATTTTATCAAATAAGAAAAATGCAGTTATATTTTCAAATAAAAATATATTTGAATACGATGCTGAAAACAATGAGATAAAAATCAATTCTTTAATTTGTAATGGAGATTTAATAATAAGTGAAGCTGAATATGTAAATGATGAAATAATCTCAAAAAACAGTACATTAAAAGTATCTATTAACAATTCAAGAATTTTTGTAAATGGTAAAAAATTTATAATAAATGGTGAAGTTGTTGGTGATGGAATGATATATTCAGCTGGGGAAATAACAATAGGAACTTCTTATTTTTTAAAAAATAAAAAATATTATCCACTGATAATAGCAGAAAAAAATATAATTGTCCTACCCCCAACTCCAGATTCAATATTTGTTGGATATGAAAAATATAGAGAAGAATTGTGGCATAATTTTATACAGTCAGAAAAAGCAAATGTTTTGACGACAAAAAATATCTCTTCAATAACTAAAAAATTATTAGCAACAAAAGCAACATTAGATGGTGAAAACATCGATCTTAAAACTGCTTTAAAAAGAAGTAATCTAAAATTAACAGAAGAAGAAATCAACTTATACGCATTATTACTAATTGAATTAAACTCAATAATGCAATATGAAGAACCACAAAATCATACAGAAAATGATTCTGAAGAATTATATAGTTATAGAACAAAAATAATTCCAACAATAAAATTAAAAACAAAAATAACAGAAAAAGGACGTCCACTAAAAAATGAAATAATATTATTTGGAGATATAGTTTCATTAAATGGTGATATTAAAACAGAGAAAGGAACTAGACTTACAATATTTGGAATAGTAGAAATATGCGACACAAACAATGAAAGCAAAATGTTTTTCAATTACTTATATGATCCAAATGAAGAAATATTCATAAGCAAGGGAAAAGGAGTACAAACTCGATATAAATTCAGAAATATTTTCTAAAATCGGAGAAAACAATGTGCCAAATTAGTCTTGGTCTTGGAAGAGATTTTTTTGAACAACTGAGATCATCTTATATAAAACATATAATTTTAAAGAAACAAATTGATTGTATATTGTATTATCTTCAACTCACAAAAGGTTTTACAATGCCAAATATTGATTTCTTTTATGACAATAAACAAACAAAAAATGGATTTGCATTATATTATAATGACAGAGAAATTTTTAAATGTGAAACTTTTAACAATTCAAAATCAACATCTGACTTATTTGAAAATATGCTCTTTGAAGTTGCATTTTTTTTATCAAATAATTCATCAGATATTTTACTAAATGACGATTCTTATGAATTTTATCTTGAAAATTACGAATTCTATTTAAATGACAATAAAATATTTAAAAATATATCAAAAGAAAAATGCCAACAATATCTTAAACACGGCAAATCTCTTATATTTAGAAAAGAAATTTCCGAAAATGCAAATATTCCTGATATAAATAATTTTAATAAAGAAGAATTGAATAAAATTATAAAAGGAATGTTCTTATTTTCAAATGAGGACTTAAAAGAAGCATTAAATATATTCAATACATTTAAAAATGAAAACTATTTAATTTCACATTTTAAATCAGAAATATTGGCAAAAATGGGAGATATTGAAACAGCAGATAAACTAATAAGAGAATGCAGAGAAAAATATAACTTTTATAAAGATATATTATATGTATCTGCTACATTTTTTTTATCAAAAGAAAATCCCTATAAATTTAATCAAATAATAAAAAAAGCCAAAGAATTATACCCCAATGATATAATGTTTGATTTCCTTTTGGCAAAAATGTATTCATATTTAGAAGATGACGAAACAGCACAAAACATAATAAACAATCTAAATATAAAAGAGGAACAACAATTTCCAGGAATTCTTCTCGATATGGCGATCATAAACAATGATTTTTCTATTTCAGAACAATTATTGTTAAAAGCACTTTCAATGAATGAAAAACATATTCCCGTTTTAATAACACTCGCAAATTTATATCTTGAAAATGAAAAATTAGAAAAAGCTATTGAGATTATAGAAAAAGCTATATCAATCTCACCTAACATTGCAGAATGTTATGAGGTAAAAGGGGAAATATTGAACAAAATGGGCAGAGAAGAAGAAGCAGAATCTTCATTTAAAAAGGCACTTATAATAGAACAACTAAAAAATAATTAACTCGTTGTGCTAATCATTTTTTAGATAACAAATTAAATATGCAAAAATATTAGAGTTTGTTGGTAAACTCTAATATTTTTGCATATTTTTCGTAATATGTTTGTTTATTTTATCTCTTATATCAAAAATTTCTTCAATAGGTGTAGAAGCACCAGATATTAGACCAATAACAGAATCTTTTTTTATATTCTGCAAAACATTGACATCTAATTCTGAAGAATCTTCAATTTTATAAGTTTTTGAACATACTTTTTTAGATATTTCAAATAGTTTAGCTGTATTTGAACTGTGTTTACCACCAACAACAAATACTATATCTGATTCCTTTGCCAAGTTATAAGAATCAAGTTGTCTTTTTATTGTTTCTGAACATATTGTATTATAAATATGCAAAACTCTAATTTTATTGACAAGTTCTGTTACAATAGAAATATATTCTGACTTTATTTTTGTAGTCTGAACAACAACACCTGCTTCATTTAAAATTGGTAAATTATCAACTTCATCAACAGAATTTATTACAAAACAGTTATCACCTGCATAACCAATAATTCCTTGAATTTCAGGATGTTCTTCTTTGCCTATTATAACAACAGGTATTTTCTTTTCTCTCAAATTATTTACAATATTGTGAATCTTTTTTACAAAAGGACAAGTTGAATCAATTACTTCAAATCCCCTACTTTTTGCCTCATCAATAATCTTTGGATTTACGCCATGTGAGCGTATTATCAAAAAACCATTTTCAGCTTCATCAAGATTATTTATACAAATTATTCCTTTTTCTTCAAGAGATTTTACAACTTTTTCATTATGAACAAGTGAACCAAAAGTATAACAATTCAAAGTTGGATTTTCTTTTTTTATATTTTCAGCTTTCTCAACTGCTCTTTTAACACCAAAACAAAATCCTATTGATGAACAAATTTTTATCATAAAAATTTTAACCTTAAAATATGGGACTGTGAAAAAATAAACTAGTTTGTTATATGCTTTCACAGTCCCTTGATCTATTATAATTTATCTATTTCTTTTCTAAACTGTTCTGTTGTTCTCAAAATCATATCTATATTTTTTGATGTTACAACAGCCCCTATTGCAATTCCAGAAGCTCCAACCATTCTCAAATATTTGACTTGATCTGGTTGAATTTTTCTTTGAGTTGGAATAAAAACAGGTATTGAAACAGATGATATTAATTTTTGATAAAAAGAAATATCTTTGACTGTAAGTGGTTGTCCATATTCCTCTGGTGGAATGATTGATGCTTCAATCATATCTGCTCCCAATTTTTCTATAATTGGAGCATATTCCAATGGATAGTGATTATCTAATGCAACACTTTTTGACATTCCCTCGATATCCAAATAAGCTGGGGGCATATGGTGCGAAAAAATATCTAAATAGTCAAATCCACATTTCTTTATTTCTTCCATTTCTTCAAGTGAAGCAGTTACTTCAGCCCCTGGTACAATACCAACTGGAATGGAAAGTGCCTTTGGAATTTCCTTTATGTTTTCTTTTTCCTCTTCCCAAGATTTAAAATGTGTTTTTGAAGCACGATGTGATAATACATTTATATGAACTTTAACTGAATGAGCTCCTGCTGATTCAATACTTCTAGCCCATTGCAAATTGTTTTCAGTAAGACTGACAACAAGAGTCATCTTTTCTTTCAAAGAATCTATAAATCTATACTTTTTCATAATTTAATTACTTTCTTTTTCCTGGTGGAGTTTGTAATACAATAATATCTTCAGGTTTTTCCGCAAACATCGTCGGAATAGAATCATTTGCCACCTGCTCAATCCTAATTTTGCCTTTCATTCTAACAATTCTATTCAAATACTCATTTTCAAAATATTCTTTAGGTTGTCTTGTACAATGAAATTTTGAAAAATTTTCAGAAAATATGCCTATTCTAAATGAATCAGATCTTTTCTCATTAAAATACAAGTAAATATTATCTTTAGAGGTTTTATAGACTTCTCTGACTTCTCCCTCAACAGCTATTTCTTTGCCATCATATTTTTTTGCCTCAGTCCAAGGGATAACTGCAGGAATTGGCTTCCAAAGAAAAAAATGGACAATAGCACCTGCTATTAACATCCCTCCTATTATACTTAAAAATATGGTCAAAATCGTATTTATACTTTTCTGTACTTCCTCTTTACGAGAAGATTTACCTGATTTTGAACTTGAAGATTTTGCAGGAAAAGTATCTATCATTCCCTGCATTTCCTGTATTCCTCGCAAAGCCTCATGAGCATTTTGTATTTTAACTTCTGAATCATTCTCTTTTAAATCTATTCTTTTTATATTAGGGGTAAATCCCCTTTTATCAAGGTCTAAATTCAGAGGAGCTGGCTCAATTACTTTACTTCTCGCAGGCTCAATTTTTAATGATGACACAGGAGGAGGAGAAGCCAAATATAAACCTTTAAGTGCATCTCTCATTTCAGCCACAGTTTGAAATCTGTCATTAGGCTGTATCATAAGAGCCTTTTCAATTACTTTTGCAAATTGGTCTGTAACATTTTTATTAAAAACTTTTACAGATGGAATATCAAAAGCATTACATTCCATTGTTTTACCATTTGTCAAAATATAATGAAGTGTCGCACCTATTGTATATATATCAGACCTTGCATCAGTCTGAGCTCCATAATGTTCAGGAGAAGCTGTTACCATAGAGCCCATGTGTTCTGTATCCTGATGTCTTCCCTTTTTATAAGTTCGGGCAATTCCAAAATCTATTAGCTTTAAATGCCCTTCTTTATCAATCATTATATTTTTAGGTTTCAAATCTCTATATATGACTGGTGGAGTTTGATTATGTAAATACTCAAATATATCAAATAATTGATATGCCCAATCTCTAACGACTGTTTCTGATAAAAAGTTGTTTTCCCCTGGTGGAAGTCTTCTGTCAACAGTTACACCATCGATGAATTCTGTAACCATGTAATAATATCCATCTTCATCAAATAGTTCTATAACTTGTACTATTCCAGGATGTTCAAGTCTTTCCAAGACAGCTTTCTCTTGTATAAGAGACATTACATTTCTTGAATCTGTAGAAGCAACTTCTTTTATTACATATTTTTTGCCATCTTTAAATCCCTTATAAACAACACTCATTCCCCCACAGGTCATATAACTTAGTCTATAACCTCGCAAAACAGTTTCATCTTTAAGAACAAGAATTGGCTGTCCCTCTTCCATTCTGCCGTCCGGGGCAGGAACCCTAAATGTCATTAGTGTCCTCCGATTTTTATCTTTCTTAAATTTTTGGATTTGGTTTATCTCTCTTTTCGAGATTTTCTATTCTGAATTTTACTGCTTTTCTATCTTTTGTATCTGGTGATAATTCAAGATATTTTTTATAGGAATCAATAGCATCTTTATTTCTGCCATGTCCTTCATAAACAGTAGCTAAATTATAGTAAAAATTTGCATTATGTGGCTCTTTTTTTATAGCTTCATTTAAAAATAATTCGGCTTTTGTAAAAAGAGCTTTTTTCTTAAAACAAAGTGCAAGATTATTATTAGATTCAGCATTATCTGGATCTAATAATAATGCCTGTACAAACCATTCTTCTGCTTCATCATATTCTTCACTCATATATTTAGAAGCACCAAGTATATTTAATATTTCAACTGTTTTTCCATTAGGTAATTTTGTAGCTTCAATTGCCTTGTCATAAGCCTCTGAATATCTGCCTAAATACATCAAAGCAATAGCCATCGTCTTTTTCAAAAGAAATGAATTTGCATTTTTTTCTTCTGCTGAATACAATTTTCTATAAGCCTTATCATAAAGACCTCTATTCAACATGGCAATAGCTTTATTTACTTCAGCGGAAAAATCTGAATTTTTTGAAACTTCTTCTGCTTCATTAAATGAAATTTCTCCGCCTTCTTTTTCACCTGAATTGTATTTTAATACCCCTTCATTATTTATTGCTTTTGCATATTTTGGAGATTCAATTAAAAGATCATTCAAAAGTTTTTTTGCTTTTTTTGTATTCCCACAGGCTGATTCAACTCTTGCCTTATTTAATTTTATTTTGATATCATCAGGTTGTAATAAATCAGCTACATTTAAAAGCCTCATAGCTTCATCATATTTACCAATGTCAGAACAGACCAAAGCATAATTAATCAAACCTGGGACATAAGATGAATCCATAAATTCAAGTTGTTTTCCAAGTGCTTCTGCTTCATCATATTTTTTCATAATTCTGAGAAGAGCGATTCTATCTGAAAGCAGAGACGAATTCTTTTTTTCAAGATTACACAATCTCGAAAGAGCATGATCCGCCTTATCATATTCTCCACAAATCATCGCAAGTTTATAATAATTATATAAATCTTTTCTGTTAGAACCATATTTTCCAAGTTTCTTTTCAAGTTCTAACATCATAATTTTTTCAGGAGCTTCGTCTTCTACTTTTTTCTCGTCAGAATCTGCTTTCTTTTCAGTCTTTTTTAGGTCTGAATCTAAATTTTCCTCAGTCTTCTTTTCGTCAGAATCTATATTTTCTTCAGTCTTCTTTTCGTCAGAATCTATATTTTTAGTTATGTCTAAATTAACAGTATTGTCAATATTATCTATTGTATTTGCAAAAACACAAGGCGACATTAACAGAAATATAGCAGTAAATAATAAAATTGTCTTTTTCAAAATTTAATGTTCCTTTTTTATGTCCTATTACTTTAGGGAGTTGTGTTAGTTATTTTTTATCTATTTAGCAGATAAAAGAGTTTTTACGGTGTAAGTCACACATTTAAGCTCCTTGCCTTAATTTTTTCTCCTAAATTTTTAATTTAGGAGCTTATTTGCTCCAAGGAGGAAAAATACAGGAACGATATGTATGTTTTTTTTCCATAGTAGTTTCTTGCAATTATAACTAATATGCGGAAAAAAAAGAACTAGTGAGCGACTTATACCTAAAAAATAAGAATAATAATTATGGCACTTTATAAAAAACTACTCTTTTTAACTAACACAACAAGTTACTTTAAATAAATTTTCAAACATACTAATACAAAATAAAAAAATAGTATTTTTGAAAATTATTATGAACTAAAAAAATTAATTTCCGTGCTTCCAAATGGAGCTGTGAAAAAACTCTAAATGAGCAACTTTTGTGCGGTACAATACAGCGAACTGCATCACTTTTTCTCGTAGTAGTATCTAAAAAGAAATCTCCTACTGAAAATATTCTCTATTTTAAATAAAATTAGAAAAATAAAAAGAGAAAAATGTTAAAGTGAGCGTATTGCACCCAAAAAGTTGCGAAAGCAGATAAAACCAACTTATTTTTTCACAGCCCCTTCAAGATAAAAGCTATGACTTCAATATTTTAATCTGTTCATTTAATTTAGATTCTTTTACTTGAGCTTCGGCAAGTCTTGCTTTTTCATTTTCTATAATTGTCTGATCTGCATTCTCAATAAAAGCCTTATTTGACAATTTTTTATTGAGTGATTCAACCAATTTTGCTATTTTGCCTGCTTCTCTCTCCATGTCGGCAATCTGTTTTTCAAGATTATCTATTTCTTCTGCAGATAATAAAATCTGATTTACTCCATACATATATACAAGAGCCTTAGTTAAATTGTCTTCAGAAGATATTATAATTTCAGCACCTGCAAGAATCTTTATTGTCTCTGCATATTTTTTGACAACTTCTAAATAGTTCTCATCTTTTGTTGAAACATTTATTTTTACAATCTTCTTTGGAGCGATACCTGCATCACTTCTCAAACTTCTTATTCCACGAACAGTTTCAAAAACGATTTCTGCAATTTTTTCTTCATTTGCAAAATCAAATTTTTCATCATATTGTGGATATTCTGCTCTCATTATTGAGCCTTCAGTTTTTGGAAGCAAATGCCAAAGTTCCTCTGTAATAAAAGGCATTATTGGATGAAGAAGACGGACAAAATTGTTCAAAACATGTAATAAAATCTGTGCTTGAACAGTTTGACTTCCATTTTCTGATGTAATTATTGGTTTTACTGTTTCTATGTATTTATCACAGAAATCATACCAGAAGAACTCAAGTAATTCATCTGCCATTACATCAAATGAATATGTGTCATATGATTTTTTAGTTGTCATACAAACTTTGTTTAATCTTGACAAAATCCATTTATCAATGTCTGTCATTGCTGAAAAATCGAGTTCTTTTATCTCTATATCTGAAGGAATATTGCTCAAACAAAATCTTGTTGCGTTCCAAACTTTGTTTGCAAAATTTCTTGCTGTTTCAACTCTCTCTGCTCTTTCTATCTCTTTTGTACCTTTCTTATAGTCAACTGGGAATTTAATATCCTGTCCTTGACCTGTCATCTGAGCAAGTGCAAATCTCAGAGCATCAGCACCATATTTGTCAATGAGAACGAGTGGATCAATTCCAGTTCCAAGTGATTTGCTCATTCTCTTTCCACTCTTATCCATCAATGTGGCATGGACATGTACATCTTCAAAAGGAACTTTACCTTCAAATTCAAGTCCAAACATTATCATTCTTGCAACCCAAAGGAAAATAATATCCCTTGCAGTAATCAAAACTTTTGTTGGATAGAAAAATTCGAGATCTTTTGTTTTATCTGGCCAACCGAGTGTTTCAAGTGGCCAAAGTCCTGATGAAAACCAAGTGTCAAGCACATCATCTTCCTGTTTTAGATGTTCACTTGAACATTTTGGGCATTTTGTTGGTTCTTCGAGATATGAATCAACATGACCGCAGTCTTCACATGTCCAAACAGGAATCCTATGTCCCCACCAAAGTTGTCTTGAAATACACCAATCTTTTATATTTTCAAGCCATGTTCTATATGTATTTGCATATCTTGGATGAGTAAATTTTACTTTTCCCTCTTTTTCGGCTTCAAGTGCTTTTTTTGCCAAATCATCCATTTTTGCAAACCACTGCCAAGAGAGATAAGGTTCTGTTACTGTATCACAGCGATAACAGACACCAACAGCATTTGTATAATCTTCTACTTTTTCCATTAGACCTGCTTTTTCAAGGTCTTCTGCAATTTTTTCTCTACATTCAAATCTGTCAAGTCCTGCATAAACTCCTGCTTCTTCATTCATACAGCCTTTTTCATCAATGACAATATAAGTTGGCAAATTGTGTCTTTTTCCAACTTCATAATCTGTTGGATCATGAGCTGGAGTAATCTTCAAAGCACCTGTTCCAAAATCTCTTTCAACAACATCATCAGCAATCACAGGAATTGCTCTGTTTGCAATAGGAATTATGACTTCTTTGCCTACTACATTTTTATATCTTTCATCTTCTGGATGAACACATATAGCTGAATCAGCAAGTATAGTCTCTGGTCTTGTTGTTGCTATTGTTATACAACCCTCTTGGTCTTTAAAATTGTATTTCAAATAGTACAATTTTGATTTTGAATTCTTGTGATTTACTTCCAAGTCTGAAAGAGCTGTACGACATCTTGGACACCAGTTTATAAGTCTGCGTCCTTTGTAGATGATTCCTTTTTTGTAAAGTCTGTAAAAAGCCTCTTTAACAGCTCTTGAACAGCCTTCGTCCATGGTAAATCTCAATCTGTCCCAATCACATGAATCACCTAATCTCTTGCACTGTTCTATGATTTGGCTTCCATATTGATTTTTCCATTCCCATACTTTTTTTATGAATTCATCTCTACCTAAAGTATATCTTGTCTGTCCTTCTTTTCTGATTTTATCTTCAACCTTCTTTTGAGTTGCAATACCTGCATGGTCTGTTCCAGGAATCCATACTGCCTCAAAACCCATCATTCTTCTTCCTCTAATTATGATGTCTTGAAGTGTGTGATCCATTGCATGACCCATGTGAAGTTCTCCAGTTACATTTGGAGGAGGAATGACTATCGCAAAAGGTGGTTTATTTGAATCAGAAGTAGCAGAAAATAATTTATTTGAAATCCAATATTCATACCATTTTTTTTCAGCATCTTTATAATTATAATTTTTGTCTAGTTCAATATTACTCATGATTTTTTACCCTAACTATTCCATTTTTATTATCCCATCGACAATGGGAAATTCTTCGCTTTCATTTTTTACTTTTCTCTTTCTTATTTTGACCAATTCATCATACATCATTACTAAAAATACACTTATTACTTCAGGATCGAATTGAGTGCCTATAGACTCTCTTTTTAATTTAGAAAGTGCTGATTCATAACTTAACCCTTTTCTATAAGGTCTATCTGTAGTAAGTGCATCAAATGCATCTGCCACTGATATTATCTGAGCCCCTCTTGGAATTGCATTTCGTGAAAGTTTATGTGGATAACCATTTCCGTCCCATCTCTCATGATGAGCTCTGACCATTGCAATAACTTCTCTCGGTAAACTGCTTATCGGTTCGAGTATTTTTGCAGACATCTCTGGGTGCATTCTCATTATTTCCCATTCTTCAGGTGTCAATTTATCCTGTTTATGTAAAATACTGTCAGGGGTTGCAATCTTACCAACATCATGAAGAGTTGCAGCTCGTTTTATCATTTTTATTTCTTCTTTTGGAAGTCCCATTTTTGTTGCAAGTTTTACGGAAAGATCTCTTACTCTGTCAACATGACCATGCGTATATTTATCTCTTCCTTCAAGAGCCTGTGCAAGACAAGTCATCGTTTCTTCATAACTTACTTCAAGCTGTGAAACATAGACGATATTTTTTATTGAAATCGCAACTTCTATTGCAATTAAATTTATAAGTTCTTCATAATCTTCTGAAAAATCATTTCCATTGATGTTGTTTATTATACCTATAGCTCCAAATGCTCTTGAATCATTTTTCGTAATAAGCGGAACACATATCAAATTATATATAGGTTCTTTCACATTGCCTATCATATAATTTAGTTTTTCAAAATATTCCCTGCGAAGTATTACAGATTTTCCTTCATTTAAAACAGGTGCTAAAATATCAGAAATTTCTAAATTTCTAACAGTTTCATCACTTATTGTTCCTTTATTAACTTTTAACTTAAAAACCTTATTTTCTATACTTAAAATAAAAGCACATCTACATGTAAAATCTTCAAAAAGTTTTTGGGCTGTAAATTCATAGACTTTATTTAAATCTTTTGTTCCTGAAATAAGTTCTGAAAATTTATATAATTCTTTATTTTTTTCAGTTTCAGCTAAATATTTCTCATAGAGTTGATTAACTTCATTGTACTTTTCAAGAAATTTATCTTGAACAAGTACCAATCTTTCATTTAATTTATTAATTGAATCTTCATCATATTTTTGAAAACTGTCAATATTATTTGCCAAACTATCTATTGCTTCATAAGACTCTCTTATATTTTTAGGCTTGGTTTTTATTATATCTTTAAAAATTTCAGGAATTTTATATTTAGAAATAAATCTTTGTTCTGCTTCAAGTTTTTTTAATCGAGCATCTTTTAATATATATACAGGTATTAATAAAAATAAAAAGAACAAAGAAAGATCAGAAATTAAAGTTATATCATTATATTTTGCTATAATAAATACAAAAATAATACAAACAGCAAGAATATTAATAAACAAAATATGTACAGCTCCAAATAAAATCATTTAAACATATCTTGTTTTTATTCGTCAAGAATATAATATCTCCCTGCACTAATATTGTTAACAGAAATACAACATTTAACACATTAACATAACTAGGACTTGTTGGTAAAAAAAACTGCCACATATAATCATGCGACAGTTTTCACATTATTTTTCACTATTAAATTCTATTGTTGGCTTTTTATGTTCTTTTATAACTTCTTCTGTTATAATACACTTCTTAACATTTTCCATAGAAGGAACTTCATACATAACATCAATCATGAAATCCTCCATAATGCTTCTCAATGCTCTTGCCCCTGTTTTTCTCTTATATGCTTCTTTTGCAATAGCCTCAATAGCCTCATCTGTTATCTCCAATTCAACATTTTCAAAAGATAACATCTTTCTAAACTGTTTTACTATTGAATTTTTAGGTTCTATTAAAATTTTTTCAAGCATTTTTTCAGTCAAAGCATGAAGTGGTACTGCGACAGGAAGACGACCTATTAACTCAGGAATCAAACCAAATTTCATTAAATCATCTGGCATAACTTTTTCAAGTATGTTTTCATCTTCTTTTTCTTTTTTAGTTTTAATTTCCGCTCTAAATCCTATGGCTTGTTCCTTTATTCTCTCTTCAATAACTTTGTCTATGCCCTCAAAAGCTCCACCACATATAAACAAAATATTTGTTGTATCTATTTGTAAATATTCTTGATGTGGATGTTTTCTTCCACCTTGTGGAGGTACATTTGCCTTAGTGCCTTCCAATATTTTTAAAAGAGCTTGTTGAACACCTTCACCAGAAACATCTCTTGTTATTGAAGGATTTTCACTTTTTCTTGAAATTTTATCTATTTCATCTATATAGATTATTCCATGTTCTGCTTTTTTCATGTCATAATCTGCACTTTGAATCAATTTCAAAAGTATATTTTCAACATCTTCTCCAACATAACCAGCTTCTGTTAAAGATGTAGCATCAGCTATAGCCAATGGTACATTTAATATTTTTGCCAAACATTGTGCAAGGTATGTTTTACCGCTTCCAGTTGGACCAATTAAAAGGATATTGCTTTTTTGAATTTCAACATCTTCAACATTTTTATCAATATCTTTTTTATTTTTTTTGCGAGATTGAGCTTTCAAAACTTTTTCATTTGATTCTATTCTTTTATAATGATTGTAAACAGAAACTGCAAGTGCTTTTTTAGCTCTCTCTTGACCTATTATGTATTGGTCTAAAATTTCTGTAATCTCTTTTGGTTTTCTAAGAGATATTCCATCTTTTTTTCTCTTATCATCATAACTAAATTCTTCTTCAAGAATAGAATTACAAAGTTCTATACACTCATTACATATTGAAGCAGTTGCTCCGGGAAGAATTTTATCTACTTGTTCTTCGCTCTTTCCACAGAAAGAACATTTTTTACTGCCGTTATTATCTCCGTAAAGATACATGTCGCTCCTTTTTTCGGCATATTGTAAAAATATCCGCATTTTTGGTAAGAAATGCGGATATTTTTGCATTTTCCTAACGTGTTTCTTTAGTTATCACTTTGTCTATTAAGCCATATTCAACAGCTTCAGTTGCCGACATATAATAATCTCTTTCAGTATCTCTTTTGACTTTTTCAAGAGGTTGTCCTGTATTACAAGCGATTATATTATTCAAAGTTTCTTTTGTTTTTATAATCTCTCTTGCATGGATATCGACATCTGTTGCTTGCCCACCAATACTCTTAATCCATGGTTGATGGATCAATATCCTTGAATAAGGAAGTGAAAATCTTTTTCCTTTTGCTCCTGAGCAGAGAAGAAGAGCTGCTGCACTTGCAGCCATTCCTATACAGATCGTGGAAACATCAGGTTTTATTAGTTGCATACAATCATATATAGCCATTCCTGCAGTAACAGAACCACCAGGACTATTGATATATAAATCAATATCTTTATCAGGGTCTTCCTGCTCTAAAAAAAGAAGTTGAGCTATAATCAAATTTGCAAGTGAATCTTCTATTTCATCACCAAGAAATATGATTCTATTTTTTAGAAGTCTTGAATAAATATCATACGAACGCTCGCCTCTTGATGTCTGTTCAACAACCATTGGAATAAGATGTTGCATTCTCATATCAGGTATCATATTATTTTATACCTCCGTTTTTGTTTAGGCTTCTATCTTCAATTACTCGGCTTTTACTTCTTCAATCTTTGTCTCTTCAGCTGGTGCTTCTTCGGCTTTTACTTCTTCAACTTTAGGCTCTTCAGCTGGTACTTCTTCTGATTCAACAGCCATTTTTGCTTCTGCTTCTGCAGTTTCTTTTGCTATATCAGTTGCTATTTCATCATCTGTTTTAGATTCAACAACTTTATATGTTATATCTGCATTTTCTACAACAAATTCAAGTGTCTTATCGAGAAGAATTCCCTCTTCAACTTCTGCTATTCTGCCAGATTTAATAAGGTCTCTTCTCATCTTTCTGACATCTCTGCCTCCTGAAATTTCTGCCAATTTTGTATTGACTTCTTCCTCAGTTACAGTGATATTTTCTTTTTTGGCTATAGAATGGAGAATTACTTGAACTGCTGAATATTTTTCAGCTTCTGCTCTTCTTGATTCAGCAATTTTTCTAATCTGTTCATCATCTAAATTTTTGAAAATATCCAATCCCTGTCTTGCATAAGATTGAGCCATTTTTGAAAGAATTCCATTTAATTCTGCTTGAATGAGGCTTTCTGGAAGATCAACTTTTATTGTTTCTGCCAATTTTTCACCAGCAACATTTTTAGAATCATTCAATGTACGAGCATTTGCATTTTCATCCATTCTATTGTTGATGTCTTCAAGCATTTTTTCATAAGTATCATATTCTGATACTTGTTTTGCAAATTCATCATCTAATTCAGGAAGAGTCTTTGTTTGAATCTCATGAAGAGTGAATTTGAATTTTGCATTTTTGCCTTTGAGAACAGAATGATAATCTTCTGGGAAAGTTATATCAAATTCTTTTGTCTCGCCTTTTTTGACACCAATTATGCTATCTGTAAAACCTGGTACAAAAGATGCAGGGATTACTTGCATTGTGTAATTTGTAACACTTCCCTCTTTAACTTTTTTACCTTTTACTGTGCATAGGAAATCAACGAGTGCATAATCTCCCTCTTGAAGTCCTCTGTCTTCTTCTATTGGTGTATAGACTGCTGCTTGTTCTCTCAAAAATTCAATAGCTTTTTGTACTGCAGCTTCCTTAATATCTTCTTTTTCAACTTCTAATTTCAAATGCTTATATGATGCTTCATCAAGTTCTAATTCTGGATATATATCAACTTTCGCTGTATATTCTATTTCTGATTCAGAATTGTAGTTTGTTATATTGATTTCAGGTCTTGATATAGGTCTAATCTTATTTTCTTCAACAGCCTTTGGATAAGAACTTTCAATCAAATCTTCCATGACCCTTGCTCTCAATGCAGCCTGATTTATTGCTTTTTCAGCAAGTTTTCTTGGGGCTTTTCCTTTTCTAAATCCTGGAACTGAAACAGTTTTCATAGCTGCAACTAAAGCCTTTTCATTAGCTTCTTTAATTTCAGCTTCTTCAATTTTTACAGTAAGTGTGCAGGTGCTTTTTTCACCTTTTTTAATCTCTGACTTCATGATTCAAAAACCTCTCGTATATTTTAAACTATCATTTAATTCAGTGATACTTATTTTTCTGAAATTTTTGTAAATTGTAAAATTCTATAATTTAATACCTTATTTCCTGCATTTACAATAAATATTTGAAATAATTATTTTATTTGCAATATATCTTTTATTTTTTGTGCTAAATCTTTAAAAAATTCTCTATCTTCAAAAAATTCTCTTTCTTTATTTGTTAAGAAAAATAAAGGAAATTTATTCAATTTTCTTTTAGAAAACGGCAAATCTATAGGATATTTAAGAATTACTTCAATTCGATATTCCATATATATTTTAGTTGATCTTGGAGCTGAGCCTGAAAGGTATTTAAAAACAACATCTCTAATATCAGAACTCTTAATAAAAATAGAACCTCTTTCTATTTTTTCACATGTAATTTCTATTCCTGAATTGAAAATTTTAACATATTGCTTTTTATTTTCACCCCAAAATACGATTAAAGATAAAATAAAAGCTAAAAACAAAGGCAAAGTAACTAAAAAAAAAGGTAAAAAACAATTATCAAATGAATCATTATCAAATAACAAAATTATTACAGGCAAAACAATCAAAAATAGAATAGATAATATTGTGCTAAGTGTTAATAAAATACACTCTAATTGACTATTAAAAATATTTTCACGCAAAGAAGTATAAAAAGAAGGTAAGTTACTTTGCATCTCAATTTTTAAATCCGATGTAGGATCGTCATTAAATTTTACATTGTCTAAAAAAATATTGTTCATGTTTTTAAAATAAAAAAACAGCCTAAAATTTTAGCTGTTTTATTTTTTGAGAAATAAAAAAAGCGGAAGAAGGGATTCGAACCCTCGACCCCCGCCTTGGCAAGGCGATGCTCTAGCCGCTGAGCTACTTCCGCAATTCCCCTCCCCCAACTATTGGGGTTATGATAAAAATCAGAAAGATTTTAGTTATATTTAGGGGCTTTATGAGAGCGGAAGAAGGGATTCGGACCCTCGACCCCCGCCTTGGCAAGGCGATGCTCTAGCCGCTGAGCTACTTCCGCAAATTATTTTGTTTAGGACTATGGGCGAGAAGGGACTTGAACCCCCACGACCAAGGCCACTAGATCCTAAGTCTAGCGCGTCTGCCAATTCCGCCACTCGCCCTAAGGAGAATGGGTCTTGAGAGGCTCGAACTCTCGACACCCTGATTAAGAGTCAGGTGCTCTACCAACTGAGCTAAAGACCCTCTTATCAAAAAAAATAGGTCGTGCAGGACTCGAACCTGTGACACCCTGATTAAAAGTCAGGTGCTCTAGCCAACTGAGCTAACGACCCATGTAAAAACTTTATTTATTTTGTCAAGGGTGAATGGTGGGACTTGAACCCACAGCCTCTGGTTCCACAGACCAGCGCTCTAACCAATTGAGCTACACTCACCATTTTAATGGCGCGGCTAGAGGGGATCGAACCCCCGACCCACTGCTTAGAAGGCAGTTGCTCTAATCCGCTGAGCTATAGCCGCATTGATTCCAGGCTTTTAAGACTGAAGTCGGGGTGAGAGGATTCGAACCTCCGACCCCCTGGTCCCAAACCAGATGCGCTAGCCAAGCTGCGCTACACCCCGAAACTTATCCGCCGTATCCTGTATCGGTTTGCTTCCTTGACAGTGAGGACATTATACAACGGTATCTTCATTTTGTCAAGAGTTTTTTTAAAAAATTTTTATTTTTTTTTGATACGGCGGATTTAAAGCCTATTTAGGGATACTTGTCCAACCTTGACGACCATCAATTTTTACTGTTGACTCATCAAGTGGTGAATTTTTCTGTATAAATTTGTGAACAGTATCTCTCAATTCAAATTCTGTAACCTGTTTATTTGTTGCTTCATGCATTGCTGGAAATTCATTGCTATCTGATACTAAATAATCAATAGAAGCAACACTGTAAGTTCTATTTAAATCGAGTGGCTGTCCACCAACAGTTACATTACTTACTCTATGACCTTTAGGTTGACTTGGATCAAATGTAGCTCTTAAACCTGCAAATTGAATTATATTTGTTGAACCTTTTTCAGGTATAGTATCAGCATTTCCTGCACTATGTTCAAGAACTTTCATTATCGATTCACCTGTCATGTCAACAGTTACAATCTGGTTATCATAAGGAAGTAAATTAAACACATCACCAAATTTTATTTCGCCTTTATCTATTGCCTTTTTCATTGCACCTGTATTCAAAAATGCAATGTCTGCTCCTGTGGCATCTATCATAGAATCAGTAACTAAATTTCCTGCTGTTGACTCTGGTGTAAATTTATCTCTTGTGATTCCTACTGTGCTTGAACCAACTTTTACACCCATTATTTGATCAACTCTTTTAGAAATAGGAGAGAGAACTTGATCAAATTCAGCATTTGGTTTTACATGTTCTGAATCTATAGTATGGAGTTTATGTTCAAAAGATGTTACTTGCTTTTGTTCTTTATCAACGACCAAATCGAGTTGTCCCAATGTCCTTGCATGTGGACCTGCTTTTGTTATAATTGTTTTTCCAATAACTATAGGTTCATCCAATTTTTCATGGTCATGACCACCAATTATTACATCAAGCTCTGGAACTGCTTCTGCTATTTTTTGGTCTTCACCTGTTGCACAGTGTGAGAGAAGCACGAGAACTTCTGCACCTTGTTTCTTTAGTTCAGGAATAGATTTTTTAATGCTATCTGCTGTATCTGCAAATACGACCCCTTCAGTATTGCTCTTAGCACCAAGTTCTGGGGTATCCTGTGTTGTTACACCGATAAGTCCAACTTTTACGCCATTTACAACTTTTATTGTATGTGGAGCAACACCTGGCATTACTTCACCTGTTTCACTTGCGAGAACATTTGCTCCCAAAACATCAAATGTAGCTTGCTGGGCCAATTGTGTTAACTGGTCTCTTCCCCAATCAAACTCATGATTTCCTACTGCAGCTGCGTCATATCCCAATTTTCCCATGAGATCTACGACTGTAACACCTTTGTCCATTCCACCAGGATATGTTCCCTGAGCCCAATCACCTGCATCTAAAACAAGTGTAGCATCATTTTTATTTTCGTCTATTGCTGTTTTGAGCATTGACATTCCGCCCTGCTCAACATCAGGTCTTCCCCACATTGGACTTGAGAATATAGCACCATGAAGATCATCTGTAAAAAGCAATCTTATTGTAGTACCAGCGGTAGAAGGAACCATTGATCCTGCTGTCTGAATACTTGTACTGAGTGCCATATCTGCAACTTCTGAAGTAGTAGGTAGTGCTTCTACTTCACTACTTGTTGTTACAGCTTGTGTAGCAGCAAAATTTCTCAATTTTTCTGCATTTAAATCTTTTGCAGGCTTTCCAGAAGAGAGGTCTGCAGTCTCTCTAATCTCCTGTTGTGGAGTTTCTGGAGTTTTAACAGCTTCTGTCTTTGCTGTCTGAGGAGTATTTACTTGCTGTATGCTATCTGTTGAAAACATACGCATATTTGGATTTATTGTATTCATAAGATGAAAATTCCAATCTTTAAAATTTTCTCATATTAAATTTTATTATACATTAATAAAAGAATCAATTCAAGAGAATCTTAATTAAAGAAATGTTAATTTTTTTATTAAAATGAATAAGGTTTAAACAAAATCCTTTTTATATAAAAGGGGATTTTTTATTTTCTTAAATAATATAATATAGAATAATTTATAATAGATAACATGGAAATAGATATGAAAAAGAGTAGTTACGACATAGCAATAGTTGGAATTGGTGGACTTTTCCCAGAATGTGAAGACCTCAAAGATTTTTGGGATATGATAGAAAATGGAAAATATGCATTTAAACATGCACCTAAAAATAGATGGATACTTGATTCATCTTCGGTAATATCTGAAGTAAAAACACCAAACAAAGCATTTACAGATATAGGAGCATTTATCTCTGAAGATACAATACAAAAATTATGTTCTAAATATGGAATTGAAGACGACAATCTCGATCCAGTATTTAAAATAACAGCAATAGCAGGAAAATCAGCATTTAAAGAATGCAATTCATCATCAATATCAGCTGACAAGGTAGGAGTTATTTTGGGAAGTATCGCACTTCCTACGGAGACATCAGAACAAATATCTTTTGATTTGGCTTTATCTGATTGCAAAAATATTTCTACAAATCCAATAAATTCACTTGTAAATTCACACACAGCCTCATTTTTGGCAAAAACAATAGGAGCTGAAGGTGAATCATTCACACTTGACGCAGCATGTGCTTCTTCACTCTATGCAGTAAAACTCGCATGCGATCGCCTTGTTGAAGGAAAAGCCGATCTAATGCTTGCAGGTGGAGTTTCAAGACCTGACTGCATGTACACATCAATAGGATTTACTCAATTATCAGCACTTTCTACAGACGGAATATGTGCCCCATTTGACAAAAAAGGCAAAGGGCTTGTTACAGGTGAAGGTGCAGGAATCATCTGTTTAAAAAGAGTTGAAGATGCAATAAAAGACGGAGACAAAATATACGGAGTTATAAAAGCAGTTGGTCTTTCAAATGACAGAGAAGGAAGCCTTTTAATGCCTTCGCAAGAGGGTCAATTAAGAGCAATGAAAGAGGCTTACGAACAGGCAAATCTTCTCCCCTCTGACATAGATTTATTTGAATGCCATGCAACAGGAACACCTGCAGGTGATAAAGTTGAATTTGGAAGCCTATGCAAGCTATTTTCTGAATTTAATTGTAAGAGAGAAAACAAAAAATCTGCACTTGGTAGTGTAAAATCCAATATAGGACACCTTTTGACAGGTGCAGGTGGTGCAGGACTTGTAAAGGTTTTACTTTCAATGCAAAAGGGCATTTTGCCACCTATTGCAAATTATTCAACACCATCAATAGATATAGAAAATTCTCCATTTTTTGTTCCAACAAAAGCTGAAAAATGGGATTCAAAAACAAAAAGAGTGGCTGTAAGTGCATTTGGTTTTGGTGGAATAAATGCACATGTAATAATTGAAGAATTTAAAAAAGAACTTTATGAAAATAAAAAAGCTCTCAATCCACAAAAAAATGATAAGAAAGTAGCTGTAGTCGGAATTGATGTGAGAGTTGGCAATGTAAATAATGCCTATGAATTTGAAAAAATGAGAGCCGAGGGAAAATATCCTTCAAAAAGAACATTTGAAGATACACAAATACCATTTGGAAAAATAAAAATTCCTCCAAAAGAGCTTGATGAATCACTTCCACAACAAAAAGCAATGCTTCTTTCTGCAATTTCTGCAATGTCTGACGCTGACATCAAAAAAGAAGAATATGCAAAAGGCGGAGTTTTTATCGGAATCAATTTTGATTTTTCAACAACAGATTTCTATGTATCATGGAGAACTGGAGACAAAGTCTTTTCAGAGCCATTAAATGCAAATAGAACAATGGGGGCATTGGGTAGTATAACTGCAAGCAGAATAGCGAGAGAATTTGGCTTTGGCAAAACCTCACACACTGTTTCTGAATCTGAAAACGGAGGCTTAGAAGCAGTATCACTCGCTTTTGACTCACTTGTAAATTTTGAAACAGATGTAGTCATTGCAGGTTGTACAGATATTGCCTCTGATGACAGATTTACTTTCTGTAAAAATATGATGTCAAAAAGAAATGACAAATTCTTTGATACATCTGTTTGTTTTGTTTTAAAAAGATATGATGACGCAGTAAGAGATAAAAACAAAATATATGCTGTAATTGACAATGTTTCTAAAATCTCACCAAGAGACGAAAAAGAGAGCCAAGAGAAAAACTTTGTAAATGGTAATTATCAAACAAGTAGCTTAGACAAAGTCGATCGCAGAGACGAAAAAGAGAGCCAAGAGAAAAATGGTGCTTTGGAACTTGTTGAAAAATGCCTTTTCATAAAAGACAGATTCGAGCCTATAAGTAAAACATATAGACTTTCAAACAGAATTGAAGGCAAAATAACAGATTCTGCAACCTCTTTTTCATCAATAACAAATAGAGGCATAAAAATAGATATTTCAGAGCCACCTTGTGAGCCTGAACACCTACACAATTTCCAAAATAAAGAGATATTCTTCTTTGCCTCTAAAAATGAAGAAGATTTAAAACAAAAAATAGATTCTGCATTAAAATTTTTGTCAGAAACAGATTTAACTTTTTCACAATCTGCACTATATCTTGAAAAAAATAGAGAAAAAGATACTGACAAAGATATATTCAGAGCAAGTATTTTGGCAAAAGACTTTGCAGAATTTAAGAAAATTGCAAATACATTCCCTGAACACACGGAAGGTCTTACATACAATGACGGAAAATTTGCAGAAAAAGGAAAAATAGCATTTGTATTTCCAGGTTCAGGCAACCATTATGCAGGAATGGGAAAAGAGCTTGCTCTAAGATTCCCAAATGTCATGTATAATGAAAATGAAGAAAATTTGAGATTGAAAGATCAAATTTTGCCAAATTATTTTTGGACAAAAGAAAATTTAGATGATGTTTCAAATAATCACCCTGCACTCCTTCAAGGTCAAACAGCTATGTCATCTATTGCCTCTGATTGTGTGGCAAATTTGGGAATAAAGCCAAATGCCTCTATTGGCTATTCTCTCGGAGAAATGGCAGGAATAACAGCACTTAGAATTTGGCATTCAAGAGATGAAATGATGGATAGATTAAATTCATCATCTCTCTTTATAGATGACTTAGCAGGTGAATATAATTCCGCCAAAAAAGTTTGGAATATACCTGAAAATGAAAAAGTCGATTGGCTTACAGCTGTTATCGCTTGTAATTACAAGAAAGCTCAAAAAGTCATAGAAAAATATGACAGAGTATATCTCCTTATAATAAATACTTATGAAGATTGTGTTATTGGCGGAGAGAGAAAAGAAGTAGAGAAATGTGCAGAAGAACTAAAATGTACGATAATTCCTATTGAAGGTGTAACTTCTGTTCATTGTGAAGTTTTAAAACCTGTTGCTCAGAAATACAGAGATCTTCACTACTTCCCTGCAGAAAATCCAAATAATATAACTTTTTACAGTACGGCATTAAAGAAAAGTTATGATATAACATCAGACAATATAGCTGACACAATATTAAACCAGGCTTCTTATACAATAGATTTCCCTGCAGTCATAGAACAGGCTTGGAAAGACGGAATAAGAGTATTTATAGAAGTCGGTCCAAGTTGTTCTTGTACAAGAATGATAGATTCCATTTTGTCAGAAAAACCTCATCTTGCTGTATATGCGACAAAAGCTGGATTTTCTGAAATAGATACATTCTTAAATATGTGTGCTGTTCTTTTTGTAAATGGAATAGATTTTGAAAAATTGAATCTTTTTGACAGAGATTTTAAAGAAACTAAAAAATCAAATCTGATGAAAATTTCTCTATCAAAAAGAGCTTTTAGTGAAAAAAGTTCTGAATACAATTCAAAAAAGACAAATTCCAGTAAAACAATAGAGCAAAGAGACAATAAATTAAGTAAAGAAAAAGAAAGTAAGCCTGTAATATCACAAAATATTAACAACGAGCATAGAGAAAACTTTATAAATTTTAGAGACAAAGAAGTAACTCAAAACGAATTAGGTAGCATATACAAACAAGAGAGCAAAGAAAAAATGCCACAAATTGAAATTAGCCAAACTACAGAAACAGCAAATAGCGTACTAAAAAGAATATTTGAAATGGAACAGAAGACGGCAGAAGCTCATGGCGAATATTTGAACTTCTCACAAGATTTGATTTCCCTTGTTTTGGATTGCCCAACAGAAATTTCACAAAATATATATCTTGGCAATGTCGATCGCAGAAATAAGCAAGAGAGCCAAAAAGAAAATAATGTATATGGCAGTTATGAAAAAGTTAGCCAAAACGAAATCGATCGCAGAGATAAGAACGCAAGCCAAGAGAAAAACTTTGTAGATGGCAATTACCAAACAAGTAGCAGAGACAAAATCGATCGCAGAGATAAGAACGCAAGCGACAAAAAGATATTTATGGATAGAGAGGCATGCATGGAGTTTGCCACAGGGTCTATTGGTAAAGTTTTGGGTAAAATGTTTGAGGAGATAGATAGCTATCCAACAAGAGTAAGACTTCCTGATGAGCCATTAATGCTTGCGGATAGGATCTTAAGTGTTTCTGGTGAACCACTTTCTCTGACATCAGGTTCAACAGTTACAGAACATGATATAAAAGAAAATGCTTGGTATTTGGACAATGGCATTATTCCAACTTGTGTTGCTGTTGAAGCGGGTCAATCTGATCTATTTTTATCTGGCTGGTTGGGTATTGACAAAAAGACAAAAGGTCTTGCTGTCTATAGATTGTTAAATGCCTCGATTCAATTCCATGATCACCTTCCAAAAGTCGGTGAAACGATAAGATATGAAATAAATATTGAAAGATTCTTTACACAAGGATCGGTTTGGCTGTTCTACTTCAATTTTGAAAGTTTTGTCGGCACTAAAAAATTGATGTCAATGACAAATGGCTGTGCAGGCTTCTTCACACAACAACAACTTGACGAAGGCAAAGGAATTATCCACACAGCCCTTGACTTACGCCCTGAAAAAGGACTGATAAAAGACGGCTTTAAACCATTTGTCCCAATGTATGAAGAATCTTATGCAGATACCGAAATAGCCGAATTGAGAAAAGGCAAAATTTCTGCATGTTTTGGATCGTCTTTTGATTATATGGACTGTGAAGACCCATTGACATTACCAAGACATAAATACATGAAACTTCTCGACAGGGTTATTAACCTAAATCCAACGGGTGGCAGATTTGGAATAGGAAGCATTGAATCTGAACTCGATATCCATCCAGATGACTGGTTCTTGACATGCCACTTCTCAGATGACAATGTCATGCCAGGTACATTGATGTATGAATGTTGCATGCACACACTCAGAATTTTCTTGATGAGAGCTGGTTGGATTGATTCAGCTAAAGACACTGTTTGGGAGCCAATACAGGGAGTTTCAAGCTCTCTAAAATGTAGAGGTCAAGTCATAGAATCAACTAAAAAATCATCTTTTAGAATCTCAATAAAAGAAATTGGCTATAATCCATATCCTTATGCAATAGCAGATGCCTTGATGTTTGCAGATGGAAAACCTATTGTCGAAATGCTGAATATGTCAATTCAGTTAAAAGGTTCATCTAAAGAACGCTTGGAAAAGATATGGCGAAATATTAAAAATGTTGGCAAAACTCCACAAACTCCAGTTTTTGACAATGCCTCGATAACTGCATTTGCTATTGGCAATCCTTCAGAAGCATTTGGCAGTAAATATGCAGTATTTGACAAAGACAGAATAATCGCAAGATTACCAGGCGATCCATATAAATTCCTTGACAGAATCGTAAAAGTAGCAGGTGAACAATGGGTAATGAAAACTCCTGCATCAGCCTCTGCTCAATATGATATGAATGGTAATGAATGGTATTTTGAACAGAGTTCTTCATCATTAATGCCATTTTCTGTACTTCTTGAAGTTGCACTTCAGCCTTGCGGTTGGCTTGCTGCCTATGTCGGTTCTGCACTTACCGAAAATTTTGATCTGTCATTTAGAAATTTAGGTGGTTATGGTCATCTTGAAAGACCTGTAAACAAAAACACAAAGATATTACATACAGATGTAAAACTTGAAACAGTCTCAAAATCGGCAGGAATGGTCATTCAAAATTACTTCTTTGATGTCTATGATGAAATAGGAAGTGTATATAAAGGTTGGACATATTTTGGCTTCTTCTCAAAAGAGGCACTAAAAAATCAAATAGGTATATTGGACGCAAAGATTCCGCCTGTAGGCAATGACAAAGATTCAGAACGAAATATTATATATCCAGAACATAGGATATTGCCAAAATCTATGTTAAAAATGATAGATAATATAACAGTTTTTGCACCACATGGCGGTCCAAAAGGATTGGGCTATATTGAAGGAACTATGAAAGTAAGACCTTCAGATTGGTTCTTCAAAGCTCATTTCTATCAGGATCCAGTAATACCTGGATCACTCGGTCTTGAATCAATGATTTCATTGATGAAGTATATGTCAATAAAATTCTGGAGTAAAGAAGCGGAGAAATCAGAGGGATTTATCTCTCCATTATGTGAATGTAAACATTTGTGGACATATAGAGGACAGGTAATCCCAAAAGATGATTTGGTAACAGTCAGAGTTTGGGTAACTTCAAAATCAAATGATGACAAAGTAATTATCTGTGACGGCTGGCTTTCAGTCGATGGCAGAAATATCTACAAATTCTCCAACTTCGCATTAAAGATGATGTAAATGTGTGAGTAAACTAAAAGGCTCGGTGCTATTAACTAAGTACCGAGCCTTTTTATGTTGTCTTTTTATCATCTTTCACGCATTGGATTACATACCAATTTATTATTTCTTGCCCCTTTGTTTATGTTTCCAGAAATATCTTGATAAATTTTTGGAATAAAAAAATATTTTGTTTTGTGAGCATCTATTGTCATTCTGTGAGAATCATCCATTATTTTTAATTAATTCTGTAATCAAATAATTATTTCTATTTCACAGACAAATTGTTTAATTTCTGACTTAATAAAAATAGAATTTACAGAAAAATTATTAATAAATATTTCAAAAATATATCAAAATATAATAAAAATTATTAAATATTACATTTGTGAAAAAAATCATTATTTAATTTATTGCAATCGTGAAATAGAGCATAAATTATTCACTAAACCTATTTACTAATTGAAATTTTAAGTGATATAAAAAACAAGAAAATAAATATTTTTTTTGGAGGTTTAAGATTATGAATAACCAAATTATATATTCAAATGTAATGTACTACAGCAATTTTTATAATGGAAATTCCAATTACGGAATGAACTACAATTACAACTACGGTTTTGGAAATATGCAGTATATGCAAATGCAACAAATGATGATACAAATGCAACAAATTATGATGCAAATGCAGACAATGCAAATGATTCAACAAATGGGTGGACAGGCTTGGAGAATAAATGGAGTTGGAGCAATGCAACAAATGCCAGCATTTCCACAATTTGAAGCAAACAAAAATATAGCTCCTGCGGTTAAAGAAAACAAAGCAAATGAAGTACATACTGACAAAACAAAAGAAGCAAAAAAATCAGAAAAAAGTAAAGGCATATTAGGAAAAATCAGTGGCGAAGCTGGAACAGCAGTAGGTAAAGGCATAGGAACAGTAATTGGCGGAGCAATAGGTGGTCCTATCGGTGGTATAGTTGGAAATTTAGCAGGTGGAGTTGTAGGAAAAGTAGCCAGCGGAGTTATAGAAAAAGTAGGTGGCAAAGTAGTAAATGGTGCAAAATCTATTTTCAAAAAAATAGGTAGCTTTTTCGGATTCTAAAGTGAAAAAGAGGTGATCCATATGGAATCAGACCTTAGCCTCAAACCAAAAGACTCGGTGCTAATTTAGTACCGAGTCTTTTTATTGCATTTCTTCAAGTTCTAATCTATATTTTTTTGATTAAAGATTGATCCATAAAGCGGGCCGAACTGAATTATTGGTATTATCAACATTGTCGAAGAGATTAGCACCATCACCAACAACATAATAGACACGATTAGTAAAATTAGGACTAGGAGAACGAAGCCACCAAGAACAATTACCTGCATAACTTCCAGATGTTGATATCCTAGCACCATCTGCCTTTGCATATTCGGTTGCTTTACACATTCGAGCAGAATCATCGGCAAAATAATCCTCTGCCTCTTTCTTACTCAACAAAAATACATTATCTGGCTCTGTCATATATACATCTGCAAGAACTACTGGCTTTATTAAACTTTTCTCACCATCAGTAAATACTGCTGTTTCATCTTCTAAAACTCTATTATAAAAACCATCGCCATTCAACCAACCACGAATTACACTCTTTTCCCAAACATTTGTTGTACTACCATCTGAATCATCATCAAAACGAAGTGCATCAAGACCATCAACTGAAATTGCCAATAATTGTTTATTTTCGTCATCTCTTGACAATACAAGCCATTTTATAGGTTGAACTTCACCTTCTGCGGTCTGAGGATAACGACCAAATTCCACTTCATCACCTTTTTGGGCTTCTTTAAATGGATTTTCTACAATATTTACTTCAAAAACTGCACTGTTTGCACCTTCAAGAGATACTGTTATATTAGTAGTACCAACTCTTAAGCCCTTTACTGTTCCTTTATCAACTGTTGCGATCGATTCATCATCAGATTTGTAAGTAACATCTTCTGTTACAACTTTTCCTTCAAGTGTAACTACTATATTATCTTCCTCATCAACCACTACATAAATTTCTTTTGGATTAACTTCAAGACTTGGCAAAGCTGGATCGACTTGTTGTTCGTTGTTATTTTGTTCTTGATTATTTTGTTCTTGGTTATTTTGTTCTTGATTATTTTGTTCTTGATTATTTTGTTCTTGATTATTATCTTGCTGATTGTTGTTATTCTGTTGAGCCAATAAATAGTAATATGCAGAGTTGTCTGGTGGAGTTGTTTTGCCACTTCCGCCACAGGCTGAAATGAATGTGCCGAGGATAAAAAGGCATAGTGTAAGAAATAAAAATTTCTTCGTCATGATCTCTCCTAACCCAGTTAATTTGGTAGATTAACTGGGTTATGAGGTGTGTAAGTTATTTCATAACTTACACACCTCATAACATGTTTTTTATTTTTTATATATTATTTCTTATTTTACAAAATTTTCCCTTTTCTAAAAAGTTATCGTTCACGCATTGGCTTACAGCTACAAAATAAAAAATATTAACATTGTATCGTATTTTTGAAAATTATTTAACAGCAAAATCAATAACAAAAATTGATTTCCGTAACCAAAATAGCCACTATTTAGAAGCGATGTCATTGCGAGGGAGCTGTGCGACCGTGGCAATCTCAAACGCTTAATTTAAATTTAGTAATTTATTAAGTAGATTGAGGACAATATTCCAAATACAGACGATCGACTCAATTTTTAAGTAAATTTATAATTTACAGGCTTAGATTGCCACGGCTAAAGCCTCGCAATGACAAAGTGGCAGTATACAGGCATATATTGGATAGTTTAGAGCAAATTTTTATTTACTTTTATTAACTAACACAACGAGTTAAATTTACATAACACAAGTCAATTTTTTGACTTTTGAATTATTAGAAATAATATTATAAATTTTATTGATTCTTTACCTTTATTCACATATAATTAAAGGAAGAGTTTGTGCAGGAGCAGAACTTGAAAGAGCGAATTGAGAGAACCTGTAAAATATTTAAAAGAAACAAAGGAGGGAGAAACATTTATGCTCGACTTTTTTGAGAAAGAAATACAAAAAGCTAAAGAAGAAGCAATGAAAGAAGCAGAAGCTAAAATAAGAGAAATCGAGAAAGCAAGAAAAGAAGCCGAAAAGCAAGCTAAACAAGCACAGAAAGCTGAAGAAAAAGCAAGAAAACAAGCGGAAACGCAAGCTAAACAAGCACAGAAACAGGGAAAATTTGAAGGAATGGCAGAGGCTGTTATCAATAACATAAGATCGTTAATGGAGACTATGAATATAACTGCAGAAAATGCAATGAATGCTTTAAAAATTCCACAAGAGAAACACGAATTTTATTTGGCACAACTGTAGATTACCTAAATGCTCCCTAAACAAAAATTGTAAATATCAAAAAATAGCGTGCGGAGAATGATTTTCTTCACACGCTATTATCTATTTATTCACAAAAAGAACTATAGTTTTATCCATAAAGCGGGTCTCACAAAATTATAACTATCATCAACACGGCTACATACGATAGAACCTACACTATCTACATTATAGACAATATTACTAATATTAGGACGAGGAGAGCGAAGCCACCAAGAGCTACAACCATTATTATCATTAACCAAAGTCTTAGGAAGCCACCAATAATTGCAACCATTATCAATCAAAGCACAATTTTTCACAGCATGTTTAGTAGCTTTACATTTTCTTTCTTTAGCATTAACAAAATATTTTTCTACTTCTTCCTTACTCAACAAAAATAAATTATCACCATCAAAAGGATTTATATTTGTTTTCTCATTTTCATCAAAGGCTTTATTGTAAAACTCACCATTCAACCACTTGCGAATTTCACTATTTTTCCAATCATTTGAATTACTGTCAAAACACTTTGCTTTAATAAAATACCTTGCTTCAAGACCATAACGAGATATTAACAACATTTTATTTTCTTCTTTTGATAAAACCAACCATTCAATAGGTCGAACTATACCTTTTGCACTCTGTGGATAACTACCAAATTTTACATAATCACCAATTTTTGCTTCTTGTATTGTAGTCATATGTCTCTACTCAGCTATATCATTTTAATAAGTAATAAATAAAAATAACTAGCACAACGAGTTAATTTACTAAAATTATATAAAAAAATACTTTTTTCACAGCCCCATGTTTTTTATTTTTTTATATATTATTTCTTATTTTACAAAATTTTCCCTTTCTTACAGGCTTTTTTACAAAATACACATAGCCTATAGAGATAATTTATCTTATATTATACAGGAATTATAAAATAACATAACAAATTATAATATTAAACTATTATATAAAAGAGATATAAGGAGATTGTATGATAGAAAAATCACTTACACCTGAGCAGATGTACAGCGTTATCTACTCAGATACAACAGACCCATTTTCAGTATTGGGATTACATGTTGAAGAAGACGGAAAAATCGCAATCCGCTGTTATGATCCTTATGCAGAAGCAATTTTTGTAAAAGATTTATCAGACAATTCAAGATACGAAATGCAAAAACTTCACAAAAGCGGATTTTTTGAAATAATACTTGATGATAAAACTGAAAATTTCAAATACAAATTGATAAAAATAGATTCAAATGGCAATGAAACAGAAGAATATGATACATATTCATTCCTTCCAATACTATCTGAAGAAGATTTGTATTTATATAATAGAAGCAATCTAAATTTTGCATATAACTCACTTGGAGCTCACATTGTAGAAAAAGAGGGAGTAAAAGGAACTGTTTTTGCAGTATGGGCTCCAACAGCAAGAAGAGTTAGTGTCGTAGGCGACTTTAACAGATGGGATGGAAGAGTACATACTATGCGTTTGAGAGGCTCTTCAGGAATATGGGAGCTATTCATCCCTGAAATCCTCGATGGCGACCTCTACAAATACGAAATATATACACAATATAGACAGAATATCCTAAAAATGGATCCATTTGCATTTAGAACAGAAAAAGTTCCAAACACTGCTTCTTATGTGTATGACATAGATAAATACAAATGGAATGATAGCGAATGGATGGAAGAACGCAAAAAACGTAACTACAGAAATGAGCCAATGTCCATTTATGAAGTACATCTCGGTTCTTGGATGAGAACAGCAGACGGCAAAAACGAAATGTTAAATTATGTCGATCTTGCAAACAATCTTGTAAAATATGTAAAAGAAATGGGATATACTCACATAGAGCTTCTTCCTGTAGCAGAGCATCCATTTTCAGGTTCATGGGGCTACCAAGTAACAGGTTACTATGCACCAACAAGCAGATTTGGCACTCCAGATCAATTCATGTATTTGATTGACATATGCCACCAAAATGGAATTTCTGTAATTCTCGATTGGGTTCCAGCACATTTCCCAAAAGATATGTATTCACTTGCAAGATATGACGGAACATGTCTTTATGAACACCAAGATCCAAGACAAGGTGAACACATGGACTGGGGAACACTTATTTTCAACTTCGGAAGAAATGAAGTTAGAAACTTCTTGATTTCAAATGCTCTATTTTGGTTTGACAAATACCATGCAGACGGTTTAAGAATCGATGCAGTAGCTTCGATGTTATATTTGGATTATTCAAGAAAACCTGGTCAGTGGATTCCAAATAAATACGGTGGTCATGAAAATTTAGATGCTGTCGATTTCTTAAAACAGCTAAATACTGTTATTGGTAAATATTACCCAGAAGTCATGATGACTGCAGAAGAATCAACTGCTTGGCCTTTGGTATCAGCCCCTGTATATATGGGAGGTCTTGGATTTAGCTACAAATGGAATATGGGCTGGATGAATGACATGCTCAGATATATGTCAACAGATCCACTTTACAGAAAATATAACCAATCTGCAATAACATTCTCATTGATGTATGCTTTTTCTGAAAAATTTGTGCTTCCACTTTCACATGATGAAATAGTACATGGAAAGGGTTCTCTCATAAACAAAATGCCTGGTCCAGATGATCAAAAAGTTGCAAATCTAAAATTGTTATTTGCATATATGTTTGCACACCCTGGTAAAAAACTTTTATTCCAAGGAAGCGATTTTGGACAGCCAGCAGAATGGAATCATGACAAAAGCATAGATTGGCACTTATTGAATTATGAACCATTCAGCCAAATAAGCAGATTCACAAAAGATCTGCTTCATGTATATAGAGAAAATCCAGCATTATATCAAATTGACTTTGACAGTAAGGGCTTCCAGTGGATCGATTTCAAGGATTCAAATAACAGTGTTGTCTCATTCATCAGAAAAGATGAAACAGGCAGAAAGCTCATAATAGGCGTATTTAATTTTACTCCTGTTTTGAGAAGACACTACAAAATAGGAGTTCCTGCAGAAGGATTCTACAGAGAAATCTTAAATTCCGATTCTGCAATATATGGCGGTTATAATTATGGAAATTTAGGCGGAGTATATGCAGAGCCAGAGCCAATGCATGAAATGCCATATTCTATCGACTTGACACTTCCACCACTTGGTGCTTTGTACTTTGCAATAGAACTTCCAGAACCCGAGCCAGTACCTGAGCCAGTAGTTGAAGAACCTAAAGAAGAAATAAAAGTTGAGGAAGTCAAAAAAGAAGAAGCGAAAGTTGAAGAAGTAAAAATTGAAATTCCAAAGGTAGAAAAGCCCAAAATTGAAGAAGTTAAAAAAGTTCGTTCTAAAAGAGCTGAAGCAACAAGAAAAAGAGTAGAAGAATTAAAAGCTACAAAAGTAGAAAAAACTGAAGAAGAAAAACCTGCTCCTAAAAAAAGAGTCAGAAAATCTTCAAAAAAATAGAAAGGACTAAAAAATGAAACGACTAATTGCAATTTTTGCTTTTATAATTTTATTATCGTCTATTTCATTTGCTCAAAATCTCATCATATTTACAGATTATACCCATAGAGATACAGGAATGAGAACAAGAGCTAATTATGGAAGAACTTGGGTAAAAGAATATTTTGGAACTGTTGAAAAAATTGATACATCTGTTAATTGGGATAGATACATAATCATAAAAACAGATGACAACCAAACAGTAAAAGTAAAAATAGACAAAATAACAGACTATCGCCCATCTAAATCAGCTTTAAAAGAAGGCATAAGAATCAATGCAAAAGTTGACAGCGAAGGCTATGCTTCATTTATTGAAATAGGGCGATACATGACAGAAAAATAAACAGTATGGACGAGAAAAGGCTAAATGTCAAAATTTTCGGACATTTAGCCTTTTTTTATTTATGAGGGACAAATTGGAACAGGATAACAAAGAAACAAAAATATATCGTGAATTAGGATTTAGATCATTACTTCCATTTATAGTTTTTGTAATATTCTATTTTGGATTTGCAATAGCAACAAAAGATTTTTCCAAAGTGCCAATGACAGTTGCATTTTTAATGTCTTCTGCAACTGCTTTAGCTTTAAATACAAGAGAAAAATTAGGAACAAAATTAGAAGTATTTGCACAAGGTATGGGACACAAAGACATAATGATAATGTGCCTCATATTCATATTAGCAGGAGCATTCACTGCAACATCAAAAGCAGTTGGTGGAATAGATTCAGCTGTCAAAATAGCCTGTCATATAATACCACCTAATTTAACAACTTCTGGATTATTTGTTACATCTGCATTGATATCTCTTGCTGTTGGAACATCATGTGGAACAATAGCTGCAATAGTTCCAATCGCAGTATCACTATCACAGACATTAGGGTTAAATCCTGCAGTATTAATAGGTGCAACAGTAGGTGGAGCAATGTTTGGAGATAATCTCTCATTGATTTCAGATACAACAATAGCTTCAACAAGAAGTCAAAATGTAGAAATGAAAGATAAGATGATATGTAACTTTAAAATAGTTGCAATACCTGCTATATTATGTGCTTTAATATATATGTTGCCAATGTTTTCAAATGCAACAGGGACAACAAATTTAGAAAGTATTGGACTTGATAACATCATAAAAGTTCTCCCATATATATTGCTTTTAATTTGTGGAATATTGGGAATAAATGTAATGTTTCTACTCCTTGCAGGAACAGCATTTAACATAATTACAGGGGTATGTTATGGAATATTTGATATTTTCACAGGATTTATCTATATAGGTGATGGAACAGTTGAAATGGCAACAACTCTTATAGTTGCAATGCTTGCAGGCGGTCTGTTAATTCTTGTAAAAAGTCATGGTGGAATAACATATATAATCAAAGAAACAGGAAAAAGAATTAAAGATAAAAGAAGTTGTGAAGTAGGAATCTGCTTTTTAGTAGGAATGACAAATCTATTTACAGCAAATAATACTGTTGCAATCATAACATCTGGAGGAATTGCAAAAGAATTGTCACAAAAATACGATGTTTCACCACAGAGAACAGCAAGTCTATTAGACATAACTTCCTGCTGTGTACAAGGAGTAATCCCATATGGAGCTCAAATTCTTATTGCAACAAGTCTTGCTTCATCTGTGGCAGTTAGTTCATTTTCCATAATGCAGTATATGTTCTATCCAATTTTAATGATTTTTGGACTTGCAATTTCAATATTATTTACGGCAAACAAAAAGTGAAGTTGTATTAAAAAGTGCCATAATTATTATTTTTCTTATGGACTTTACCAACACGCCCTAGTATTTTTGAAAATTGCTGTAAAATCAAATAAGCAGGAAAAAAGAGAAAATTTAGTGAAATTATAAAAGTTAAAATTATAATATAAAAATCAAAATATAATTTGGTTTTTTAGGAGATCAAAGTGTGTTTAGTAGATAAGAAAGTTAACCATAAGGTATTTGGCGAGGGAATTATAAAAAGCTGTGATGAAAAATATCTACATGTAATTTTTGGACAAGAAGAAAAAATTTTTTCTTATCCAAGTGTATTTGAAAAATTCCTCACAATAGAAGACAAAGAAGCTAAAGAAAAAATAAAAGCAGACATTGAAGCTCTTCATGAAAAGGCTCAAATGCTTCTTGAAGCTAAAAAGAAAAAAGAGATCCAATATGTTTCTCAACCAATAGAACCCCAAAAGACTTCAACAAAACTTCTTGAAGCAACTAAGACATCCACCCAAGAAAATGTTGTAGTTGAAAATACTGAAACAAAAACTGTTTCTAAACAAACCAAAAGCCGTTCAAAAGGTTCTATAAAAAATTTGGCTATCAAATTTAATTACTGTGATGGTGGTCAATTTGATGACAATATGGGATATTGTGGAATATGTAGCCCATCACAGATGGATTACAATGTAAATAAACAGAGAAATAATAAAATTTGTAACTCTCCTGAATGTGTATGTAAAAAATTTTTATTTGGAGAAATACAAGAAGAAGATTTCAAAAAAATCGTCGATTCAAACATGTTTATATGTAATGAAAAAGACTTGCTCAAAAATTGGAGAATAAAAATTGATTCATCCAAACTTGCTGGAATTTTACAGGATAGCCTTGTAATCTTGACTACAAAATTCAAAAGCACAGATGAAAAAGATAGGTTTGTATTTGCAGTGTTCATGACAGCAGGAACTTTAAAAGATGGAGAATCTGAATTTATAGTTGCTGATGAAAAATACAGAATTGAATTAAAAAAATCTGAAGCAGTAAAAATTAAATTTTGGAATCACCATACTCAAACAGGAAAGACAAAAAATAATTGGGGAACAACTTCTTTTAAGCCATTGACTCCAGAAGATTCAGCTTCTATATTGAAAGAAATTTTAGATATTAAAATCGGTACTGATGAAGAAAATATAGCAAGAGACCTATATGAACATTTTTCAGAAATCAATGATTTAGATTTAAATCTTATGGAAAGAGACATAGAAGAACAATCTCAACAAATGGAATTATTCTAATTTTTATATGTTTTTTTCAAAAGTGTTGCGTTTTTTTCGCAACACTTTTTTATTTTTAAAAAATGTTTATTTTTTTTCACATGTTTTTGACATTTTTGTAATTAATTTGTAAACAATTGTTAATATATTAGGAATATCATATAGACAAGATAAAAATTAAATTTTAAGGAGATAAAAATTATGAAGAAAGAATTGACAATAGCTTTAGCTGCTATAGCAATATTAGCTGCTGGTTCTGTTTATGCTGGCACAACAAACAAATTCAAAACAGTAAATAACAATCAGGTACAAAAACTTGATCAAACCAAAACACACAGATATATCCATGTTTATGCAAACAGAGAAATCACTGAAAGTTCAAGTCACGACAATATGACAGAGAACGATTGGGATAGAGGTTTCAATAGAAGTGATTATACTGATTCAGAATGGGCTTATCTCCAGACTCTTACAGACCTTAAAGGTGGAGTAAATTACTATATTGATTTGACAAACTCAACCTGCTCAACAGTTGCTCCAGTCACAAATACTTGGACAGAAGTTGATTCAAATGTTTCAAGAACAGTAAAAGTAGTTGACGGAGTTGTTGTAACAACAAATTCAAAAACAATTACAGAAACCAAAAAAGGTGATATATATCAGCTCGTAGCAGATGCTTATGATTCATCTCCAATAATGCTCGACCTCAACAATGACAACACACCATCAACAGCATTTGGTATGTGGACAAAACATGCTCCAAAATTCTTTGGTCAGTATGCAAAATTCTTTGATATCACAGGTGATGGAAATGTTGATTACACAGAATGGACAACACCAAACACAGGTGATGCTCTTCTCGTAAAACCAGAAAATGGCAAAGTAGAAACAGCACTTCAACTCTTCGGAACAGCTGGTGGATATGAAGACGGTTACGAGAAACTCTCATTAGTTTGTGATACAGACAAAAATGGTTGGGTAGAAGGAAAAGAACTTGAAGGTCTTGCACTTTGGATGGATGTCAACAGTGACGGTGTTTGCCAGACAGAAGAATTAAAGAGCCTTGCAGATTTTGGTATCACAGCAATCTCCACAAACCACAGCAACTATGTAAGCTCATACAAAACAGAAGATGGTCAAATGCACATAAGTTGGGATTGGTGGCCAGCAGTTTCTTCAACAAGAAAATTCCAAGAGTCATAATATAATTTAAAATAAAATAGAGCGATTCCAAGTTGTATAATTTGGAAATTCGCTCTTTTTTATTTAGAAGATATTGTCAAATTTTATTTTATTAAGTCAGAAAATATCATAAAAAAAAGGCTTTAAAATAATAAATAAAGAAATAATATATTTAAATAAGCAAATAAGGGGATTTCTTACATGAAAAAAATAGCAGTAATGTTATTACTTATAATTACTATGTTCTCTACAGCAATTTCAGCTGAAAAAAAAGGTGAATTGAAAGAATCTACATATTTTACAAAAGAAAACCTCGAACAAAAAACAAAAGAACAGATAAAACATAGTTTATTAGGTCCATGTCTTGCTTCAAAAACAGGTGATATATTCTTTTTTGGCAGGAATAAAAATACAAAAAAATTAAGATGGCACATTTACAATCCTTTTAAAAAGAAAATTATCAAAGAAGGCGATTGCCCTTTTACCGATTTTAATAAATTTGCTATTTCAACAAATGCAGGTAATGCTCTTGTTTATTCAAAATATCCAGGGCGACTTTGGGTATTAAATACAGATAAGAAAAAATGGAATGAAGTCTATTCAAATCCTGAAAACAATAAAGAAGGACTTGCAATTTCTCCAATTTCATCTTTTTCATTTTTTAATGATACAAATGCCTATTCATATCTTGATAAATGGGATAAAGATCATTATGTAAGAGATACAGTAATAACTAATATTGCGGTAAATCCATTTTCTATGAATAAGACATATACCCAAAGAGAATTGATAGAAAAAACAGGAAATGTTATTGTCAAAAATAAAGAAGATATCAAAAAATTGATGACAACATTCATAACAACAAATAGTTCAGATTCATGTCTTTGTGTTATAACAAATCGACCAAGACAGACAGATAAAGGATTTGTAAATTACATATTCTTGGTCAATAAAAATGGCAATGTAAAAAAAGTGCATGGATGTCCAAATATGATAAAACCTCTTGCTCTTTCTTCTGATGCTTCTAAATATATGTTTGGAACAATATCTTTAAAAGGAGAAAGCGAAGTTTATCTTGTTTCAAACAATGAAAAAATAAAAATTTTTGATAACATACATCCTCTATCTGGAAATATATTTAATGATGGACGAATTTGGTTTTATGGTCAAAAAGGAAATGAATTTAACATATATTTAAGAAAAGACGGAAAAATGCAAAAAGTTTTAACTCTTTCAAAGCCTTATCCAGTCGCTTTTATTGAAGATGTAAACAAACTTCTTGTAATAAAAGACAATAAAAGAGCTGATTATTACGAGCTTACAAAATAATTAAAGGAGAAAATATATGAAAAAAATAGCTGTTTTATTTTTGTGTATTTTTGGATTGTTTTCAATAATGGTTGCCCATGCAAAAGATATTAATTTGAAAGAAGCAACATCTTTTACAAAAGAAAACCTTGAACAGAAGACACAAGAACAAATAAAACATGAATTATTAGCACCTTCTGTAGCTTCAAAAACAGGTGAAATATTCTTTTTGGGTAGAAATAAAACAACAAAAAAGTTGAGATGGCATATATATGATCCTTTTAAAAGATCTATAGTAAGAGAAGGTTCATGTCCTTTTACAGATTTCAATAAATTTGCTATATCAACAAATGCCAATAATGCTCTTGTCTATTCAAAATATCCTGGTAAATTATGGACTTTAAATACAAAAACAAAAAAATGGAATGAAGTATATTCAAATCCAGCAAAAGATAAAGAAGGATTTGCAATTTCTCCAATTTCTACTTTTTCATTTTTTAATGATACAAATGCCTATTCATACCTTGATAAATGGGATACTGGTCATTATGTAAGAGATACAGTTATAATGGATATATGTACAGACCCATTTTCTATGACAAATGTATTTACACAAAATGGACTTATAGAAAAAACAGGAAGCACCATTGTAAAAAATAAAGAAGACCTAAAAAAATTGATGACAAGTTTTGTAAAAACAAATGAATCAGACTCTTGTCTATGTGTAATAACAAATAGACCAAAACCAACTGATAAAAATTTTGTAAATTATATATTTTTAGTAAATAAAAATGGAGAAGTTAAAAAATTACACGGAGCAAAACAAGCAATAAAACCTCTTGATTTATCTTCAGATGCTTCTAAATGCTTATTTGGAACAAATTCTAATAAAGGTGAAAACAAGGTTTTTCTCGTTTCAAATGGAGAAAAAACAGAAATATCAAGTAAGGTACATCCTTTAGCAGGAAAGATATTCAATGATGGCAGAGTTTGGTTTTATGGTCAAAAAGGCAATGAATTCAATGTATATCTAAGACAAGATGGAAAAATGCAAAAAGTTTTGACACTTTCAAAGCCATATCCTGTTGCTTTTATTGAAGAAATAAACAAGCTACTTGTAATAAAAGATAATAATAGAGTTGATTACTACGAGCTTACAAAATAAATAAAATAAAAAAAGTGGAAAGTGAAAATTCACAATCCACTTTTTTTTTATGTTACTTCAAAGATTAACTTCCAAGACATGAGAATAAAAACCAAAGAACTAATATAGCAATAGCTATAGCAATAGCAACTTTCCAACCTGAAACTGGACATTCTCCTCCAACTTTTCCTGTTTCACCATTTACCATGAAATTATATATTTTTCCATTATGTTTGAAAGATGAAAGCCAAACAGGAAGCAATAGATATTTGTACTTCAAATCATTATAAACAGTTGAAACATTGAGATGTCTGACATGGTCTGCATTTTCTTCTTTGCGTATAACTTGTTCTATTTTGTCTTTTAGATGTTCAGTTATACCTTTTTGACCTTCTTCCCAACCATCTTTTAAACCTATTGTATATCTTTCTGCTATAAATCCTGCCACATATTCTGGTTTATATGGTTTACTTTTATCTGTACCAAATGGAAGAATCTTTTTCAAAAGTTCTTTTTTATATCTATTTGTAGCACAGACAGGAAAATCATCTATGAATTCTTTATAGCGACCTCTTGTATCATACCAATCAGTACGAGTTGTTTTATTTCCTTCGCTATCTTCTTCTTCATAGTCAATACCATATTGAGCAGTATATTTTGAAAATGTATTTGTATCAAATGTCCAATATGGAATATATACACCAGTAAATGAATCAGCTCTTGCTTTTTTCTGAACAATATTTGGAGCCCAAAATTGACTTTTAATCCACTTTTTGAAGTTTTCTTCTGCTTTGTCAGATTTTATAGCAAATGGGCATACACCACCAGGTGCTAATTGATTTTTGCCCTTTTCTTCCATTACTTGGTTGGAATCACAGTATGGGCATGAATTTGCTATTTGATTTTCATCATATATTGACTCAGCACCGCAAGATTTACATATAATAGTCTTTTTTGCAGCTCCCCAATCGCAGTTTTCTTTTGTTTCTGCAAGACTAAAATCTTGTTCTTTTACACTTGTTTCTTCTGGCCAATTTTCTTCATTATCTTTGCCATCTTCACTTTTTCCAGTAGGTTGAACTTTTTTTCCTACTTTTATTTCCTCTTGATGACCACAATATGGACATGTCAATCCTCCTGTAGAAGGATCAAAATCCATAACTCCACCACAGTCAGGACATTTTCTGTCTGTTTCTTCTTTTGTTTTTTCTATTTTTGGTTCGTTTTCGTCCATTTTTTTATCCTAACTAAACTAAATCGTTTTCATTTATTGGATCGCCACATTCTGGACAGAATTTTGGAATCTTTGCACCAGGTGTTGGTTCCCAACCGCATTTATCACATTTATAGTGAAGGTCTTGTGGTTGTTTTGCACCACATTCAGCACAGAATTTGCCTGTATTTACAGCACCACATGAACAAGTCCAGCTTGCTTTTGGAGCTGGTTGTTTTGCACCACATTCAGCACAGAATTTACCTGTATTTACAGCACCACATGAACAAGTCCAACTTGCTTTTGGAGCTGGTTGTGGTTTGCCACATTCAGCACAGAATTTAGCTGTATTTACAGCACCACATGAACAAGTCCAACCTGCTTTTTGAGCTGCTGGAGGAGCTTGCTGTTGCATTTGTTGCTGTTGTTGCATCTGTTGTTGTTGCATTATGAGGTTACCCAAATTGGCACCACCGCCACCTGGCATCATATTCATTGCCATGAATCCCTGCATAGCTCCTGCTTTATTGTTTGCTGCACCTACTAATGCTTCATTTTGAGCATCTACCATTCCAGCCATTGCCATATCTGCATTTCTGTAGACAGCTTTTTTCTGCATTTGTTTGATCATAGCTTCATCTTCAGGAGAAGCATTTACTCCATTTACTCCGAATTCAACTATCTCAATTCCTCTTTTTTCTCTCCATTTCTTAGAAAGAACTTCGTTGAGTGCATCTGCAATTTCAAATGTGTGACCTGGTAGTGCACTATATCTTATTCCCATCTCGGAAATTTTTGCAAATGCAGGTTGAAGAGCTGTCATCAATTCTGATTTTAACTGGCTGTCAATCTGTGAACGCTTATATTCATATTCTACATTTCCACAAACATTTTTGTAGAATAACATAGGATCGGTTATTCTGTAAGAATACTCACCATGACATCTTATTGATATGTCAACATCTAATCCAATATTTTTGTCAACAACTCTGAATGGAACAGGATTTGGAGTGCCATATTTGTTTCCCATTATCTCTTTTTTGTTGAAGAAATAAACTCTTTGAACTCCTGGTGTTTCCCCACCAAATGTGAATCTTTTTCCAATTTGAGAGAAAGTCTTTTTCAATTTTTCACCAAGACCATCCTCTCCTGAAAAAAGACTGGGTTGTACATTGTTTCTATATACAAATTCTCCAGGTTCTCCTGAAAAATCTACAATAAGTCCATTTTCAACAATTATAATAAATTGACCGTCTGCTACAGCAATTACTGAACCATCACTTATAGCATTGTCATCACCTTTATTTCCGCCTCTTTGTACTTTCTTTTGTCCTTTACTTACAAGTACATCAACTGGAAGAGCTTCACAATAGAAATATTCTTTCCATTGGTCTTTTAAAGTTCCCATTACAGCATCAATTCCTGCTTTTATTAATCCCATGTGCCTTGTCTCCTTTTAAAAGTAAAAAAATACTATGATTATTAATAATTTAATTATTTTGTCAAAAATCCTGTTTTTAGTCAAAAGACATTTCACCTTTATTTATAGAAGGATTTTATTTCCCTATATTCTAATTTTAAAAATATGTGCAGAAATAATTTTATTTTATCAATTATATTCATATTTTTTATTTTATTTAATACTTCCTATGCAATCGACTATAGCGATATTTTTATAATATACAAAGAAAACGATTTAAAACAATTCACATTAAAAGATTCTATTTTTGAAGATAACAAAATAATAATAAAAAATAAAAATTCTTATATACTCTCCCCTATTATAAAATTGCCCTTTAATTTTGAAGAATGTGTTCCCTCATGGAATATTAAATGTTCTGATAAATCATCATTTTATGTTTTTGTAAGATTTGAAGATGGCGAAAATCAAATATCTCCTTGGTTACTAATGGGCGAATGGGGAGAAATGTCAGATTATAAAAAACTCAAATCATATCTTGATAATTCAAAAATAGACGGTAAATTTGAAAATCCATTTAAATATTCTGGAATATCAATAGAAACAGATTACATACTATCTAAAAACAAAAAATTTAATAAGATTCAATTTTGTTTTATTTTTGATCCAAATTGTGAAGATACAATCGAATTTTCCTCACTAAATATATCTGCTTCAACACATAGAGGAGACAAAAAATTAAAACTATACGAAAAAACAAATTTAGGAAAAAATTCTTATTTTTCTGTTCCATTTCGTTCACAAGGTTGGGAAGATAAAAAAATATCAAGTGAAATTTGCAGTGTAGTTTCAACGGCAACTGTCATGGATTATTATGGAGTTGACATAAAAACAGCAGAACTTGCAAAAATTGCTTATGACAAAAGATATAAAATGTATGGAATGTGGTGGAGAGCTGTACAATCAGCCCATCAATATGGATTTGAGGGATATGTAAGACATTTTAGAAGTTTTGAAGATGTAAAAGAATATATAGATAAAAAAATGCCAGTTATTGCATGTATAAGTGTGAATAAAAATGACATTTCAGATGATCCAAATTATGAAACAGATGGACATGTTATAGTCATAATGGGATTTGATAAAAATGGAGATATTCTCTGTGCAGACGGTGGATTTAGAAAAGAAGAAGACGGAATTTTGTCATATAAAAGAGAGGAATTTGAAAAAATCTGGTTTATAAATAGCGGAGGAATTGGCTATATTATTTATCCAACAAAGAAGTGAAAAAATGGGCTGTGAAAAAATACTTTTATCACAGCCTATTTTTTTGGGCTACTCACCATTATTTTTTATAAGCCCTGTATATATGAGAAATAGAATTTATTGAATATTCATTCAACTGTGGCTCACAATCAAGATAATACTCTTTTAATGTCAAAACAGCAATTTCCCATTTTTCAAGCAATTTTTTTACAGAATTAAAACCAAATGAAAGATATTCGGAATAGGCTCTTGAATCATCAAATACAAGTATAGCTTTTCTTATCCAGTCTCTATGGTAACAGGCTCTCAATCTATCATGAGGTATTTTCCTGTAAAATGTTTCAATTTCAAGGATACATTTTAACAAACTGTCATTATTACCACTATATTTAACAGATGAAACAACAAGGCTTTTAGGATATTTTTTTAAATTCCCATATATCCAAGCAATATATTGACAGAAAGGATCCTCAGACTCCAAAAACTTTTTATCATTTGTATTGAGAAAATCAGGAACATGAAATCCCTTTGAAGAAAAAATAACATCTATTTTTCCATCTGAATTTTCTTTTCCATTGTTATTTACAGGAACTGAAAAATCACAAACTTCACATAATTCACCAAATATCTCTGCTGTAGCATTAATTTCAAAAAGACGACCTGCAATTTTTTCTTCAGAACCAATAAATTTGCCATTAGTATAAGAGGCATAATCAACTTTTTCTGTTTTTAAATGCAGGGGAGTTTCCAATTTAACTTCTGAATTTTTGTCAATAGGATTTAAAGAAAAATTTATCTTTCCACTTTCAATCAATTCAGCAACAATATCTGAAAAATCACGGTCTGTGTCTTTTGTTTTACCATCAAAATTTACAAAAGGCTCTTGAAATAGATATTTATATTTTGCTTCATTCCTATTTTTAGCCAATTTTAGAAACTCATTTTGTGAATATTCAGTTTTCTCAAATTTATCATCTGTATCTTTATTTTTTTTCTTAAATAAAAACGAGAACATTTTTTTTCCTAACTAACCTGTTGTCTTTTTCTTAAAATCATTTCATTTATTTTATTTGATAAAAAATTTGCCTCTTCTTCACTAAGCCCTGAAATAATATCACAAGATTTATAATTTTGATCTTTGAAATTTATAGTTCGATATATTACAACATAAGTAACAACATCTTTTTCTTTATTAGTATATCTTTCTATAATTTTTTCATGAACAATTTTTTTTACTTCTGTCATCATATTTATGTCAAGTTTAGCCTGTACATTATTTACTATTTTTCCAAAAATTGTTTTTTCAAATGTAGAAATAATATCATTTTTCACTTCTATAACAGAATGTCTTTGATGTTGAGTATTATAATAAAAAAGAAAAAATACAATAGGTAATATTAAAACAAAAATTAGAGGAGATACTGAAGATTCAGGAGTTGATTTTCCAAGAGATAGTAAAAAAGGAAATCCAAACATAAAAAAGACAAAAATTGCCCCCCCAATAGCCCCAGAAAAATCTATCGTTTTTTCAGCTTTAAAATGTTGTGGCTCATCAATTAAAATATTAATTGCATTTACTGAATCTGATTCACTGTTTGTCGGTAAACTCATTTTACAAAAAGAATCTCCCCAAAATATTGTGGTTGATGAAAATTAATTTTATATACAGGATTCCAAGCCAAATATAATTCCTTTTCATCTCTTGTCAAAATTCTATAAAAATTTCCATGCCAGATATCGCCAACTTTTGGAAATTTATTGTCAAAAGCACTCCAAGGAATAAAGGCAAAACCATCCCAGTAATTCTCATGAACTTCTGATTTATATTCAAGATTTGATACCCAATAAAAATCAGTTTTTCTATTTCCTTCAATATATTTAATATCAATATCGAGAAAGCGACCATCAGGTGCAAATTCAAATTCTCTGTAAAAATCCAATTTGTCATGTGAAATAAATATTTCACAAACTTCACTTATAGCCCAAAGTTTAAAAGTCTTTCCATTTTGTGAAATTTCAGTTTCTTTTGGACAAAATTTAATCTGTCCATTGTGAAAAGATATAAAATGAGCATAAAATCCATTTTCATTCCAATACAAATCATAAAAAGTAGCCATATCTTTTGGAATATTATTGCCATTGTATTCAAGCAGTTTTATGGAACTCTCTTTTTTTTGTATTGCCTCGTTATATGGTTCTTTTGAATATTTTACTTCAATTTTCATAAAATAATTTCCTATTTTTTTCTTCAAGTGAATCTAAGTGAAAAATACTGAAATGACCTTTTTTTGAAAAAATTATATGGTCTAAAACTTTGATTCCTATTATATCACCTGTAACTTTTATTTTTTCAGTTACTGCAAGGTCTTCAACACTTGGTTCTAATGAACCTGATGGATGATTGTGTCCTGCAATGATAAAACATGCTCTGTCTGCTATAGCCTCAGAAAAAATCTCTCTTGGGTGAATCTGTGTTTTATTTGCAAGTCCAATAGTTATGACATGTTTTTTTATCAGTTCATTTGCCCCATTTAATGTCAATACTATAAAATATTCCTTATTCATATCTGCATATTCCAAAAAATATGGAACAGCATCAGATGTGCATCTTATTTTTCTATCTGTACATGCTTTTCTTCTTCTTATCATCTCTGAAAAACACATATATACAGCAAGTTTCTTATCTTTTGAATAGTTTAAATCAAAAGTTTGAAACTCATCAACATCAACAGAAGCCATAAGCCTATTGTAAATATCACCTTTATCAAGTGAAGTTGCTGTCAAAAGTTCAGATTGTGTCAGTGCCTTTACACCATATCTTTTTATTTTTTCAAAAATTTTTGTATTCATAAAACATCTACTCCTTATTTTTTCTTAGATATATTCTAAAACATAAAAAAGAACAAAAATAAGAAAGAGATGTTAAATTTTTTCAATTTTTGTTAAATTTTTATTAACTCGGAGTCTAAGTCGTGTTAACAAACTCACTAATGTTTCTTCAATTCTTCCAACAATTTTTCATGGATGTTGTCAAAACCGCCATTTGACATGATCAATATCACATCACCAGAAGAAGCATTTTCAGCGACATATTTCACTATCTCATCTGCATTTGGGATACACTTTGAATTTTTGCCTCTTTCAACAAGATCTCTTGAAAGTTTTTCACTGCTGAATCTTTCTGTTTCGTCGATTTGTTCTTTATTAAAAACATCGGCAATTACAATTAAATCTGCAGAATCAAAAGAATTTACATAGTCTTTTTGGAAAAATGCCCTTCTACTTGAATTTGTGCGAGGCTCAAAAATAGCCCAAACTCTATTATTTGGATATTTTGACTTAATTGCATCAACAGTTGCTTTTACTTTTGTTGGATGATGTGCAAAATCGTCAAGTACAGTTATTCCATTTACAATTCCTCTTACTTCTTGGCGTCTTTTAACTCCTGTATATTCTTTCAAAGCATCTGAACATTCCTGTGGTGTAACTCCCTTGTGATAGAGAAGAGCTGAAGCAGCAACAGAATTTAAAATATTGTGTTTTCCAGGTACTTTTAAAACAACTTCACACAATTTTTTGCCTTTGTAAGTAAGATCATAAGAACTTTCAACACCCAATTTTATGTTTTCAGCAGTCCAATCAGCACCTTCAGAAAAACCATAAGTCTCAACATTACATGAGGCTTCTGGAAGAATCTCATTGACATGGACAAAATCTTTGCATGCAATCAAATAACCATCTTTTGGTATCAATTTTAAAAATTTTGAAAAAGCACTTTTTATGTGGTCGATATCTTTATAAATATCGCCATGGTCAAATTCAACACTTGTCAAAATAGCACTCGTTGGAGCATAGTGCATGAATTTTGGTCCTTTGTCAAAAAATGCTGTATCATATTCATCACCTTCAACAACAAAATATTCACCTTTTCCGAGCTTGCAGTTGCTATCAAAATTATTTAAAACTCCACCAATCAAAAAACTTGGGTCTTTTTGGGCATGTTCAAGAATCCATGCTGTCATTGAACATGTTGTTGTCTTACCATGTGTTCCTGCTACAACAAGTGATTTTCTGTCTTTTAAGAAAAATTCACCAAGTGCTTGTGGAAAAGACATATATGGAATACCACTGTCCATAACAGCAATAGCCTCTGGATTTGTTCTTCTAACAGCATTTCCAACAATAACTAAATCAGGCTTATCTGCTATATTTTCAGCTGAAAATGGAGACATCAATTTTATTCCCAATTCCATTAATTTTGTACTCATTGGAGGATATACATTTTGATCAGAGCCAGTAACTTTATAACCAGACTGTACGAGAAGACCTGCAAAAGCTCCCATGCCAGTTCCGCAAATAGCAATCATGTGTATGTGTTTCATTTTTTTAAGTCCTTCTTTTCAACATTTTTTATAATATTATTTCAAATCGTTGTGTTAGTTATTTTTTTATCTATTTAGCAGGTAAAAGAGTTTTTACGGTGTAAGTCGGCGAACGATTCTTGCAATTATAACTATAATATGCGGAAAAAAAAGAACTAGTGAGCGACTTATACCTAAAAACTAAGAATAATAATTATGGAACTTTATAAGAAAAACTACTATTTTTAAATAACACAACAAGTTATATTAATGACAAACAAACAAAAAATTAAGAACTCGTAAAATTAATTGCGAGTTCTTAATTTTAACAATTATTATAATAAATTATTTACCTTCAAAAATTCTTATTGTATCTTCTATTGTCTTTTGAAGTGCAGGGAGTTTCTTACCACCAGCTCTTGTTTTTTCCAATACAAGCCTTTTCATGAGTTCATCTGAAGGTTTACAAACTTTTCCAATAGTCCAAGCACATGCACGCTTTACTTCTGGATCATTGTCATTTTCAAAAAGTTGTACTATATCATTTGCACAAACAGTATCTCCCATTTGTCCAAGACCTAAAGCAGCACCAGCTCTAACTTTAGAACTTTTGTCTTTTAAACATTCTCTAAGTGTTGGAGCACATTCTTTTCCCATCAATGCAAGAGCATTTATAGCACCTGTTCTCTGCATTTCATCATTTGATTTCAATGTTTCCAACAAGAGAGGTTTTACTGATTCACCATATTTAGAAAGTGATACAGAAGCCTCAGCTGTTACAGTTTCCTTATCATCTGCCATCAACTCGACAAGAAATTTAGCAACATCTTCTTCATAAGGCATAAATCCCAAAGATTTTGCTATATTTTTTCTAACTATTTCATTTGGATTTTCTTTTTCTTTCTTCAAATTTTCAAGAACAGATGAACCAACCTTACCCATAGCTTCTGATGCTGTGAGTTGAATTTTTTCATCATTATCAGAAAAACCATCAAAAATTGCAGGGAATGCTTTTGAAGATTTTGTCTCTCCAAGTCCCCAAATAGAAATTTCTCTTAACTCTGGTCTTTTTGAATATTCGGAAAGAAGATCAACATTTGTTTCACCCATTCCTGCAAGAGCTCTTATACAATGTTTTTGAACACGAGTTTCTGAAGATTCAAGTTTGTCAACAATTTGTGGAACAGATGAAGGTCCAACTTTTGAAAGTGCTGCAGCAGCTGAAAGACCAACACTATCAGTTCTATCACCAAGAGCTTTTACAAGATAAGGAATAGCCTTGTCACTTTTTGTATCTCCCAAAGAAGTTGCGGCATTAGCTCTTACTGAAGGATTTAAATCACTTAATCCTGGAACAATGATAGAAATATTATCGTCTTTTCCTGAATTTCCTAAATTCTGTGCGGCACCAGTTCTAACTCTTGAATCTGGGTCTTTTAATTTATTGGCAACCATTGAAGAAGGAGCACTATAATTCATGCTCTTCATGGCTATAGCAGCTGCTGCTCTGACATCTGGATTAGAATCAGAGAGAAGAGTTGAAAGTCTAGGACCTGCAAGCTCATATTTTACTATAGCAAGTGAATTTATAGCACTTTTTCTAACATTTACATCTGAATCATAGGTGGCTCTAATCAAAGTTTCTCCTGTTGCAACACTTTTGTAATTTCCAAGTGCGTTTACAGCAGCCTGTCTAACTTCTGGTCTTGAATCTCTTGCGAGCGAATTTAAAACATTTTCACTTGTCGGAGATTTAAATTGACCAAGAGCCCAACATACAGCTGTTCTAACTCCAGAATCTGAATCGTAAGCCAATCTTTCAATATTGGAAACAACGCTTCTATCATTTGAAGAACCTAAAATCATTACTGCATTTTGACGAACAGATCCACTTCTATTTGATAAATCATTTATAGCTGATTTTACATCTACATTTTGAGCAAATGCGGCTGTAGTCATGACACCTGCAACAATAAGAGCTGCAGTTAAATTTTTCAACATAAAAAAATCCTCCGACATTTTCTTTAATTTCAACTTTTTATATTCTATCTAATTATTAAATAACCCTGTTTGATAAAAAATTATAAGTATTTTTCAATATTGAACAATTTTCTAAAACAATAGACAAATTTTTCAATCCAGGTTCTATGTAATTTAAAAATTGCGTTTTATGTTTATTTAGCCCTAAATTGGCATAAGCTCCAAGAGCTTGCATCAATCTTGAAGCAGAATTTAAAGAGAACATATTCATCAAATATGAATATTTTTCACCTGTTTTATCTGCCAATTTTTCCAAAAATATATTTTCAAGAGAATGTTTAGTTCCACGACTCAATTTAACATAAGGATCTCTTATAAGGGAAGCTAAATCATAAAATCTGTTTCCCAATCTTGCTCCCTGAAAATCTATAAAGTATATTTCACCATCTTTAATAAAAATATTTTGTGATTGAAAATCCCTATGCATTGGAACTCTTGGCAATTTAGAAAGAATTTTTGCCAAATTTAAAAATTCCTCTTTTACCTCATCTGGAATATCTTCTATTTTTGAATATTGATTTAAAAAAAATTGTGAAAAATACGAAGTTTCCCACAAAATAGCCTCATAATCAAATTGTCTTTCAGATATTTCAAGACAATTATTAAAATCCATTTCCTGAAAATCGAACAATTTCTCAATAACTTTTGAATAAATTGCAAAATTTTCACCATCAGAGTGTTTCTGTGTATAATCACAAAGAGATTCTGTTCCTGCATCAAACATAACTGCTATTCCTTCCTCAGGAATAGTAAAATAAAATTCAGGAATACAAATGCCATGCTCCCTAAAATAACGAGCAAAGGCACAATAATAACGATATTCTTCAAAATCTGAAGAAATTGATAAAATGCAAGACTTATTCAAATTTGAAACTCTATAAAATTTTCTATCTGATCCACCCTTGCATATCTCATCAAAATCAAATTTTTTTCCTTCAAAAAAATCATTTAAAAATTCATTCAACTTTTCAGAGCCTATCATTTTACACCTTTTCTTAAATCAAATTTTCTACATGCTTCAAGTGCTTCATGAGTTCCTATATCATTCCAATAAATATTTTCAAACAAAACCCCAAAAATATCCTTTTTTTCTTTTAATTTTTCAATCATATAATCAATGACAGAATATTTACCCTTTGGCATTTCTTTTATAAAATTTGCTGGATAAACAGCTATTCCAGAAAAAGTACAATTTATATATTTAGAATCATCAATACCTAAAGAATTTCTAAAATCAACAATTTTTTCTGTTTTAGGAAAAAATTTTACATTTCCAACAGGTCCATTTGGAATCAATGCCAATGTTGGAGCATTCTTTTCTAAAGCCTTATTCAACAAAAATTTGATATCAATATCTGAATAAATATCTCCATTATGTACAATCAAAAATTCATCTTCATTTAACCAGTCAGAAAAAGAAGCAAGTGTCCCTCCTGTATCAAGAAGTTCATCTTCATAAGAAAAAATCATTTTTTCAGATGAATTAGAAAAATGTTCTCTTATCTTTTCTGGAAGATGATGTAGATTAAAGGCAAATTCGTCAACACCTATATTTTTTAATTTTTCAACAATAATGTCAATAATTGGCTTGCCATTTATGTCGGCAAGTGGCTTTGGAATTATATCTGTAAGAGGTCTAAGTCTTTTTCCAAGCCCTGCAGATAAAATAAGTGCTTTCATTTTTATAACCCCTGTCCTGTCATTTATTTTAACATCTATAAATAAAAAAGTGATGCAGAAAATCCACATCACTTTTTCACACCAAAATAATTATCTCTTTATATAAAAATCATTTCCAGTTTTTCTAAATGTAGGAAATATATCCTGTGTTCCATATTCATCATCCAAACTTGTATAAACATCTTGAACAGCCATATAATTATATAATTCAGACAATGTCAAAGCTGAACCAAGATAATCTATTTCTACATTATCTTTAGTTCTTCCTAATGCATCTAACAAAGCATAAGTCATTTCACTTTGATTCAATTTCATCGAAACTTGTGAGTTATTTTCTGGACCACTTGCCGAAATCACAGCTAAATTTTTGATACTACTTGAAAGAGATTTAAAAGTCTTACTCGATTTCTTTAAATTCTTAGGAAGAAAACTTCCACTTGAACAAGCATCTATCAAAAGTATTTTATGAGATTTTTCTGGCATTTTCTGTAAATAAGTTTCCAATTCAGAAGCAGTTAATCCATCTGTTACCTGAAGATAATTAGAGGCACCATGACCAGAATAATAAAATATAAATGTTGAAGAATCATCCATTTTACTTGCCATGATTTCTAATAAACTTGTTACCATAGCATGAGAAGCATCACTTTCAGTTGTCAACAATTCAGATTGTTGCCAATTAAAACATGAATTTCCAACAAGTGCCTTCTTTACATCTTCAGCATCTTTTACACAATATTGACCAATAGATGTTCTAGGAGAGCCTACAAAAATACCATAAGCCTTATTTCCAATATTGTTATCTATTGCCATTGGTTTTATTTCAATATTTGGACCTGCAATTTCTGTGCCAGCATTTGTTTTAATTTTCATACTAAGAGTAGATGTAAATTCTTGAGAAAGCCCATCTAACTTTATATTAATCGAATCATTATTCCATTTTTGAATACTATATGTAAGGGAATCAGGAACCTCTCCAGATTCTACAGTAAGTGTAACATCACCTAACTGTTGTGTATATCCAAAACCAGAGCCTACAACAGAAAATATAGATTCAGAATAAACTCCAGACGATACTATTATAGAATTTTTTGTCATAACCTCAGGAGTCGAAGAATCACTTGAATCAGCCTGATTATTATTATTGTTGTTATTATTATTATTGTTATTGTTATTGTTATTATTATTGTTATTTTGTTGTTGCTGTTGTTGTAAAAAAGCATACATTGCATAAGAGGAACCGCCATCATAGTGGCTTCCTCCTCCACCTCCACCGCAACCAACTAAAACAGGAATCGTAAGAGCTATTGTTGCTAACAAAACCAATATTTTTTTCATTTTTTTATCCCCTTTCTTAGGTATTTAAATTTTTTTCTATATTCCTAAATATAAATTTATTATAAAGGTCTCGTTCTTCTTCAGCCTCTGCTTTTCTATTTCTTTTTTCTTCCATTCTTCTATTGAGTTCTTTTTCTATTACTGGTCTATTTTTCATGACAGCCTCATAAAGCGTTTTCTTCTCCATATTTGCCTCTTCAACTCTTTTTCTTATCTCATCTCCCTCAGAAGTCGGCTTACTTATCTGTCTATCAAATCTTTCTATTTCTTTTTCAGATGCTTCATATCTTTTTTGCAATTCCTCAAATTCTTCACTTCTCTTGGAAATAGCTTCTTCAAGTCTTTTCATTCTCAATTTAGATGAATCTACCAAATCATCATACTCATCTTTCTTTTCCAAAAGTGATTGCTTTAATGCTATATATTCTTGCTTATTTCCAGAAGCAGATAACTGTTGCATTTTTGCAGTAGTTGAAGCATTTTCTGTTTGCCATTTATATTCTGTTTCTTGAATTTTCTCCTGAAGCATGTTTACTTCATTTTTCATGCTATCTAATTTTTCTTTTGCTTCTTTCATTTTTTCTTTAAGAGCTGCAAAAGCTAAAACAGCAGTTCGTTTTTCTTCAACTGCCCTTTCAGCACTCATTTTCATGATATTTAATTTATTCATATCATTTGCACAGGCTGTATCTAATTCTTTTATTCTTACCACATTCTCAAATCCACTTGCCTTCATTGCATCTGCTATTTGATTTTTAAAAACTGTTCCTGGAGCATTTGTCATTAAATCAATCATGGTATCAATCATATCAAAAGTTATTGAATCATTTAGAACTTTCACTATTGATTCTTTTATTAACCAAGAAGCATTTGGGTCTTTTAATATCGTTTTGTATGTACCATTTACATGTTCATCACACAATGAAGACAATGCATTTATTGTCAAAATTCTCAAATCTTCTTTTGTTTTACTATCGAGAGCTATTTCACTCAATACATCTTCAAAAGCAGGATCCGCTATTTTTTCAAGTGCTAAAATAGCAGCTCTTCTCATATGTTGAGGTTGTTTATTATCTTTTGCAGTCTTCATTATGCTCAATAATATTTCACCCTCATCTTGCGTATATGGAGGATATATCAAAGCACCAACAGTTTCTATAGCCCTTGCTCTTATTATCTCATCTTCAGGATAATTAGTAAATTCAAAAATAAACTTTACAAATGTTCTTGCATAATCCATATATTTTGCAAGAGTCAATGCACTTTGAACTAATTCCCTATTCATGAAATTGAGTTTTAAAAGATCATTTAATATTGGGCATATCTCCATTCCCATGAGTATCTCAAATTTGACATGCTCACATATTTCAACAGGTTGCCCCTGTTTTAGTGCATTAATTTTTTCTTTAATTGTATATTTTTTAACTTTGTCAAGTGCTTTTACTAAAATTAGCAAAATTCCACTTTTATTGTCATAATTCTCATCTTTAAGAGCAGTTACAACTTGAGGTAAAATATGTACAATTTCTCCTCTATCAACAGCAAAATATTCTATTGCATGTAATTTAACAGCGGTAGAAATATCCTTAGAAGAAATAACATCTTCAAGCAGAATCATTGCTTTTTGAGATATATCATCATTTCCCTTTTTCAGAATGCTTTCAAACATTCTACAAATAGCAATTTTATAATTATCTTGTATTTTAGCACCTAAAGCACTTCTTATTGAGTTTAGTAAGAAATTTTGTATTTTTTTGTATTTTTCTTCTTCAGATAAAATAAATGACTCAAATAAATCTAATACTTTTTGATATATATCATTGTGTTTCCATTCTGGATTTTGTATTATGCCAACAAACATTTTTAGTTGTTGAATAAATTCATCCTCATCTTCAGAATTTTTTAGCCATTTTGAAGACAAAATCAAAGCATCAAATCTGAAATTTTGATCATTTGATGACAATAATTTTGCTATTTCATCTCTCAAAGCAGAATTTCTATATTTGTAATTTTTCAAAAATGCAAGAGATAGAGATATATTATCTCTAAGAACTTTCTCATCACTCAACATTTTACACAGAAAAGCAATAAATCTATCAGATTTCATGTCTCCACTTCTTGCTACATCAAAAACTGCTCTTATTGCTTCTGCTGATACTGTTGGAGTGTCTAAAAAAGCAGCAATTTCAAGGCATGACAAACTTGTATCTGTTATATTATTTTTTGATTCTGAAATAATTCTCGATTTAATTTCATCTGGGACTTTATTTTGCAATGAAAGTTTTAAAATTTTTGAAATTTTGTCGTAGAATGGAAAATCTTCTTTATTTAAGTGTACCAAAAGAGAAACTGTTTCAACAGCAACATCTATAGAAACTTTTACTTTTCCTGTTACAAGATAAATCAAAAATTCAAGATTTTCTTCTGTCAAATTAAAAGAAAAAACGGATCTTAGCATTGATATTATAACTTTATCACTTGCTTCTGAACGCTTTATAAATCCTTTTGTAACAGAAATCATCTTGGCATGAAATTCTTCATCTAATTTGGATAACCTAACTACTTCAGAATAAAAGAAAGCTTCACAATAAACAGGAGGATTATTTGCCATAGAAATAAATATATTTCTTGCAAGAATATCGCCTCTCGATATCGCTTCTGTTATAACTCCAGTCAATCCCTCACATATATCAGGATAACGTGGGGCTGGGTCCATGATAAGTGTTTTACAAGAATCATATACTATTGGAGTCTCTATTGTTCTGAGTTCAGATATTGCCAAATCTCTAAGTTCTTTTTTGTCATGGAGAACAAAATCAAATATGGAAGTTATATGTTTAACCAATTCTGCCGAATTTTCATGATATGTAGATGTAAGAGAAGGATACATCAATAATTCTGATAATTTTTGACCATTTGGATCTTTAGCCATATAATCACAAAGGGTTTTTCTAGAATCATCAAGAATATTAATAATTCTTCTAACAAAATAAGCACCATGTTCAATTACTTGAACTTGTTTATTTATATTTTGTGGTAAACTGTTTAATTCAGCTCTTATTTTTTCTATATTTTCATTTAATGCAAATTCATACGAGAAAGCTAATGCTCTCGCAAAAATCTGCCAAGCATCAGAGCTTACATCATCATCAATTTGGAATCTTGTTATAAGAGTCTTTCCAATAAATTTTATATATGGAAGTCCTTCTGCTTTTAGAAAAATTATGCCAATTTCTTTGCTCAATTTATTATCTATAGTTGTTAGATAAATTTCAAGCAAATCTATCAAATATGAAGATTTTATGTCTGTGGCATATACATCTCCAATATCAGATAGTGCTTTGGCAGCTTGTATGCGAAGCTCTTCATTTGCTCCGTATTCGCCTTTTACAACTTCTATAAGTGGAATTCGAGCATCCAAATTTCTTTTTACAACAGCACTTTTTATTGCTGCAGTTCTCTGAAAGAGCGGAGCTTCAGGATCAATTATAGTTTCAATCGCTTTATTTGTATCTTTTGTAAAGAAAAGCGAAACTGTATCTCCAACCCTTGAAAAAAAATTTTTTTTCTCTTTTTCTGGAGATAAGGAGGCATTAGACTCATTTGTATCAAATTTTTGATCATTCATAATTTATTTGTAAATAATAATATTTTTTTATTTTTAAACTTCTATTGAAATTAATGTTTTCCCTTTGTTTTAAACTATAATATTTCGGAAAAGGAAATAATCGTGATTGCATTTTCTCTCGCCAAAAAAAATATAATAAGAAAACAAGAAAGAAGCCTTTTGACTATAATCGGTGTAATACTCGCTGTTGGTAGTTTTGTGGCTTTACTTTCTATTGCTGAAGGACTCAATAAAAAATTAACAAGTGAAGTAATGAGCAAAAATGTTGACATTTATGTTACTCCATCTGGAGTTGTTTCTCTGCCAACAGGCTCAATAGGAGCTCTTGGAGCTGACTATGAAGATATTAATCTAGATCAAGAACTTCCCAAAAGTCCAATAAGTTTAGAACAGGTAAATAATAGAGTTGATATAAATAAAATAAAAAAAGTAAGAGGTAATTTAATAGATTTTCTAAACATAGATGAAGAAGGAAACCAAAAAGTTCCAAACATAAAATCTGCAATAGGTGTTACACGATTCCAAAAAAAGATTAGGGGAAGAAATGTTGTATTTTGGGGTTTGCCTTTTGGAACTGCAGATGATGGAACTCCACTATTTAGTTTATATTTAAATGGCATGAGAGTTCAAAATGGTGTATTTCCAGTTGAAACTAAACAATATAACGACATATATTGTTTAGAAAAAAAAGAAATATCCGACCTTTCAAATGAAGAAAAAGTTTTCATATCAGGTCAAAAAATAGCTGAAGAATTAAATTTAAAAGATATTATAGATAAAAATGGCAAAATTTCCATGAAAAGCAGTAGTGACTTGTTGTTAAAACCTGAAGCAATAGTATCTTTTAATTCTGGATTTCAAGATTATTTCTGTTACATGCCTATTCAAACTGCATTAACAATAAATGGTTCTGATGGTAAAGTAAAAGAAATATGGATACAAGTAGAAAATAAGTCTAAAATAAAAGAAACTAAAAGACTCTTAAAATATTATTTTCCAAATTTTGAATTCAAAACAAGTGAAGAATATTTAGGAGCTTCTGGCGAAATTGTAAAATATGCTTGGTTCATGCAGTTCGCTATTGCATTAATTGGAATTTTGATTGCAACAACAGCTTCTATGAATACAATGTTGATGTCAACATTTGAAAGAATAAGAGAATTTGGTGCATTGCGAGCAATAGGAGCAAATAGATCGGTAATAGCCTCAATGATCCTTATTGAATCACTGATTTTGTCTGTCATAGGAGGGATAGCTGGAATCATTGTTGGTATCATTGGATCCGCATTTTTAGATGACGCTGTAAAAGCACTATTTCAAATTTCATTTCCAATGGCAAACATAACGCCTGCGTTGATATTATATGCAATGCTACTCTCCGTTTTCATTGGAATTGTCGGAGCATTGATTCCGATTATAATTGTATATAGAATTGAAATAATAAAAGCATTAAAATGGGATATGTAGGTGAAGGATAATATGAGAATTAGAATGAAGGGAATTTATAAATATTGGGAAGGCGAATTTGGAAAAATAAGAGTTTTAGAAAATGTAAATCTCGATATTGCAGATAAAGAATTTATTGCAATCATGGGACCTTCTGGAACAGGAAAATCGACTTTTTTACATCTTTTAGGCTGTATAGATAAACCAAATTTTGGAGAAATATATCTTGATAATACAGATATATGTACAATTCCTGAAAATATAAGAGAAGAAATAAGACTGGAACATATAGGTTTCATTTTTCAAAATTATTATCTTATTCCAACATTATCTGTATTAGAAAATGTCATGCTTCCTATGCAACTTGCAAATTCATTTGTAGGAAAACAAGAAGAAAGAGCAATGAAAATGCTTGAACTCGTTGGAATGGAAGCAAAATGGAATTCTGATACTGCAAAATTATCTGGAGGACAAAGGCAGAGAGTGTCAACAGCTAGAGCTCTTGTCAATAATCCAGGGCTTTTACTTGCAGATGAGCCTACTGGAAATCTAGATTCAAAAAGTACAAGAGAAGTTATGGATATGTTAAAAATAGTAAATAGACAACAAGGAGTAACAACTGTAATGGTTACTCATGATTCAAAAGTTGCCGCTTATGCTGATAAAGTTTATTATCTTGATGAAGGAAGAATTTCAACTGCCAATATTTAATAATTATGTATGTAATTTCATCTATTTCTGTTTTTTTAATTTTCTATTTAATTTATGCTTATATAATAATTGTAATTGAAAATTTACTTTTATACCCTCTATACCCTGCATTTATAATATCATTTGTTTTAATGATATTGCAATATTTTGTATTTCCACATATTTTGTTAAAACTTATAAAACCTGCATTAAATGATAAAGAGATACCAAAACAATTAGAAATATTTACAGAAAATAACAAAGATAAATGCTATATTTGGGAAACAAAAAGACCAGTCATTTTTCATATTCCAATGCCATTTTCAAAAAATATTTTAATTGTTGGAAGAGGACTTATAGATTTATTGACAGATAAAGAGTTAGAATTACTTGTTAAAAGGGAGAAAAAAAGAGCTTCATTAAGTTTAAATAATATATTTTTTACTGTTGGCGGAATACCATTTTTAATGAGACATATATGTAAGTTGATTAAAAAACTTGGGAGTAGAGGAAGTGATTATGGTTCAGCCAAAAGCGTCATGTCTTTTGCTGGAGGATTTCATATTTTTATAAAATTTTTGTATATGATAATCTATATAGTTTCAAGAGAAACAGATAAAATATGTGATACTTCTTTTGAATCTAAAGATGATTTGAGAAACATACTAAAAAAATATAATGAATTTCCTCCTAAAGAAGGGACATCTGAAGACCGTGCTTTAATAAGGTCTATTGATTTTTTGTGTTTTGCCGATCCTGTTCCACAGAATGAGGGCATAGAAGAATGTCTCAAAACAAAATGGAAAAATTGGTATATCCTTTTCAAAGCTCATGAACCTATTTTATCAAGAACCAAACAGATATATAATAAAGTCGAAAATAATGACGACAAAGCTTATTATATTTGTATCTTAGTTACGATCTCAATTCTAATTTCTATTTTGATCATGAAATTAGGAATGAACTCTGGAATATTTATTTTATTATCAGCTATTTTACTTTTTATTTTACATTTTATACAAAGACCACTTTTTTCAAAAAAGCAACCAGAAATTGAAAAATTGCAATATTCCCCAATTTCTGGACACCAAATAGCTATAATGGGAACATTAAAGAAAATTGGATTTGATAAATATATTTTTAAATCTCAAGAAATGGAATACAGACTTTATTTTTATGAGTTGTCTCCTGTTGAACTAAAAGAATCTGAAGAAAACAAAGCTATTGTTGCAGGTTGGCTTAAAAAAAGTGATAAGACATATATAGAAGTCATGGCCATAAGAAATGACGGAAAACAAATATATTCTTCAAATCATCATTTAGTATATTTTATTATTGATTTTGTTCTTTTACTTCTTGGAATACTAATGTTAAATCCTCATATTTAATATTTAAAGGATAAAAAAAATGAATTTACCTGTATTTTTAAGACGATTTTTTATAGTTTTTTTCTCTTTATGCCTAATTCTAAATGTAGGATATAATTTTGTTAATTGGATAAAAACTGCCAATTTTTCTAAAAATAAAAATGAGCTTGGAACCATAAAAATATATTCCTCTGACAAAAAACAATTAACAAAATTACAAACTATGTATTTTGAAGGCAATAAAGAGACAAAAGTAACATTGGAAGATATTTATGGAAAACCTATTTATTATCTAAAAGCAAATATCGGAAAAAAACATTTTAAATATGCTAAAAAATATTTTGCAGATAACAATTATAATATAAGTATGATTTCCTCTTCTGAGAATTCAAATGAAATAAAAATAGAAAAAGAATTTGTTTCTCAGCAAGAAGCAGAAGATTTTGCTGAGCAGATCAAAGATGATATAGGAATCAATTCTGAAATTATATCTAAAACAAATATTCATAAAAAAGTTTATTGCTTATATTCCAATAATATAAATTTTGGATATGCAGAAAAAATAGCTAAAGAAAATTCTAAATTAGAAATCAAGTGGACTAAGTCCACAAAAAAATAGTACTAAAAAAGGTGATTAAATGGCAGATAGTATAGCAGATCTTGAAAATATGACTAAAAATGAATTACTTGACATTTGTAAAGAAATAGGAATCACAGGAGCTCAAAAGAAGAAAAAACAAGAATTGATATATGAAATTCTTGAAGAAAAAGCACAAAAACAGGGACTTATTTTTTCAACAGGAATCCTTGAAATTCTACCAGATGGATATGGCTTTTTAAGAGGTAAAACATATCTTCCTGGTATTAACGATATTTATGTCTCTCAATCGCAAATAAGAAGATTTGATCTAAGAATGGGAGATATCGTATCAGGTCAAGTTAGACCTCCAAAAGCAGGTGAAAAATATTATGGACTCCTAAAAATTCAAGGAGTTAATTCTTTAAATCCTGAAGACATTAAAAAACGTCCCAACTTTAATGAATTGACTCCAATATTTCCAAATGAAAAACTGACACTTGAAACAAATAGTGAAAATATAGCAACTCGAATAATTGATATATTAGCCCCAATAGGCAAAGGACAAAGGGGATTAATAGTAGCTCCTCCAAAAGCAGGTAAAACAACATTATTAAAACAAATTGCAAATGGAATAACAACCAATTATCCTGATATAGTTTTGATAGCTCTTTTAATAGATGAAAGACCTGAAGAAGTTACAGATATGGAGCGTTCTATTGAAGGAGAAGTGATAAGTTCTACTTTTGATGAACCGCCAGAACAGCATGTACATGTTTCAGAACTCGTAATTGAAAAAGCAAAAAGACTAGTTGAATCTGGAAAAGATGTCGTAATTATGCTCGATAGTATAACAAGACTTGCAAGAGCTTACAACCAAGTTACACCACCTACAGGAAGAACTCTTTCTGGAGGACTTGACACTTCTGCCTTAAAAATGCCCAAAAGATTTTTGGGGTCTGCAAGAAATCTTGAATTTGGTGGAAGTTTGACAATAATAGCAACTGCACTTGTTGAAACAGGTTCTAAAATGGATGATGTTATTTTTGAAGAATTCAAAGCAACAGGAAATATGGAACTTGATCTTTCAAGAAAACTTTCTGAAAGAAGAATATTTCCTGCAATAGACATAAAGAAATCTGGAACAAGGCATGAAGAATTGCTTTTGAGTGAATCTGAATTAAAAAAATCATGGCTTCTTAGAAGAGCATTAGAGGTTTTTGGTGATGAAATGTCAGAGATGTTGATAGAGCAGATAAAGAAAACCAAGACAAATAAAGAATTTTTGACAACATTGACAAAAGAGGCAATTTTTTCTAATAAGTAAAGCAGTTTTTAACCATGACTAATGACAATTTCAGACTATCCAAAAATTAGACAGAAGAGGGGGCAAAATGTCAAAATTTTATGCTATTGAATCTACTTATGAAGGCGAAATTTCTGAAAATACAAATTATTTAGCATTGGGAAGAGCTGGACGAGACAAAATCAGAGAGCCAGAAGAAAGGGAAATGACAATTGCCCCTTATGGAACTGATGTAAATTTTCTTCCACAGAGAGACCCTGTCGGAATGGCAAAAGGCAAAAAAACAAATTGGTTTAAAACAGGTGATGAAAAAGTTTGTGCAGTCGCACTTATTCCACCTATTGGATATACAAGAACCCTTTTGCCTGCATACCAAATAAAGAAAAATATTGAAATGCCATTTTTTGCATATACCATGGGTGCTTTTAAAGATGGTGAAATATATATAGCAGCCATTGAAACAGACAACTCACTTAGATGGGATCCTTCCCAATACAACGGACCAGACCTTGAAAAAAAGATAAAACAGAAAATAAAAAAATACCCTAAAAATAGACTGTTAAAACATCTATCTAAATGTGCCATGGAATATGGTTGCTGGAATGCTCAAAATATATTCTATGATAGATGGGAAGGCGGAATCCCTGTTTCAGAATCTTGTAATGCAGACTGTTTAGGCTGTATTTCAAAAAAGAGAAAGACAAAATTACAATCTCCACAAAATAGGATTACATTCACTCCTACGGTCGATGAAATTGTGGAAATTGCTGTTCCACATTTAAAAATGGGAAGGGCAATAATAAGTTTTGGACAGGGGTGTGAAGGTGAACCACTTACAAAAGCAGATTTAATAGCTTCTTCTATTGCTTCAATGAGAGATAAAACAGATAAAGGCACTATTCATATAAATACAAATGGTGTATTGACAAATAGTCTTGAAAAATTGATAGATTCAGGACTTGACAGTGTAAGAATAAGTATGAACTCTGCTGTTAAAGAAACTTATGATTCGTATTTTCATGTTGGAGAACATGGCTTTGAGAATATGAAAAAATCTGTCAAACTCGCAAAAGACAGAGGCATTTTTGTTTCTATAAATTATTTGATCATGCCTGGAGTAAATGACAATGAGAATGAAGCAAAAGAATTTCTCAAATTTATAGAAGAATATAAACCAAACATGATTCAAACAAGAAATCTAAATATAGACCCAGAAATTTATTTCGCAAACATGCCAACATTAAAAGGAAAACCAATTGGAATTGTAAATCTATTAGATGAGATAAAAAAGACTGATGAAGACATAATAATTGGCAATTTCAATAGAGCATTAAAAGATTAGATTAAATATCTTTAATTTTAATGTAAATAATTATTTTAAAAAATTAACGAAAAATTTACATTATTTACTTTTTATTAATAAAAAATAGTTTTTTTTTAGATTCTAAGGTGATATAATTCAACCATAGAAAGTTTTTTAAATATTGATTGGAGGATTTGTTATGGATAGTATCAATGCAATCGGTGGCGGAATGCAAGGCATGATGGGAATGCAAGGTATGGTTGGAATGCCAGGTGGCATGCAGGACATGCAGAGCGTACAGGGTCCAAAAGATATGAAGGAAATGCAGGGTCTTGAAAAAGATGCTCAAAAACAACCAAAGCCAGAAGAAATGCAGGCTCAGGGAATCAATCAGCAGGATAAAACAGAAATGAGCGATGAAGCACAGGAAGTAAATGGTGCTCAAGCAGCTGCTGAAGCAGGAAAAGTTGGTGGAATCCAAGGTCAACAACAAGACATAAGCCAGCAGGTTAAAGATACAGTACAGCAAATCATTGATGAAGCAAAAGTACAGGGACCAGGTCAACAGGGTCAGCATCAGGGAACAAATCAGAAAGTAGAAATGCTCAAACAGCAACTCGGAATGGCTCAGCAGAATGGTACACCAATAGATTCATCAGTAAAAGAAGCTGCTGATCATGTAATCCAAGGCGACATCAAGGGAGCAGATCAGATTCTCAATGGACAGCAGAAAGAACAGGGTGCTGCACAGGGTCTCAACCAAGAACAGCAGGTAGGAAAAGCACAGGAATCACATGCTGACAAGATCGTCGCTGGAATCCAAGGAATGCAGATTCCACAGCAATAATTCTTGAAACAATTTTAAAATAGATTTTCGATAAACAAATGGAGCAGGTTAATATTATATCTGCTCCATTTATATATAAAGGCTAAATTTTTGTGGAGGTTTTTATTATGGATAGTATCAGTGCAATCGGTGGCGGAATGCAGGGCATGATGGGAATGCAAGGCATACAGGATTTCCAAGCCGTGCAAGGTTCAAAGGATATGAAGGAAATTCAGGGACTTGACAATGAAAATAAACAAGCAAAGCCAGAAGGAATGCTTGCTCAAGGTCTTAATCAGCAGGACAAAACTGAAATGAGTGATGAAGTACAAGCTAATAATCCATTTTCAGAAAATAAAGATATAGATGTTGGCAAGAGAATCCAAGAAGAAGCAAAGGCTAACGCAAAAAAAGATATTAGTAAAGGAATTAAGGAACAGATACAAGTAGTTCTTGATAAACAAAAACCATTGGGAATTGATAAAATGATTCCCAACCAAAAAGAGGCAAGAGTAGAAGAAAGCATAAATAATTTCAAAAATAACATTTGGAAACCTGTGAAGGATCAAGAAATGGATCCAGAAGTAAGAGAAGCTGCAGAACTCTTGATCCAAGGCGATCTTAATGGTGCTGCTGAACTCATAAATTATGGTGGTGAACAGCAAGATGGTCAAGGTGCCCATGCAAATAATATTATCGCTGGTATTCAGGGAATGGGTCAATAAATTATAATTTTATGAACAAAAAAATCCGTACCAACAGAAAATGTCGATACGGATTTTTTTATTTTTTATGTATTACTTACGGGAAGATGCCTCTTTCTTTATATACAACTAAGATTCTTGAAAGAGCAACGATGTAAGCAGCTGTTCTTGAATCTACTTTGTATTTTTCAGCAGCTTCTTTAACTCTCTTGTAGCCACCGATTATCTTTTTATAGAGTTTTGAATCGACTTCTTCGAGATCCCAGAATTCTGAACGTTTGTTCTGTAACCATTCGAAGTAGCTAACAATAACTCCACCAGCATTACAAAGTACATCAGGAATCAAATCAATGCCTTTTTCTTGGAGAATTCTGTCGCCGTCTGGGTCTGTTGGACCATTTGCACCTTCTGCAACGAGTTTGACTTTGAGTTTGCCTGTTGTCTCTGCTGTCAACTGATTTTCAAGTGCTGCTGGAACAAAAATGTCAGCTTCTGTTGAGAGGAAGTCTTCATTTTTGATTTCTTCAACACCTGGGAATCCTTTGATTCCTCTGTGTTCAGCTACATAGTCAGCAAGTTTCTCTGCATCAATTCCATCTTTGCAATAGATAGAACCTGTGTGATCTTGAACAGCAATAAGTTTAGCACCTTTTTCTGCAATAAGTCTTGCTGCCCATGAACCGACATTTCCAAATCCCTGAACCATGAATGTGGCTTTCTTGAGATCGAAATCATGGTCTTTAGCCCACTGTTCTACACAGTAGCAAACACCTTGACCTGTTGCTTTGTTTCTTCCGATACTTCCGCCAGCTTCTACAGGTTTACCTGTTACTACATGAAGTAGTGTATTTCTGACTTGTGGTGGGAATGTTGACTGATATGTATCGAGAATCCATGCCATTATCTGACCATTTGTATTTACATCTGGAGCAGGAATATCGTATTCTGGACCGATATTTGAGCCGAGTGCAAATGCAAATCTTCTTGAAATTCTCTCTAATTCAGACTGAGAATATTTACGAGGGTCTATTTGAATACCTCCCTTTGCACCTCCATAAGGAATGTCAGCAATAGCTGATTTCCAAGTCATCCAAGTTGCAAGGGCTCTAACTTCATCAATATTTACATTTGGATGAAATCTCAAACCGCCTTTGAATGGGCCCAATGTATTGTTGTGCTGAACTCTATATCCTGTGAACATTTCGATTCTTCCGTCATCCATTTTTACAGGGAAATTGACGATAATCTCGTTCATTGGCTTGGAGAGAATTTCCTTGACATCAGGATCAAGGTTCATCACTTCAGCGGCATGATTAAACTGTCTTATGACATTTTGATAAACACTTTTCTTTTCAGGCATATCAAAAATCCTTTCAACCTACAGTAAAATAATAGCGACAAACCAATATTTAATTTTATTTTAATATTTTTTCGTCGCTTTAAAGACTTATTCAAGAGGAAAATTTTTTATCCTCTTATTATTTTCATTAATTTATTTTTATTTTATAACAAGAAAAATAGACAACATAAATAGAAAAATAAAAGAAAATTAGAAAAAATAAAGAATAAATCTAAAGTTGAAAATTGATGTAACAATATTTTAAAAAATGACGATAATCAAAAAATTTAGCTTATTTACAATATTAATATTATTTATCTTTATATTTGGCTGTGGTGTTGAAAAGCCAAATGATATTTTATTTTATGCACTAAAAGCGGATCCAACCACATTAAATCCTATAATTTCTTCCGAAATTCCCTCACAAATTGTAAATTCAACTATATTTAACTCTCTTTTGAGATATGATGAAAAAATGAATATAGTAACAGATTTAGCAGAATCATTTAATGTTGAGGAAGACGGTAAAAAATGGATTTTTAATTTGAAAAAAAATGTAAAATGGCATGATGGAGTAGAATTTACTTCAGATGATGTTATCTTTACATTTGAAAAATTATACGATCCCAATACAAACACTTTTAACAGGGGACTTTTTACAATAGGGGGAAAACAGCTAAAAGTAAAGGCTTTAGACAAATACACTGTTGAAATAATTTTACCTGAAAAATTTTCTCCTTTTGAATCAAATATAACATCTTTAGGCATAGTACCAAAACATATTTTGGAAGGTAAAGATATAAACAGGGATGGATTCAACTGGAGCCCAATAGGAACAGGACCATTTAAATTCAAAAAATGGCAAAGTGGAGAAAAAATATATGTAGAAAAAAATGAAGACTATTATGCAGGTTCTCCAAAACTAAAAGGAATAATTTTTCAGATAATTCCCTCTTCAGAATCAAGAAGAACTTCTCTAATAACAGGATATACAGATATAGGAGAAATAACACCTGAAGACCTTTTAGCACTCAACAAATGCGATAATTTAAATATTTACAGTTGGAATCAATTTATGTATTGTTATATGGGATTTGATCTAACAAATCCACTTTTTCAAGATATAAATTTGAGAAAAGCTATCAACTATGCAACAGATAAAAAATCAATAATAAGTGCGGTTTTCAAAAAAAATGCAGTAAGAGCCTTAGGTCCAATACCTCCAGCCTCTCCGTATTATGATGATTCGTTACCAGAATACAATTTTGATCCTCAAAAATCTATCGAATTGCTAAAAAAATCTGGCTGGAAAATAAACAAAAAAACAAAAATTTTTGAAAAAGACGGCAAAAAATTGAGTTTTGAAGTTATGTACCCTTCAAGTAATGTTGCATTTGAAAAAGCAGCTGTTTTTATGCAAGCACAAATGAAACAGGCAGGAATTGAAATGCGTCTGAAATCAATGGAATTTTCTGCACTTATAAACAGCTGTTATCCCTCAAAATTTGAATCATTGATATTTGATTGGGTTGAAAATTTTGATCCTGATAACTATACTGTTTGGCATTCATCTCAATGTAATGACGACGGAATGAATTTCATGACATACAAAAATAAAGAAGTAGATAGATTAATAGAAAAAGGTAGAATTACAAGAGATAAAAAAGATCGTAAAAAAATTTACTCAGAAATTCAAAAAATAATTGTAGATGACTCACCTTACATATTTCTTTGGAGTCCAAAAGGCTTAGTTGCTGTAAATAAGAGAATAAAAGGACTTAGCACTCCAAGCCCTTCAGGCATTTTAGTCAAATGTGAAAAAATTTATATCAAAGGAGAAAAACAATGACATTGTCAAAAAAGAGTGTGCAGAGTTCATGGCTGAATTTTGCAAATAAAAAGTCGATAGAAGACGGCAGTTTTAAAAAATTGATAGAACGTGGAATAACAGGTCTCAATTTCTTTTTATCACTATTTTATCAAGATTTGATTTCTATGGATTGTTATGACAACGATATAAGAAGACTTTCTCAGACATCTGCTTCACCTTTTGAAATATATGAAGAAATAATTCTAAAAGATGCTTCAAAATCGGCAGATTTACTACTTCCTGTTTATGGTCAGACAAATGGATTGGAAGGCTATGTAAACATTGAGATAAATCCAAAACTTGCAAACAATTTGGAAGAAACATTAAAAGAAGGAAAAAGACTTGTTGAAAAAATAGGCAGACCAAATGTGATGATAAAAGTCCCTGCAACTGATGAATGTTTTGAAGCTATAGAAGAATTTACAGCAATGGGAATAAATGTAAATGCCTATTTGATTTATTCAATAGAACAATATGAAAAAACAGCTCTATCATATATAAAAGGTATAAATAAAGCTAAAAAGAATGGTCTTGATACATCAAAAATCTATTCAGTTGCAAGTGTTTCTTTAAGTGAAATTGACGAAGCTATAGATCCATTAGTAGGTGAAAGTGATTATGATGATGACTTAAAAGGTTGTGCTTCATTGGCAAATGCTGTAAATATATATGGAAGATTTAAAGAAATATTTAAATATTTCCATTCAGGAAATGATCAAAGAATCTTGTGGACATCTATAAAATCTGAAAATGAAGCTAAATATTTGGAAGATTTAGTCTGCAAAAATACAATCAGTTCAATGTCTGAAACAGAATTTAAATATTATTCTTCACCAAATTTCAAAGGTGAAATAAAATACAACCAATCACAGGCAAATGAAATAATCAGAAAATTTGATGATGCTGAAATAAGTATTGACAGTGTTTGTAATAAAATATTGAAAGAGAAAATTGTTGAAATTCAGGGAGATTTTGATAAAATATTAAAAGCAATAGAAGAAAAATCTTCAGCACTCCGTGAAAATATAATAGCTATAGCTTCTGACCATGCTGGCTATTTAATGAAATCTTATGTTGCTGACTATCTGGTCAAAAACGGCTATAAAATAAATGATTTAGGTACATCTTCTGCAGATATAAGTGTTGACTATCCAGATTTTGGTGAAGCAGCTGCAAATGAAGTGGCTTCTGGAAGAGCAAGAAGAGGTATTGTTGTCTGTGGTAGTGGAATAGGAATAAGCATTGCCGCTAACAAGGTAAATGGAATAAGAGCTGCTTTAGTTCATGACAAAGACTCTGCTATCATGTCAAGAAGACATAATAATTCAAACATGATAGCACTATCTGGCAGACCATATACACAAGAAAGAGCAAAAAATGCTGAAGAAATTGTAAAAGCCTGGCTTGAAACCGAATTTGACGGTGGGAGACATCAGACGAGAATAGATAAAATTGCAGAAATAGAGAAAAGGCAAAAATAATATAACAAAGGAAAAAGACATTAAATTAACGAAATTTTATTTCTCAAGGCAATTTTCAAAAATGCTAAATTTTTGAAAATTGCCGAAACGCACCGTTATGGGGTTATAAGGTGCATTTAAAATAAAGGATCAATGCCTTTATTTTAAAAAAACTTGCATTATAAATAAACAATATGGTTGGGGCATCAACCATTGTGGAAAGAACTCGTAAGACCTCTAATTTAAAATGTAGGCAAGGTTCGTTAATATCCCAGAATCCCCTAAATTCATTTATGGGGAGTATGTCAATGTAATTATATTATTTTTGAATATGGAGACAGACGATGGATAACATGAAGGGTAAGAAAGTTGCAATCATTGTCGGAGGCGGTCCAGCCCCTGGAATTAACTCTGTAATAAGTGCAGTAACAATAGAAGCAATAAACAGAGGAGCTTCTGTAATAGGTGTTTATGATGGTTTTTCACACCTTGAAAAAAGAGAAAAAAATGTTGAATTTTTGACAATTCCAAAAGTCAGTCGTATTCATACAGCTGGTGGAAGTATTATTAGAACATCAAGAGCAAACCCAACAAAGAGTGAAGAAAAACTTCGCAATGTAGTTGAGACTTTAATTGAAATGGAAGTAAATTACATTGTAACAATTGGTGGAGATGATACAGCATTCTCATCAAAGACTGTTGCTGAATATGCTCAAAAATGCGGTTATGATATCAAATCTGCTCATGTTCCAAAAACAATAGACAACGATCTTCCACTTCCAGCAGGAATTCCAACATTTGGATATGAAACAGCAAGAGCAGAAGGCTCAAGAATCATATCTACAATAATGGAAGATGCAAAGACTTCTGGACGTTGGTTTATCATAACAGCAATGGGAAGAAAAGCAGGACATCTTGCACTTGGTATTGGAAAATCAGCAGGTGCAACAGTAACATTGATTCCTGAAGAGTTTGCAGAAAAGGGAATAACCCTTCAAAGAGTTATTGATTCTATAGCAGGCTCAATAATCAAACGCAAAGCCTATGGTTCAGGATATGGTGTCGCAATCATTGCTGAAGGTTTCTTTGAATATTTCAAGGAAGATGAAATTGAAAAAGCCATTGGCAAAGCTATTGAAAGAGATGAGCATGGTCATATAAGACTTGCTGAAATAAACATCAGTGAAGTTATTAAAAATGGCGTAAAAGCAAAACTTACAAAACTTGGAATGAAACCTCCAACAATCATTGATCAAAAACTCGGATATGAATTAAGATGTATCGGACCTTGTCCTTATGACATTGAATACACAAGAAATTTAGGATATGCTGCTGTTGATTTCCTTGCAAACGGCGGTTCAAGTGCTTTGATGTCAATTCAATACGATCACATAACTCCAATAAAATTTGAAGATATGGCAGATCCAACAACAGGCAGAACAAAAGTCAGATTAGTTGACACAGGTTCGCTTTCATTCAAGATTGCTGGCGAGTACATGATAAGACTTAAAAAGAGTGATTTTACAAATGAAGAAAAATTGTCACTTTTGGCTAAAACAGCAGGAATCTCAAATGAAGAATTCCGCAAAGAATTTGAAGACTGTGTTCTATAATAATTAAAATAAAAAACAGGTGGTACTTATCCAAAAGTGTCGCCTGTTTTTTTATAATAAACTTTTTAAAAGGTGAAATATGCACTTATTTTTTCAAGCTGGAAAAAAGAAAAATTTACTTAAAATAATATTGGCAACAACAATATCAATATTTGTAATAATAACTCTATGGATTTCTTTTTCAAATTATTTTATAGGAAATCTACAGGGATTTATTTTTGCTCCAAACTTCGTCTATGAAGGTTCTAATTTAAATTTGGTCTTATCATTACGAAAATCTTCTGATGGTGAACCTGTTGAAGGAGGAAAGATTTCAATAATTTTTTCTGATTTAACTGGAAAATTTATTGACTCTCAAAATTTAGAAACAGATAAAAATGGAAATGCCAATATATCTCAATTAATTCCAACAGATTGTAAAGATAATGTAAATATTTTTGCCTCAGTTAAATCAAAATTCGGAAAAATATCATTAAAAAAAGTAATACCTATCAAATATTCAGAAAAAATTGATGTTTTCACAGATAAAAATGAATATTTACCAGGAGATGATGTATATCTACAATGTAGAATATCATCTAAAAATATATCGCATGGAGATAGAAATTTACATCTAAAACTAATCGACAAAGAAGGAAAATTATTATATTCAAAAACAGAAAAAGTTGAATCCTATGGATTTTTTGTGGGAAAAATTCCAATAGGAAAAATGATAAAACATGATACATATAAGATAAATATATCAACATCTAAGGCTTCATTTGAAAAAGAAATAAAAATTGGAAATTCAAATTCATTTTCCAATGTTAAACTGGAAGTAAATCCACCATATTTTATATCTGGAAAAAAGAATGAAATAAAAGTATCTTCAGATGAATCTGATAGAAAATTTGAAGAAGGAACTCAAATAACATTATTAATTACAGAATATTCAGATTCAAAAAAAATAAGTGAAAAAACTTTTTCAAATGTTACAGATTCAACTGGAAAATTTTCTATAGATTATATACCTTCAAAATTAGAAAACTCTGCATATAATCCAAACAATTATATAGATATTAAAACAGTAATAAAATATCAAAATAATGATGAAATTAATTACTCAAAATCATATCCATTTTCTAAAAATCAATTTTTAACTTTCTTTATACCAGAAGATTCATATTTAACTTATGGATTTCAAAACAGATTGTTTATTTTTACATGTTTTCCTGACGGCACTCCAGCTGAAACAGATATAATTGTAAAATTGAGAGATAAAAAAATTAATCTTGCAACATCTTCTGAAGGCATATCAGAAATAATGATAGACCCTGCCCTTGAAAAGGGTCATGTTCCTATATTTACAATATATGACAAAAAAGGTCAAAAAATTGAAATTCCATTTGATATATCACAATATTCAAAACTTGGAGATTTCACTGTATCAACAGAAAATGTATTTTTTAAAAACGATCAAAAAATTCCAATTACAATAAAATCTCTTGATAAAAATGAAACATTTTTTGTTTTTTTGTCAAAAAATAAAGAGATTATATCTTCACAAACAGTAAATGCAAATTCAAATACAGCTAAAACTGAAATACAAATTCCAAATGAAACATATGGTTTTTGCAAAATTATCATTTCCAAAATAGATAGTGAGGGAAATTTACATGAAAAAAATATCCCCATATATGTTTTTGGAGAAAATCCAATTTCAATAGCTTTATCTTCAGATAAAAAAATATATCAACCAGAAGAACAGGCAAAAATTTCTTTTAAATTTAAAGATAAAGGTATAATATTTACATCTTTAGAAAAAGATTCCCCCTATTCTGAAATAATAGAAGATTTTATTTCAGATATATCTACAGATTTTCCATTAAAGGGAATAATCGATAAATTAAATGAACTACCTAAACCTATTCAAATATCTTCAAAAAAAATTCAGAATATATTTAGAATAATATTGAATAAAAATGAAACAACTGAAAACGAAATTTCATTTGAAAATTTATACAAACAAGCTATACAATCTGGTTATACATTTAAAATAAATTACTATAAATCAATATTTTCAATAATATTAAAAATATTCTTATGGATAGCTATTCTATCTTTTTTAGCAATGCTTTTCTTTACATTGAGATTATGTTATATTTCAATATTTTCTAAAAAAGAAAAAATAGCCGAATTTTCAGCTGATGAAACTGCTGGAGCCATTGCTTTTAATATGGGAATTCCTTTGACATTTTTTGTTTCATTTCTCAGTTTCATCTCTATAATGGCAATAAAACAACTGGACATAAATACACTTTTTATTTCAAGAAATATAATATGGATAAATGCAGTAATTGTTGTATCTCTATTTTTATACTTACTGACAATAAGACATTTTATTCATAAACATACTATCAAAAAACTAGATAAACCATTTTTGAATGTTCTATCAGTCATGTTTATATATATATTGTCATTAACTCTATGTTGTTCAATGACAATAATTGCTTATACAAATTTGTGGAATCTATGGAACTACAGAACTCTATTTGTAACAAATATATCACTTTCTGAATTTGTAGCTTTGACATTTTTAATAATGCCTGTTTTAACGCTTACAATAACTTTTCTAAAATTTGATGTATTTGAAAATAACAAGATATATAAACCAATATTTTTATCAATTTCTCTATTTCTATCACTGTTTATTATAATAATGTCTTTTTTAGGATATAGTAAATTTATTTCTTCAAATAATTTTCTGAACATACTTTCTTCAGCTGATAAAGTTAAAGATGTAGTAACTATACAAGAACAAAAAGAAATTCAGAAAAAAGAATATAAAAAGTTTGAAATTCCAAATGATAAAATAGCTTCAACAAGTGTCTATCCTGATAATGATGGAAATGGAACAGCAATTTTTAAAATTCCAAATATTTTGGGAAACCTGAAAATAAAAACATCTGTCTTTACAGAAAATGGTAAATATTCTGCTCCTGAAATAAATATAAAATCAGAAAAAGATATTTTATTTAATATAAATACATCTGATTACATGTATCAAGGAGATTCTCAAACCTGTTATATAAACATAAAAAACAGAACCCCAAAAACAAAAAAAATAACTCTAAATTGCAAAATAAGTGGTGATATTTCTTTAAAAGACAAAAAGAAAAATAAATTTAATTTTTATATTTCACCAAATAATGAAATCACAAAAAAAATTGAAATTATATCAAAAGGAAATGATTTTGGGAAAATAACTGCACAAATTACAAGTGGTTCATATAGCGAACAGATAGAAAAAGATATAAAAATATTACACCCATTTAATTTATATACAAGAACATCTGGAGGAAAATTAGGGGGAGATATATCACAAAAAATAAGACTCTCAAATGATGAATTTAAAAAATTTTCAAAAATAGAACTGTCATTTTATCCTGACATGCTCTCCAATTACTGTAATTGTGATTTAGTATTTGAAAAAGAGAGTCCAAAATATGCCATATTCTATTCTGATCTCATAAAAATAAAATTGATGAGATTGAAAAAAATGAGAGAAAAAGGAATTGAAGGTTCAGATAAAATTGAAGAACAGCTAATAAAATTAATACAAGATCTCTTAGCATTTGAAAATAAAGACGGCTCTTTTAATACATTTGAAAACTCAAAATCTGAGATAATTATTTCAGCAAGTGCTTTTGAATCTTTAAATGAATGTTTTGACCTGATCTATAAAGATGAAGAAAATTTAAATAAAATATATGATTTTTTAGCTTCAAACCAAAAAGAAGATGGCTCTTGGGAAGAAAATGAGAGAACAACATCAAAAGTTGCTTATGTTTTATCAAAATCAAAATATAAAGATAGACCTGAATTGAAAAAAGCACTTGACTATTTAAAGAAAAACGCAATGGATTCATTTGATCCATACACATTGGCATATACAGCTCTTGCCCTTGCTTCAATAGATACTGAGGCAACTGAACAATTTGCTGGAATAATAAACAAAAATGTATTACATACGCATGAATTGTGTTACTGGAATTCACTCAGCAATTTATATTCATATAGTCAAGGCATTGAAAGCGATACACAGGCTACAGCACTTTGTATAAGAGCATTGATGTCAGTAAAGGGATATGATGATGTCATAAGAAGGGGAATTAATTATCTATTACAGGAAAGGTCGGCAAATGGAACTTGGTTTTCAACTTCTGCATCTACCGATGTACTTGAAACATTGAATAAAATTTTTGGAGATATATCCGAAGAAGTTACAAATATAAACATAAATGTAAATAACCATAATTTCAAAAGTGTATATCTAAAAGGGCAGAAAGCAATTTCCAAAGTAATCATAGATAAAAAATATATTCAAAAAGATAATACAATAAAAATATCCTCTCCCCTATCAAATTCTGGAACATATTTAATTTCTTTATACACATTTGATAAAGAACCTAAAAACATAAATAATGATATTGCTAAATTAAATTTAAACATCACACAAAATATGAATAATATAAAATATGGTGATAAATTAATTATTAATCTAAAAACAGTAAATAAAGGAAAATCTGATATAAAAAATGCTGTTATAGAAATTCCTCATATATCTGGTTTTATAATGTTAAATAAATCTTTTAAGTCAAATAGGCATATAAATTCAATACAGACAGAACCAAATAAAACCATTTTATATTTAAATACAATAAAGCCAAATGAAGGATTCAATCAACAGTTGATATTTAAACCTGTTCAAACAGGAAAAATGACAATTCCACCTGCATATATTTATGTAATCACAAATCCGTCTGAAAAAAAATACAGCAATGCTTCAAAAATAATCGTACGATAATAATCGTGAAAAAGTGGCTGTAAAAAAAGTAAATAGACCGAATACAGCATTTTAAATATAGGCGATCGACTCAATTTAGATTGCCACGGTCGCACAGCTCCCTCGCAATGACAAAGTGGCAGTATACAGGCATATATTGGATAGTTTATAGCAACTTTTATTTACTTGTTTTTTGTATTTAGCACAACGAGTTAATTTACGAAGATTATATAAAAAAGTGGCTGTGAAAAAAGTATTTTTTCACAGCCACTTTTTATTTATTTCATTCAATTATATCTTCTATTGGCTCTTGGTCAGGAGAATTTATGATAGAAATGTTTAACTCTGTCAATTTAGTCTGTTGTGCATATAACTCAGCCACTAATTTATTTATATCTTGAAGTGTATCTTGTAAATTAGTTGAGTTATAAATCTGATTTGTCAATTCTTGTAGTTTCGTACAAATATCACTAATTTCACTGTCGATATTTTTACAATCTCTCACAGTCATTTCTTCTTCATCTAAGTAAGAATCCATCAAAGCATTTACAATATTCATAAAATCTCCATTTTTTTTTATTTTTTATATAAATTTATTTTTTCCAAGCAAATATTCCTTCAGTATTACTAATTTTTGTTGAATCAAAAATTGGTTCTTCTATCCCTGTTTTTTTCTGTTCCACATAATCGTTTAATGCTTCAAATGAATATTTGGAAAGCCTCAATATTGCATAAATATTTGTGATACACAAAAATCCCATTATTAAATCTGTCGATTCCCAAACAATACCTAAATCTTGAAGTCCACCTATAAAAACAGTTACTAATACAACAACTCTAAATATATTCATGTACAATGCACTATTCCCATTTTTAAAAAATGCAAGGATAATTTCAGCATAGTAATAATTTCCTATTATTGTACTGAATGCAAACAAAAATATTATTATAGAGAGAATTTGATTTGCTATATTTCCAAAGCAGGCAGCAAGAGAAACTTGTGCAAGTTCAATTCCTGTTGGATCAGCCCCTAAATTATATTTTCCAGTCAAAATAATTATAAAAGCAGTTGCTCCACATACAAAAAATGTGGCGACATATACTCCAAAAGATTGAATAAATCCCTGTTGAACAGGATGTTTAGCTTCAGCAGTTGCAGCAGCATTTGGAACACTTCCAACTCCAGCTTCATTGGAAAAAATTCCTCTTCTAACTCCTGTCATGATAGCAACTCCAATTCCCCCACCTATCATGGCATTTGGTGAAAAAGCATCATGAAAAATTAAATATATTGCCTGCGGAATCTTATCAAAATTCATGATTGAGACAATTATTGCAGATATGATATATATAAAAGCCATTATCGGGACCATTTTTTCAGATATTTTAGCTACACTTTTCATCTGTCCAAATACAGTCAAAGCTGTAATTATACATAAAAAAATAGTCATTCCCAATCTATTTATTCCAAAAGCGGTTTCTGTAGATATTGTTATTGTATTCGCCTGAACAGAATATACCATACAAAACATGAAACACATTAAAACAGAAAAAATATAGGCAACTACTGGCTGTTTAAGTGCGTTTTTCATATAGTAGGCAGGACCACCATAAAATGTACCATCTTTATTTGGTATCTTATATATTTGAGCAAGTGTACATTCTACAAAAGATGTAGAACAGCAGAAAAAAGCAGTAACCCACATCCAAAATATAGCTCCTGGTCCTCCTGTTACTATTGCAATAGCAACGCCAGCAATATTTCCAACTCCAACTCTTGAAGCTAAACTTACACAAAATGCTTGAAATCCACTTATACCATCTACTTTTTTACCAATGTCTTTTGTAACAAGTTTAAACATTTCAGGAAGCATTGTTAACTGTGCAAATTTTGTTTTTATTGTAAAATATATGCCTGCTCCCAGCATAAAAAACATTATATACGACCATATAAATGAGTTAAAACTTTTTAATAATTCCATTTTTTAAAATCCTATAAAAAAATAAAAAATATTTTGCTATTATAACACAATGTTATAAAAAAGCAAATATTTATTTTCACATCAATAATTCGGCTGATTTTATTGATTCATCTGTTGTTTTGCCAAAGACCATATATGAAAGAGCTTTTAATTTTTCTTCACCTTCAAGTATCCTTACTGAAACAGTAGTTTTTTGATCCTGCTTTTTCTCAACATAAAAATATTTTGAGGCTTTTGCTGCTATCACTCCTTGGTGTGTAATAATTATCACTTGATGATGTTTTGCAAGGCTTGACAATTCCTCAGCAACTGCTTTTGAAGCCTTTCCTGAAATACCTGTGTCAATTTCATCAAAAATAATAGTGTCTGTCTTGTCTTTTTCCGCAAATATAGATTTTAAGGCGAGCATTATTCTCGATATTTCACCACCTGAAGCTGTTTTTGACATAGCAGTCATTGGTTGTGAAATATTTGTGCTTACGAGAAATTCTATCCTATCACAACCATATTCTCCAAGATTTGTAGTTTCACATGAAACACTAAAACGAGCTTTTGGCATTTCCAATTTTTTTAGCTTATCTATTACATATTCAGATAATTTTTGTGCCAAAATTTTTCTCTGTTCTGATAATTTTTCTGCTTTTTTTATAACCTCTTCCTTTAGTATATCTGCCTGTTTTTGATATTCAACAGACTTTCCAATCGTTGTTTCTGTTATATTTAACTCTGATTTACAATCTTCAAGTGATTCTTTTACTTTTTCAAGTGTATAACCATATTTTCTCTTCAAATTGTCGAGGAGTTCGATCCTCGATTGAATCTCTATTACAGCCTCTGGATTGTCATCAATATTTTCATAATATCTTCTTATTGATATGGAGACATCTCTTATTATGTCTGAAGCCTGTTCAAGTTCTTTTTTTATATCTTCAATACTCGAATCAAGACAAGAAATTTTTTCAAGTTCAGATATTGAATGACCTATTTTTTTTAATGCTCCAATATCCTCATTTTCAATATCTTCATAAGATGATCTCGCAAGTTGCTTTATTTTTTCTGCATTTGTCAAGATTTCAAGTTCTTTTTCAAGCTCAACATCTTCTGTAATAGATTTTATATTAGCAGATTCAATTTCATTTATCTGATATTTTACAAATTCTTTTCTTTTTTCTCTTTCTTCGTATTCTCTTTTTAATCTCTCTGCTTCATTTTTTAGAAAAGTCCATTTTTTATATAACTTTCCATATTCTTCAACTTCTTTTTTGTGATCATTACCGCCAAATTCGTCGAGAAGATTTATGTGACAATTTTGAGCCATGTATTTATATGTCTGATTTTGTGAATGTATATCGAGAAAAAGAGGCCTTATCTTTTTCATAAAATCTTGAGTTACAAGAATTCCATTTATTCTGCTTCTCGAAGATGATTTTGTTATCTCCCTCGATATTACCAAAATATCGTCATCTATTTCAATTCCATTTTCTTCAAAAATAGTTTTATCAAAATTTTTATTTAAATCTACTTCAATTTCAATAAAAGCCTTCTTAGCCCCATTCTTTATTGAAGAAGGGCTTGTTTTTCCTCCAAATGCAATATCTATAGAATTTATTATAATACTTTTTCCAGAACCTGTTTCTCCTGTGAGTACATTTAAGCCATTTTCTGGTCGCAATTTTACTTCATCGAAAATAATGAAATCTTTTATATATATTGATGTTATCATTTCAGTCCTTTAATTATAAGAAAAATATAGGGCTGTGAAAAAACAGCCCTATATTACTGCAATTTTCAAAAATAAAATTATCGTCTTCTCAACAATCTCAAAATATTCATCAATGTTACTGCAGTTGCTGCTACATAAGTCATAGCTGCTGCAAATAAAAGGTCTTTAATTTTATTTCTTTCAGATTCAACTACAAATCCACAATTATAGAGCATTGTCTCTGCTCTCTTACTTGCATCAAATTCAACAGGAAGAGTTATCAACTGGAAGAACAAAAGGAAAAACAAATAACCCAAGACCAATAACAATGATATTCCAGAAATATCAACACTTAATACAAAAGCACATATTAAGTTTAGTATAATTACACCTATAACAAGTTTATCAGCAAACATGATCCCGCCTGCTGTTGCATTTCTCAATTTCAACATTCCATAATTTTCAGCATCTTGGCAAGCATGACCAACTTCATGGGCTGCTATTCCCAAAGATGATAGAGATTTTCCCTCAAAAACACCTCTTGAAAGTCTAAGTTCTTTTTTTCTTGGATCATAGCAATCGGTAAGTTCTCCCTCTATTGGAACTATATTAATCCCACTTATACCTCTTGATTCCAATATTTGTTTTGCAACTTCTTCTCCTGTCAAACCAAGCATATTGTCAACTTTTGCATATTTTTTGTACTTAGAATGTACAATTGCCTGAACAATAAAAGTGGCCAATATTGCAACAATAAAAAGAATGTCAAATATCATACCTCAATACCTCCCTTTGAATTGGTTCGCTAAAACACATAGGCTCAAATTGCCTATTAATAAAAACATCAATTTCACTTCTTATTCCAAAATCGCCCTCAATATATATTCCAGGTTCTATCGAAAAACAACAACCAGCAGTTATAGGACGAATGTCTTTTGTCTCGAGATTATCAATCATGACACCTGTTCCATGGACTTCTTCACCTATTGAATGACCTGTTCTGTGAATGAAATATTTTCCATAACCTGCATTTTTTATGACATTTCTTGTTACTTCATCTACTTCCCAACCTTGAACTTCTTTTTTCTGTGAAAGTCTTTCTTTTATAAAATTGAATGCAGAATCTCTTGAATTTGATACAATGTCAAAAACTTTAACATATTTTTCAGGTATCGAATCTCCAAAATAACAAGTCCAAGTTATATCTCCATAAATTGCTCTCGGCTTGTCAAATTTTGCCCATAAATCAAGAAGTAAAAAATCGCCTTTTTTTATCTCTTTTGAATTTTCTTTTGTAGGCTCATAATGAGGGTCTGCACTATTTTCATTTACACCTGCAACTGGCAAACTCGATGTTATCATATTGTGTTTTTTAAATAGATCGCAAGTCATCTGTTGAACATCATATTCAGTTGTCTTTATATTATTTCTCAATCTCTCAGCAGTATTTGTAAATACTTCATCTACAAATTTTCTCAAAAGAATACAAGCCTCTTTATGTGATTCCATTTGTTCTTCATCGAGAATCGACTCAAATTCTTGAATAAGTTCGCCTGCACTTATAACATTTTTTCCAAGTGATTTTACTATTTCAACAGTACCAGCATCAACACATGAAATATATGGAATTCGATTCATTGGTGAATACTGCATTGCTATATTGTTAAAACCTTCCAATGCTTTTTTCAAAGAATCTTCCAACTCCGTCCAAGATAGATATATCAATTTTTTGCCTTCGAGTTCATCAAGTGCTGTTTTCTCTATGGCATGTACAACCTTTACAGGTGTTCCTTCCGATGGAACAAAATAGAAACAGCGTCTTGTACCATGTCCTAATTGCTTAAATTTTAGAATCCTCTCAGCAAATGGATCATTGTGTTTGAACGAATAGAAAAGCCAACCATCTATTTTATGACTTTTTAGACTTTCCTGAATTCTTTTTATTAGCTCTGTCATCTTTCTTTTCTTCCTTTACTTCTTCGTGTTTAGACTCTTTTTGTTTAGAATCTTCTTGTTTAGGTTCTTCTTTTTCATTTAATCTCTTTAAAAATGGAGTACCATCTGCATTTTTAGCATCATAAAGTCCTGTTACTTCTATTTGATCGTCTTCATTGTGTGAAGCTGGTTCTAAATACCATTTATCTGGTGGAACAACCATTTTATTTTTGTATATAGTCAAATATCTTGGAGTCATTATTTGAACATCATATTTATTAAATACATCTTGTATATTTTGATATAGTTCTGATTTTATACTTTTTCCCAATTCAGGTCTATCTATCCAAGTTCTAACAGTATATTCCATATAGTAATCTGCCATATCTGACTGAAAAATATTTGGCTTTGAATCCTGTCTTAAAGAACGAGTCATCTTAACTGCTTCAAGTACCATTGCATTGACTTGTCTCCAAGGGACATCATAGTCAAGACCAAGTTTTATTTCAAGTGCAATACCTTTTTCCTCTTTTAAAGTGCTATAATTTGTTGTTATACTATCGAGAAGTAATGTATTTGGTATATTTATCTCTTCTTGTAATGGTGTCTTAATTTTTACTGTAAAAACACCTGTATGCAAAATTGTTCCAGTATAATCTTTTACTGTAACAAAATCTCCAACTTTAACACCTTTTGTATATATTAAAATCAATCCAGATATTGCTTGACTCATAATATTTGAAGAGCCTATAGAAAACATGACACCTATTAAAACGGAAATTCCTTTAAATGCATCACTTCCACTTCCTGGAATGAATGGATATGCAAGAGCAACTCCTATAACCCACAAAAATGCTGCAGTTATTCTTTTTGTTGGGACTATTGTGTCTTTATCAATCCATTCAAATTGTATATGACCATTTTCTATACCTTCAAAAAATATATTTGCAAGTCCAACTAAAATTTTTGTTCCCAAAATTATCATTACGACAATGACAAGTCCTGGTAACATTCTAATAAAACCACTATAAAATGAATTTAAAATCTTTTCAAATGCGTTTAAAAGACCATTAGCCCAATTTTTTGTAAGTGGAATTCCTGTAAGGACAACTGCAAAATCTAAGTATAAAATAAAAACAATTATAAAATAATATGCAAATAATAGAAATCGTTTCAAGTAAACAGCAAATATTCTTGAATATTTGTGTGAAAATTCAGTGCTTGCAATTTTTTCCAACAAAGCTGTTATCCATTTTTCCATAGAATTGTCAGCTAATACTTTTAGTTTTTTCAATATAAGTAGAACTAAAACTGTTAAAATAAAAGCAAGAACTATTTTTATTATAGAATTTTTAAAATCTTCTTTATCCTGTTTCTTTTTTTCTTGTTTTATTACAACTCCTATATTTTGGACAGCTTCTTTTGCATAATCTTTAAGTTTTTCTTTATCTTTTCCTATAACAGCTCCAGCATCTCCATGAAGAATAGCAAAAACCTCTTTGTCATTGATATTTATTGAATAACCATATTTTATGGGTTTTATAGATATTTTTTTAATATCCCTATTTTTTATAATTTGTTCCAATTTATAAGATGCTTCTTCTGCTCTTGCTTCTGCAGTTGTTTCTTGAGTATTTTTTCTAAGAGTTGTTATTTTTACACCTAAAACATTTATATCATAAGGTCTTATATCTTCGTTTTCTTTAGTAATAGGAGTAGTAGCCTTTGTCTCTACTGGTACTTCTTCTTTTTTTGGGGGGGATTTTACAACATATTTTGACTGTACATTTACATCTTCTTTTTTGTTATTTTGTAATTCTTTTATTAATTCTTTTATAAGTTCTTCTTTTAGCTCTTTTTTTAATTCTTCTTTTGGTGTTAATTTTGTATCTCCTGTATCAATCTCTATTCCATTTAATGAATTCGTTACATTTGTATTATTTGAAGATTCTTCATTTGTTGAATCATTTTTTAATACATACTCATCATCTTTATCTGCTGTATTTATACCTTCATCATTAGATGTATCATTTTTTGAAGGCTCATTTTCTTTCTGCTTATCATTTAAAAAATCTGTTATAGCCTCAGTTGTCTGTTTTTCAATAATCTTATTTTCAACATTATTCTGAGCAGAAACAATATTAAAAAATAAAAATATAGAAATAAATACATAAAAAAAAGATTTCATAAAAAATTCTCCTTAAGTTGTTATGATATATATTCTATTTCTTAAATGAAAAATCTTTCAAAAATAAGAAGGGTTCAAAAAGTTATGATAGCAGATAATAAACCAATTATTCAATAATAAAGGTATTTAGAAAACTATAAAGAAATTTAAAAGGTTAATAAATAAAATAATTGGGGCTGTGATAACACAAAATATTTTATTTTTTCACGAACCCTAAAAAATGAGGTCATATGAAAAAATTAGTCATTTCAATTTTTGCATTTTTTCTTCTCTTTTCAGCCTCTTATGCTTCTGATAAAAATTTGACAACAAAATCATATACATCTTCTAATGGTTCAACAACAACGGTTATTTCAAATGGAGAAGCACAAGCTGAAAATAAATTTATTGAAAACTTTAAACAATCTGGTATCTATAAAAATTACAACAAATTATCACCCAATAATACAAAAACTATAAAAAGAGACCTTCCAACCCCTAATTCAATAAGATACAGCATGTTCTCAAATGGTATGGGAAATGGAAGAATATTAGATCCAATTTATATTGTACTAAGAGACGGTACTGAAATGGATATTGCTCCAATCATAATGGCTGAATCACAAAAAAATAATGTAGATCCACTTTTGATAAAAACTATAATAAAATATGAATCAGGATTCTGTCCATTTGCCGTTTCACCTGTTGGAGCAAGTGGCTTAATGCAACTAATGCCTGATACAGCAAGAGCTCTTGGAATATCAGATGTTTTCTCACCAGAACAAAATATCGCAGCTGGCACATTATATATAAGAAGACAACTTGATGCTTTTAATAATAATATAGCTCATGCTTTAGCAGCATATAATGCAGGTCCAGGAGCTGTTCAAGCCTATGGAGGAGTTCCCCCTTATTCAGAAACAATAAACTATGTCAATATGATTATTGCTGATTACAGAAGAGGTGGAGGAGTTTCAGCAAGAACTAAAGCAATAAAAAAAGAAAAAATTGAAAAAAAAGAAAAAAGACATGTAGATGTCTATTCTGCTCTTGATAAAATGAAAGAATTAACTTCACCTTCAAATTCAGATGAAGAGGAATAATTATATGTTCAAAAAAATTTTTTATTTATTTATTTTTATATGTCTTACTTCTTGTGTAATTGTTGATTCAGTACAAGCACAAGACAAAACAGAAGTTACCAAAAAAACAGATAAAGAAAAAAAAGATGACGGAAATACTGCAGGAACTGTTACAGAATCCAAAACACCTGTTGAAGATGAAAAAGCAAATATTGATGATAATACCTCTAACGATAGCGAAAAAGAAAATATTGAGGACAAGTCCAAAGATAACGAAAAAAAAGATTCAAGCATTGAAGAAAAAGATGAAAATACATCTATAGACAAAAATAGTGAAGAAGAAGAAAAAAAGCCTGAAATGACAGCAAAAGAAAAGAGAAAAGCTGAAAGACAGGCAAGAAGAGAAAAAAAGCTAAAAATAAGAAAAGCTAAAGATGAGAAGATTTCACTTGATGCCAAAACAGATAAAAGAATAAAAAATGCCAAAATAGCAGAAGAAAAAAGACTTAAAAGAGAAAAGAGAAGAGCTGAAAAACAGGCAAGAAAAAATAAAAAAGAAGTAATTGAAAATACAACAGAAGAAAATCAAGAAAAACAAGTTGTTGAAAAGCCAGAACAAAAAGATGAGATTACTCCTATTGCTGCACCTCAAAAATCAAGTATTATGATAGAAGTTAGCCCTGCATTAAAATTGAGAAAGGTCTATCCTTCTTCATTTATTTTTAAATCACCAAATACATGTTTTGAAAATTCAAATTGTGTCGTAACATTAAAAGATGGAGCTGTTTCTGATTCAAGCAAAGAAGTATTAGCTTCATCAAATTCATTTTTCTTAAAAATTGACATATCTAAAAGACCTTCAGATATATCATCTTCTGTAAATGAAATTTTATCATCATTTGATAAATTATTAATTTCAGAAAGTCCTTCAACGAGATACAGAGTAAAAGGAGTCATATTTGACGCTTTCTCTGATTTTGAAAAATCACAATGGAAAGACCATGAAGATGAATTAAACATATATTTTTCAATGCTTGCAAAAGGTGTAAAAAAATATGATAAAGATTTTTTGATTGGTGGAGTTGGTTTTAACTCTGTTTTTGAAGGTATTGGCGAATATAAAGATCCATCAAAACATGTAAAAAATTTCCTCGATTCTATATCAAGACTTAAAATTCCATGTGATTTTATATATTTAAATACAGGTAATCTAATGCCATATAATTATTTTTTAGAACCTGCATTTTTAAAAAGCAAAATATTTCCAGAATATCCTGACTTAAAATTAAAAATATATGTTTCCATATCTGATTTTATCTCAAAATCTTCTGATAAAGATATGGGTATTGTACTTGCATTCCAAAATGCAATGTGTGCATTAAAATCAAATGCAGATTTTATCGAATTACCAGATTCTGTAAATGGTGAAATAGCAAAAAATACATTTGGAAAATTTTTTGAAAATGAGGCAAAATATTCTGAATTGAATGATACAAAGGGGCTTGATAGACTATCTTTTGTTGCTCAATCAGCTATTACTGAATCAGGTCTAGTGATATTATTTGCTGTTTCAAATCCTTCTCAGTGGTTATATGACAATTCTGATTCATCTGAAGATTTTGTCAAAAAATTTGAAGAAGAATACAGAATTTTGGTTCACAAATTCACAGATGGTTTCTTTTCACCTAAATATACAAGATTTAGAATGAGTTTGACTGATTGTAATTGGTCAAATAAAAGTGTCAAAATGGAGAGATTTTTAGTAAAATCAGATGGTTCTTATTCTTTGATTGAAGAAGAAAATATGGAAGGCAGATCAGAATATTTCTTCAATAAATCAATATCATCCCCAAGCATAATGGTGATAAAATTTACACTTTCTGAACCAAAGCCAGTTGAAGAAAAAAAATCAGATGATAAGGCGGAAGAAAATAATGAGCAGTAAAATTTCATTAGAAGACGGAAAAAAATTGCTTTCGATGTCAAGGACTGTTTTAGGAGACTTTTTAAAAAATAGGACAAAAACTATTTTTTCAGAATCAGATGTTTCAGATTCTTTAAAAGAAAATTGTGGAATGTTTGTAACACTTCACAAAAAAGGAAATTTGAGAGGTTGTATTGGTTATATTGAAGGGGTAATGCCTCTATATGAGGCTGTTTCTGATTTGACATTGGCTTCAGCTTTCAACGATCCTCGTTTTCCACCCGTTTCTATTTCAGAATATCAAGATATTGATATCGAAATTTCTGTATTGACAAAACCAGAAAAAATATCTGATCCAAATTTAATTAAAATGGGTGAGCATGGGGTTATTGTAAAAAAAGGACATCGTCAAGGAGTATTTCTTCCACAAGTTGCAACAGAAACTGGTTGGTCAAGAGACACTTTTATGAACAGATTGTGTATTGATAAAGCAGGTATTGCAAAAGATTCTTGGAAAGATGGATCAGCAGAAATATTTATTTTTTCGGTTCAACTTTTTTCAGAAAAGTAATTCTTGCAAAATAATTTCAAAGGATTTATTTAATTTTATATAGAATGTTTTTTTTAGAATAATTGTTTTTTATTTGAAAGGGGATTTTTACTTATGCTTTGTCTTATGTGCGGTCATGATAATCCTGAAACAGCTTCTGTTTGTATAAATTGCAAAACACCTATTCCTCGAATGAGCCACATGGTAAGTTCTGCCCCTCCTGCAAAAGTAAATGATAGATATCTTCAAATAAAAGATGCTTCAGATAAAGTATTAGCTGGTCATTGGACAATGAATGAATATGCAGAATATCTCCATAATTTAAGAGAAGTTCTATCACAAAAAGAGCGTGAAATAAGAGAAGTAGAAATTCCAGAAGAATCTCTTGAAGATTTTGCAGATGAATTGAATGTTGGATACCATGGAATAGACTTATATAATGAAGGTATTTCATATTTGATGAAATATACACAAGATGGCAATCCTGTAAATGTTTCCCATGGAATGCAACTTATCTATGAAGGCAATGAAAGAATAAATGATGCAATGAGAATAAACAGAGAAAATAGGAGAAAAATAGAAGAATATTACATGAGTTTAGATAACATGATTGAATAATTAGTTAGATAAAAAAACTGACCTCTAAAATTTTAGAGGTCAGTTTTTTTATCTATTTATTTTTTCTCTTCAGTTTTGGCTTCAGACTTTGCCTCTGTCTTTGCTTCTGTTTTTGCTTCTTCTTGATAATTTGTATCATCTTGTTGTATATTTGTATCTCTTTCTACTTCGAGACCTCTTACAGAGTCAAAACTTGGATTATTTTCTTTTATCATCATTGACTTATGATTATGACCAAAACAACATACTTTATATGATTTTAAATCTCTTGCTGGCTGATATCCACTTGTATATGTATCTTTTGAGGCTGCTGGACATGTTGGAACAAAATCTAAATATCTTGGATCAGGTGATATTTCTGAAAGTTTTTTTGGATATGTACCTTTATGATCGGCAGAATATAATTTTAAACCAACAGATATTTTTTTGAGATTTTCTCTACATTCATTGAAAGAAATCTCTTCAGGATTTGTTGAAAGACCAGCATCTGTCAACATTCTTGCAAGTCTGCTTTTTTCTTCAGTCATATCTTTTAGTTTCTTTGCCATCTCTTCATTTTGCTTCTTTAGAGTTGCAATTTCTTTATCTTTGACTTCTACTTGAACTTGAAGACTTTTATTTGTTGACTCAAGAACAGTAACTTTACTATTATCACAACCTGTTGCAAAGAGACATAATGCTATTCCCACTGCACATATTATTTTTTTCATAATGTTCTCCAATTTTTTTATAATATTTGAAAATATTTATTCTATTTTTAACAAAAAATCCCTTGATTATTCTTGTTCTTTAGCTTTTTTGATATCTTCTGGAGTAACTGGTATTATTCTATCTATGATGTCCATATATCCAGCATTGTCAGCCATTTTTTTATCTTTGGGCTTCAAATCAGGCTTTGACATTTCTTCTTTGAAATCTTTCTTTTTCATCGCTTCATTTACAGCCTGTCTAAGTTTTTCAGATTCTTCAGCACTCATCATGCCACTGTGTCCAAAATTCATGTTACTCTTCCTTTCCATTATCTTCTTTATTTTTTTTATCATCTTTCAACTTGGCTCTTGGGTGAGCACTCTCATAAGTAGATTTTATCCTATTCATAGATATATTTGTATATATCTGAGTTGTCGCAAGACTTTCATGACCTAAAAGCTCTTTTATTGTAACAACATCTGAGCCACCTTGGAGTAAATGTGTTGCAAATGAATGCCTCATTGTATGTGGAGAAGCAGGTTTTCCAACACCAGACCTGTTCATATTCTTTTTAAACATCTTTTCAACAGACCTTGCAGATAATTTGTTTTTATATCTGTTTAAAAACAGAGCAGTTATGCTGACATCTGGTCTTACTGCAAGATATTCATCAAGTGCTTTTATCGCTGGCTCATTTAAAAGAACTATTCTTTGTTTAGAACCTTTTCCAGTTACTCTCGCTGTTTTGTTTTTGAAATCTATATCTTTTATATCGAGACCTACAAGTTCACTGATTCTCATTCCAGTAGCATATAATATCTCCATAATAGCACAGTCTCTCAAATAGACAAAACTCTTGTAATTTTCTGGATCATATTCATCAGGTGTTTTTTCCAAACAAACTTCTTCTGTCGTGTCAATAAGTCTATCTACATCATCTTCATCTAAAATTTTAGGCAATCTCTTATCCAATTTTGTATTTTTTATATTTGTAGCTGGAGAATGTTCTATAAATCTTTCCTGCTCAATAAATTTAAAATATGATTTTATTGCAGCCAACTTTCTATTTATAGCTCGTGGAGAATATTCCAAATCAAGTTTTAAATGTGTAAGATATTCTCTTATAGTTCTCTCATCAAAATCACTTAAAGTCATTTCAGCTTCAAGATATTTTTCAAAAAAGCCAAGAAATAACTTTATATCTCTTTCATATTCTTTTACTGTTCTTTTTGAAAGATTTCTCTCTACAACGAGATAATTTATAAAATCTTTGATATAATAACCTCTTATTTTTTCAAGTTTGCCGTTTTCCATAAAAACCGCCCACCTCTTATCACTTTAAATATCCCAAACACTCAAAAGCTCTTCCTGCATTTCCAACAATTCCAGCATCATCTTCAAATTTTGCTTTCATAAATTCTATTTTTTCAACAGGAACCATTCTTGCTCTTTCTTTTAATTCTTTCTTCAATGAAGGAAGGAATAATTCAGATGCCCCTGATACTCTACCAGAAAATAGAATTCTCTGTGGATTTACTGTTGTTGCAAGATTTGCAATAAATCTACCCAAATATATTCCTGTATCTTCCCATATTTTTAAAGAAAGTTTATCCCCCTGTTTAGCAGCATCAAAAATATCTTTTGATGTCAAATTTTCTTTCTTCAAAACAGTTTCAACACCACTATCAATAGCTTCTTCTGCTCTTTTTACAATTCCAAGTCTTGAAGCCAATGCTTCAACACAACCTCTGTTTCCACAACCACAGACGGGACCATTTGGTTCAACAGTTATATGACCTATTTCTCCTGCTGCTTCATCGGCTCCTAATATCAATTTGCCACCTGCTACAATTCCACCGCCAATTCCAGTTCCTATGGCAATACAAACAAAATTGTCAATGCCTTTTCCATTGCCAAAATATTTTTCTCCAGTAGCCATGGCTCTCGCATCATTCAATATAAAAACAGGTAATTTACATGCTTTTTCAATAGGAGTTTTGACATCAACATCATGCCAATTTAAATTTGGGGCAAATACACATATTCCATTTTTTGAATCTGTTCTACCTGGAATACCTATTCCAATTCCAACAATATTTTTATCTTTAGCTTTATTTTTACATTCTTCTATAAGTGGAATAAGATTTTCATTTATTACTTTATCTGCACTGTTTTCTCTATCTATTTCTGTTTCACACATACAACTTATATTTCCATCTAAATCAACACAACCACAAGCTGCATGACTGCCACCTAAATCAACACCAATAACAAAAGTATCCATATCTTTTATCCTCTTTTTATATTTATTCATTATTTCTATTTCAATTTATTTATTATTTTGCCTTTATTTTTTTTAGGAACCTATCTAAAATACCCATTATGTTTCACATTTATAGCAATTTATTTAGTTTTAGCTTATTATTTTAAAAAAAATTAAAAAAATTTTTAAAAAAACCTTGACAATAACTGACTAAAGGTTTATAATAATAACGAAGTTAAGGGAAAGGAGAATATGAAGTTGAACACAGATAAAAATCAAGATAAAATAAAAATAGTTGTTAAAGATGAATCCAAAGTAGATAGCAATTCAGAGACAACTCCAGAAAACGAAAATTCTAAAGACTCTGAAAACCTTCAAAATTCTGAAGTTCAAGAAACTGAAAAAATTGAAGCAAACAAAGAATCTGAAGAAGTCAAAGATGAATTCATTGATATAGACAAGATGAAATCTGAAATAGCTGAAAAAGATAAAAGAATAGATGAACTTGAAGAAAGACTTCAAAAACTCTATGCCGATTATGACAATTTCAGAAAAAGAAAAGAAGCAGAAGCTGATTCAGCAAAAAAATATGCAGCAGAAAAGATAGTCTCAGAACTCCTTCCGATTGTTGACAATTTTGAAAGAGCAGTTGATGCTTCGGAAAAGACAAAAAATTACGATTCTCTAAAAGACGGAGTCGTAATGATAAATCGCCAAATTTGGGAGATTTTGGGAAAAGTTGGTCTTTCTGCTATTGATTCAATAGGAAATGTTTTCGATCCAGCTCTACATCAAGCCGTTTTTTGTGAAAAGAAAGACGATTTAGACGAAGATGTAGTTATAGCAGAACTTCTAAAAGGTTATAAGTTACATGACAAAGTCATCAGGCCTTCAATGGTTATAGTAAATAAAAAATAATAAAATGTAAATATAAATATCAAGTATTTGGGAGGAATAAAATTATGGCAAAGATAGTCGGTATCGATCTTGGAACTACTAACTCAGTAGTAGCAGTTATGGAAGGCGGAAAGCCAGCTGTTATAGCAAATGCAGAAGGCAACAGAACAACACCTTCAGTAGTAGGTTTTTCAAAAACAGGTGAAAGACTTGTTGGTGAATTGGCAAAGCGTCAGGCTGTAAGTAACCCAGAAAAAACAGTTATCTCTATAAAGAGACACATGGGAACAGATTACAGAGTAAATATAGATGACAAGAAATACAGCCCAGAAGAGATTTCTTCAATGATTCTCAAAAAACTAAAAGATGATGCAGAAAAATATTTAGGTGAACCTGTAACAGAGGCAGTAATCACAGTTCCTGCATATTTCAATGATTCACAGAGACAGGCAACAAAGAACGCAGGTACAATCGCAGGATTAGAAGTAAAAAGAATAATAAACGAACCAACAGCATCAGCTCTTGCATATGGTCTTGACAAACTCGATCAAATGCTCAAAGTTCTCGTATTTGATTTAGGTGGTGGTACATTTGATGTATCTGTTCTTGAAATCGGTGAAGGTGTATTTGAAGTAAAATCCACAGCTGGTGACACAAGACTTGGTGGAGATGATTGGGATAATGAAATTGTTGACTGGATGGCTGACGAGTTCAAGAGAATGAATGGAATCGATTTGAGAAACGATCCAATGGCAAAACAGCGTCTAAAAGAAGCTGCAGAAAAAGCAAAAATTGAATTGTCAACAGTTCTTCAAACAAACATCAACCTTCCTTTCATCACAGCAGATGCAAGCGGTCCAAAACACCTTGATTTGACACTTTCAAGAGCAAAATTTGAAGAGATGACATATCACTTACTCGAACGTTGCAAAAAACCTGTCAAACAAGCAATGAGTGATGCAAAATTGACAGAAAAAGATATAGACAGAATCCTCATGGTCGGTGGATCAACCCGTATGCCAATGGTTGTTGACTATGTAAGAAAAGAATTTGGCAAAGAACCAAACAAAGACATCAACCCAGATGAATGTGTTGCATTAGGTGCTGCAGTTCAAGGTGCTGTTCTTTCAGGTGATTCAGATGTAAAGGGAATCGTTCTCGTCGATGTTACACCATTGACACTCGGAATTGAAACTCTCGGTGGAGTTATGACAAAGTTGATTCAAAGAAATACAGCAATTCCTTGCTCTAAATCTGAAATCTTCTCAACAGCAGCAGATAATCAGCCAGCAGTTGAAATCCATGTACTTCAAGGTGAAAGAGGATTTGCAGCTGAAAACAAGACACTTGGAAAATTTGTTCTTGCAGATATTCCACCAGCACCAAGAGGAATTCCACAGATCGAAGTCAGCTTTGATATAGATAGAAACGGCATTCTTTCAGTAACTGCAAAAGATAAAGCAACTGGAAAGAGCCAACAGATAAAGATCACAGCAACAACAACACTTTCTAAAGACGATGTCAATAGAATGGTTAAAGAAGCTGAACAGCACAGTGAAGAAGATAAAAAGAGACTTGAAAAAATTGAGTTGAAGCACAAAGCAGAAACTCTTACATATCAAGCAGAAAAAGTAGTAAAAGATTTGGGCGACAAAGCAGATTCTAAATTGAAAATGAAAGTAGAAGAAGAAACTGCAAACCTCAAAAAAGCTATGGAATCAGACAACGATGCAGATATAACAAAAGGCATTGAAACTCTTACAAATGCACTTTCTGACCTTTCAAAAGATGTATATTCAAAAGTAGGAGCTCAGCAGGCACAACAACAGCCTGGTGCTGAAAATGCACAAACTGGAGCAGGTTCAGAAAAGAAGGAAGAGCCAAAAGGCGATGATGATGTAATCGACGCTGAATACAAAGTAAAAGAGTAACAATTCTAAAAGATTCAACTCCCCCTTACCCCCTCAGTATCAATTAAGCTCCTTGCAAGCAAGGAGAAAAAAAATATGAGGGGGAGGGGATCGGTGTCTGCCGACACCTATAAAACGGCTCATCCACCCTATCCCTCCTTTTAAAGGAGGGAATAAATTAAAAGTTAATATTTGAAAAAATATATAATATATAAAAATTGGAGGTGCTTATTATGTATAGATACACAGACCCATTGACAGCATTGGAAAATATGTTGACACAACTTGAAAACAAATATGACAGAAAACTAAATGCGTATAAAGTTCCTTCAGACCCAGAAGCATGGATTCCACCTGCAGAAGTATGGGAAACAGAAAAGACTGTAAATATTTCTCTTGATGTTCCTGGTATAGTCCCAAGTGAAATAGATGTTCAAGCTGAAGGCGACAACCTCATAATAAGAGGCGAAAGAAAATTTGTTTCAGATGAAAACAACAAATATCAGAGAAAAGAAAAAGTTTATGGACGTTTTTACAGAGCATTTGAAATTCCCGCACAAGTAGAGAGAGAAAATATAAGTGCTTCTTATAAAAATGGCGTTCTTGTAATAACTCTTCCAAAGAGTTCAGAAGTCAAGCCAAAACAAGTTAAGATTAATGTAGAAGAATAATATATATAATCTGCCTATTCCCTTTGTTAGTTAACAAGGGGAATAGGCAGATAAAACTATAGAAAGGACGGTACTGGCTTTATGACTAACAAAGATTACTACAAAATTCTCGGAGTAGATAAAACAGCTACAGATAAGGAAATAAAACAAGCATACAGAAAACTGGCTCGTCAGTATCATCCTGATGTAAATCCAGATGATAAATCAGCTGAAGAAAAATTTAAAGAAATAAATGAAGCTTATGAAGTTTTAGGCGATCCTGATAAGAGAAAAAAATATGATGAGTTTGGAAATCTATTCAATGGAGCAAACCCATCTGATTTTGATTTTTCAGGGCGTGGCAATCCATTTTCAAATATGAATGGTGGTTTTTCATATACATTTAATGGTGGTCAAGGTGCTGATTTTGGAGATATTTTCTCAACTTTCTTTGGAAATTCTCAAAGAGGCAGAGGTCAAAGAAGCAGTAAAATGAACTTTGGAAATATAGGTGATCTATTTGGTGCAGGCATGAGAAATGCTCAACAAGAAAAAGCTCAAGAGGAATACACACTTGAATTAACACTTGAAGAGGCTGTCTCAGGAACATCAAGAACACTTCAAGTTCCAAGCTCAAAAACATGTGAAATATGCTCTGGAAGCGGTTGGATTGGTCATACAGTATGTAACACATGTCGTGGAACAGGTCATGTTGATAAAACTGCTTCAATAGATGTAAAAATCCCAGCTGGAGTAAAAAATGGTTCAAAAATAAGAGTAGAAGATTTTATTCTTGTTATAAAAATTCTTCCACACAAATATTTTGAAGTCAATGGAGCAGATTTGACAGAAAAAATACCTATTTCTATAACTGAAGCCGTACTCGGTGCAGAAATAGATGTTCCTACATTAAAAGGCAAACTTTCTGTAAAAATACCTCCTATGACTCAAACTGGTAAAAGACTTAGACTTGCTGGATATGGAATACCTTCCATAAAAGGAAATGCAGGAGACCTTTATATCGAAATTAAAGTAGTAGCTCCTGAAAAAATCAGTAACAAAGAAAAAGCTCTTTTTGAAGAACTTTCAAAAATAATGAAAGATAATCCTCGAAAAGACATGTATAAAAAATAATCCGTTTTGTCTGAGTTAAGAAAGCGGAGAAGGAGAAGACAAATGAGTAATGATAAACAAGAACCTTATTTTGTAATAAGTGTAGTTTCAAAAATGCTTAATGTTCATCCGCAGACAATCAGACATTATGAGCGTCTTGGTCTCTTAAATCCACATAGAACAGATGGAAACATGAGGCTCTATTCACATAGTGATATAGGCAGATTGGAACAAATATGTAGCTTCACAAATCTTGGAGTTAATTTAGCAGGTGTCGAGATAATAGTAAATATGATTGAGAAAATGGAAAAAATCAAGGCAGAAATGCGAAAAGAGATGTCCAAGAAGAGTGAAGAAATAAATAATCTTTTGGAAGAAATAAAAAAATACAAACAGATTATAGCAAATACAAAACAAAATGTAGAAGATAAAGAATAAAAAAAATGTCAGAAATTTCTGACATTTTTTTTATTCTTCATTATTTTTCTCAATTTTTAGGTTCAATAAATTTCATTACATCATCGCCGTCTTTTCCATCAACAGTTATATAATGAATAGCCTCTTGTCCTTTATATATTCCTCTTACCCTATAAATTGGTATTGTTTCAGCTCTCACTGTGAAGAAATCTACACATCTATCTTTTGACTCATGAAAAGTTTTAATTACATTCATTTTTTCAGTTTTAAAATCATATTTTACATAGTCTATTTTTATTGTAACATCTTCTTTTAATGGAATTATTAAAATATGAACGCCATAGTTGAACATCATATCGTTTGAATAAGCATTTGATCTTGTTATAAGAGCATTTGCCTCCATGACATCAGTTTCCCCAACATTATCCATAACTGCAAAAATAGCATTTGCTGGTGCTTCTTTATGTGCTTTTTCAACAAGTGATTCTTTTGCATACACAGGAGAAAGCATAATCAACAAAAAACAAAAAATAAAAACAAAATTCTTCTTCATTTTTCCTCCTTTAATTCAATGGCTTTCCAATCTTCACCATTTAAAACTCTACTTTTTATATGATAGTGATATTTTTCAAATATACATTCATCTCCTCTAAAATCTTGAGGATTATGTTTATTTCCATTAATAACATCTATACCATTTGATTTATCAAATTCAGTAATATCTTTACCTGTAAATGGATTAGTTGGCTTTTCTATGATGTCTTTAGTAGCAATATAAGGAACATCTGCAGTGGTCATCATTGAATTATCAATTTTATAATTGCCTTTTGAATTAAAATCTTTTACTAATAATAGAGGATTAAAATAATTTAATGTTTCACTTTCAGAAGCATAATTTTTAACAGGTGCACCATGATCTGATATAACTATTATTTTTGTGTTATCATATACGCCATTCTTTTTAAGTTCATCAAAAAATTCTGAAAGTCTATACAATGCCGAAGCATTGACATGATAATGCTCAAAAGTATCTTGACTTCCAACAAAATTTTCTCCAACATTATCTATATTTTTTTCTATGGTATATTTTGGCAACTGAAGTAAAGCTGGTTCATGTGTAATATCGTTAGTTATTATATTAAGAGATAAATTATCTTTTAAATCAAAATCAGAAATATTTTTTAGATTTAACAATTCAGAATAAGAATCAAATAATGCGATATTCTCACCTGGAATCATTTGTTTTATCAAAATATATATCGAATTTAAATATTTTCCACTGTTATAAAATCTTCTATTTATTGAATCTGGGGAAATTTGCATAAAAGAATATAATAAAAAATCATGTTTTAATAATCCAGCTGGACTAAATTCAGATACATTCATGCCCATTTTATTTTCAAGAAAATCTTGAGTAAACATTCCTATTAAATTACGAGCATTTATTCCTTTTTCAGTAAAAAGTTTATTATCTGAAATCCACTCATAATTTTTAAGTGGTGCATCTGTAAAAGAAACATAAGCACCTTTATTTTTGAAAATAGAAGGCAATACCAAAAGGGATTCATTATGTTTATCCTTCATTTTAATCCCTTTTCGTTTATTCATCTCTTGTGGTGTGTATTCATAACCTCCAAAAATAGGAGGAGCTCCTAAAATAGTATGGCAATAAAAAGTAACTGTATTTGGATAATAAACAAAACCTTCATAAGATTTTTTCAATTCTTTATCTTTTTCCAATATAAGAGGGAAAAATGAGTTCATAGCTTTATCCAAAAATATTACAAGAACATTTTTTCCTGTTTTCGTAAATTTAAAAATCTTATCATCAACAAAAGTCTTTTTCTCGTCTGAAACAATTTTTTTATATCTATTAAAACCACTATTTATTTTATAGCTACTTAAAAAAATATGTATAAAACAAGCAATTAATAAAATTGAAAATAAAGATGTTATAACTTTTCCTTTTCCTTTTTCAAATATTTTATAAAAAACAAAACAAAAAATTATATAAAAGACAATTATCAATAAATAAGAAACAAATATAGGTATTACCAATTCAGCAGGTCTAAGTCTAAAAGATTGTGATATTAGAGATGACGAATGTCTATATATATTTATAATGCTTAAACAAATTGTAGAAACAGAAATTAATGTAAGTAAATTTTTAAATTTTCTATCAGCAAGATAAAAAATTAAAATTCCCCAAAATACAAATATCCCAAAAGACTGTAATGCAGGATATAATAATACTTGCCAAACAGACACATCACCACATATTCCACAAAATTCAATAGGTGAAGCAGAAGCCATATTAAATGGAAGCAAAATTCCAGACATAAGCCAAAGCAAAACCATTGAAAAGATAAAACAAATATCTGCATTAAATTTTAAATTTTCAAGTTTGTCAAATATTTTTGAAATAAAATCAACATTAAAATCTATTTTAAAATTGTATTTCATCCAAATATTTTTAAAAAGTGAAAAAATGTTATTACATGTCCAATAAAAAACAAGACCTGATGGAGAAGTATATAAAAGAAATAGAAAAACAATGGCTGTTATATATAATTGGAATTTTTCAGATTTTGAAAGTTTTTCTGTATAGACATAACTTGCCCAAATATTTATAACTGTCATCAAAATTGGAAGTAAATTAAATTTGAGACCGAATAAATTTATTAATTGATCTTGTTTTGAAAGGTCTGTCAAAAAGAAAAATGATTCACCTGCTAAAAGGCGAGGTTCTGAAAGAAATATATATGCAGCCATAAAAAATGGAATCATTATAAAAAGGCTCAGAGAACTTCGCAAAACCATCAAAGGGTGATAAGAATTTTTTCTGTAATATGCTGAAATCAGCATATACTTTTTATCACCTTTAAAATTGCGTTTTATTGACTCCAACTTTTTTTCCATTTTCTTCAAAATATCTCTTTGTATATCTTGAAGTTTTTCAGCCTTTACATACATTGGAAGGGTCAAAAACGAAACAGCAATACTTACTCCTATTATTGCATATCCACTTCTTCCTGCAACATGTTCAAGTGAATGATAAAGAGTTATATATATAATTTCAATAAAAAGCTGAATTGGGTAAATTACTATTTGATATAAAAAATCCATATTATTAATTATTTTCTTTATTCCAATTTAAAATATCTAAAATATTATTTGATGTTTTAGAACATTAACTTTCTTTAAAATATTTTGGTTTGTCTCTAAAATAATCTAAGACTCTTATTCCCTTTGATTTGTCAAATTCGGTAAAGAATCAAATATATACTTTATACTTTCAATAAAAAGTTGAATTGGATAAACTATTATTTGATATACTTTCTTTACTATTCGTATTTAATGAAAACAATTCCACTTTCCAGTCATCGCTGTTTAACACACTATTTTTTATATGAAAATAATAATCTTGAAAAATACATTTATCGCCATCAAAATCTTGTGGATTATATAAATGTTGATTCAATACATTAATACCTTTTGATTTATCAAACTCATTAATAGATTTGCCTGTAAATGGGTTAATTGGATTATTTATAACATCTTTAGTTGCAATATAAGGAACATCAGCATTGGTCATTAATGTATCATCTATTTTATAATATCCTTTAGAATTAAAATCTTTTACAACTAATAATGCATTAAAAAATGTTGCCCTTTCATTTTTACAATAATTATTTACAAGTGAAAATCCATGATCCGAAACTATTATTATTCGTGTATTATCATAAACTCCATTGGCTTTAAGTTCTTCAAACCATTCTGAAAGTCTATACAATGAAGAAGTATTTCCATGATAAAAACGAAAAGACTTTCTATTACCTATAAAATTTATTCCAATATTGTTCACTTTTTTCTCAATAGTATATTTTGGTAATTGGAAAAAATCAATGTCATGTGTCAAGTTATTAATCATAATATTTAATGTTAAATTTTCTTTACAAGTAAAATCAGATAAATTGTTAAGTTCTAAAAGAGTTGAATAAGAATCCAGCATCATTAACCTATCAGGATTACAAATTATATTATTTTTTTTTAGATATATTGGATTTAAATATTTTTTATCATTATATAAAATATGCCTTATTACACTGTCTGAAATTTTCATAAAAGAAAAAAATAAAAAATCATGTTTTAATAAAACCGAAGGTGAAGAATCCGAAAATGTTATATCTAATTTATCTTTTAAAAACTTTTCTGTATAACATCCCAATAAATTATAAGCGTTTATTCCTTTCTCTTTATAAAGTTTATTATCTGAAATCCATTCATAATTTTTTAAAGGTGCATCTGTAACACATACATAAGCACCTTTATTTTTAAAAATAGAAGGTAATACTAAAAGAGCTTCATTATGTTTATCTTTCATAAGACCCTTTCGTTTATTCATCTCTATTGGTGTATACTCATAACCACCAAATATTGGTGGAGCACCTAAAATGGTATGACAATAAAAAGTGGCTGTATTGGGATAATAAATAAAACCTTCATAAGATTTCTTTAAATTTTCATTTTTTTCCATTATAAGAGGAAAAAATGAACTTATAGCTCTATCAAGAAAAATTATAAGAACATTTTTTCCTGTTTTTGTGAATTTAAATATTTTATTGTTACTAATTTGATCTTTTAAGTCAATTGACACAATTTCATTATATCTTACATATCCATTATTTATCTTATTTACATTTACAAAAATAGTCATTAGACAGGCAATTATTAATATTGACATAATAGATGATATAATTTTTTCTTTATTATTTACAAATATTTTATATAAAATAAATAATGTAAATATGTAAATTATTATCAATAAACAAGAAACTACAGGTGTTGTTTTTGACATATATGGGCTAAATCTAAAAGTAAAATCAGCTAAACCATAAGGATATAGGTACATTTGTATCAAACTATAAATAAATGTGGAAATAGAAAATAATGTAAATAAATTCTTTATTTTTTTATCTGCAAGGTAAAAAATTAAAATGCCCCAAAATACAAATATTCCAAAAGACTGCAAGACAGGATATGATAAAACCTTCCAAATAGACATATCCCTGCACATTTTACAAATTTCAAGTGAAGAAGATGACATAAAATCTGTTGGAATAACAAGTCCTATTAAAAGCCAAAATAAAAACATAGAAAGAATAAAACAACTATCTGTATTAAAATTTTCAAGTTTGTCAAATCTATTTAAAATAAAGCTAATATTAAAACCTATCTTAAAATTATACTTAATCCAAATATTTTTAAAAAATGAAAATATATTATTACAAGTCCAATAAAAAACAAGCCCTGATGGGGAAGTATATAAAATGAATAAGAAAATAATAGATGTTATATAAATCTGAAGTCTTTCTGATTTTGAAAGTTTTTCAGAATAAATATAACCAGAAAAAATATTTATAACAGTCATCAAAATTGGCAGTAAATTTAGTCTTAAGCCAAATAAATTTATTAATTGATCTTGTTTAGATAAGTCTGTTAAAAAGAAAAATGATTCACCAGATAAAAGACGAGGCTCTGAAAGAAATATATATGCTGCCATGAAAAATGGAATCATAATAAAAAGACTCAGAGAACTACGCAAAACCATCAAAGGATGATAAGAATTTTTTTTGTAATATGCTGAAATTAACATATATTTCTTATCACCTTTAAAATTGCGTTTTATTGACTCCAACTTTTTTTCCATTTTCTTCAAAATATCTCTTTGAATATCTTGAAGTTTTTCAGCCTTTACATACATTGGAAGTGTCAAAAATGAAACAGCAAGACTTACTCCTATTATTGCATATCCACTTCGTCCTGCTACATGTTCAAGAGCATGATAAAGAGTTATATATATAATTTCAATAAAAAGTTGAATTGGATAAATTACTATTTGATACAAAAAATCCATTTTATCTATTTTTCTTCTTTCCGCTCTACTTTACTCAACAAAAAATCAACTGTTCTTTTTCCACTTTCCCCTATATTTTGCCAAGCGACTGATTTTGCCAATTTTCTCGCTTTACTCAAATTGTCATCTTTTAGTGCTTTTTCCACAATTTCAGTAAATTTTGGAAATTCTTCTTCTTTCAATTCAATTCCAATTTTTTCAAGTATCCTAAATTTCCAAGGCTCTTCATCTAAATCACCTGCATCATAAATTTCCATGTTGAAATCTTGCATGCAATAGAAGAAAGGACGATCAAATAAGAAACAATAGTCAAATATAACACTTGAAAAATCACTTATCATGATATCTGCTTTTGAGAGAGAATCCAAATTTTCAGGGGCAAAATCCCAAGAAAATCTTTCTTTATAATGGTCTTTTAAATCATTTATAACATCTGGTTCTGATTTTAAAGATTGTGGATGTGGACGGATTATTATATTGTAATCAGAAGAAGCCAATACATCGAGCAGTTTTTTTCCGAATTTCACAAGAATACTATTTTTTCCCCATGAAGGTGCCACAAGAACTGTAGTCTTTTCGCTTTTATCTATTTTCATTGATTTTAATTTTTCATTAAAACAATCAAGATAAGTGCTTCCTACTGTAATAAGTTCTTTTGGAGTGTCTCCTCTTTTTGATTCAAGTTCTTTTATTCCGTCCTTTTGATAATCTCCTGAAAGGAGTACAGAATCATAATAATCTATTCCAAATATTTCATAGCTTGTAGCATCATCAACAGAATGTAAAATATGTGAATAGTGTTTTACAAGTTTAGAACGCCTCAGTTGATAAACATCAAGCCCAGGTGTTGTCATAAGGCATACATCGGCATGTATAAAATTTAAAAAAGCAAACGCCTTATTTCCTTCACCTATGTATTTTCCTTTTATGAAAGAATAATTTTGTTCAAAAAATCTATCTTTTTCTACAGATGTATAATATATTGCCGTTTGTTTTCTTTTTTCAAGTTCATCCAAAATTGGCTTAAAAACATACCAATAATGATTTGCTTCACAATATATTACAATTGGCTCTTTTAAATCTTCAATAGCTGTATTTTTTCCAGTAAAGAGAAATTTAAATTTTATTATTGCCATTTTAAAAAAATAGTAGAGAGCTGCTGCCAATCCAATAAATATTGAAAAAAGCATGCTCCCTGTACCTGGGTCTATGTATAAAATCATTTTTAATAACCTTTAACGATTTGGAAGTATTCCAAGAATATCTTTTATAGATACACAATATTTTTTAGAGGCTTCTACAGCAGAACCATTCGAAAGTATAGATTTAGCAGAATTCAACATTGCAGGATATGCACTTCTTATCAGATGATTTGCATATATAACAATATTTATTCCATGGTCTGCCAATTCTTTTTCAGTTACTTGGCAATATGTAGTAGGTACAACTGCAAGAGGAATGTCTGGAAATTCTTTTTTAAATTCTTTTGCAAATTCAAATACTTGATCAGGTTCTTTTTTTCTCGAATGGATCATTATGCCATCAGCCCCTGCATTTACATAGGCATTAGCTCTTTTTAAAGCATCTTCAAGACCAATTTCTAAAATAAGACTTTCTATTCGAGCAATAAGCATAAAATCATCACTTATCAAAACCCTTTTTCCTGCACTTATTTTAGCACTAAAATTTTCTATTGAATCCTGTTGTTGTGAAACATCTGTTCCAAACAGTGAATTTTTCTTTAATCCCTTTTTATCTTCAATAATTACGGCAGAAACGCCTATTCTTTCAATCGTTTTTATATTATACACAAAATGCTCAATAAGTCCGCCAGTATCTCCATCGAGAATTATTGGCTTTGTTGTAACATCCATTATTTCATCTATTGTTGAAATACGACTTGTAAAATCGACAAGTTCGATGTCAGGCTTTCCCTTCATGGTTGAATCACAAAGACTTGAAACCCACATGCCGTCAAATGATTTCAATTTTTCATCAACCCTTACAACCGTGTTTTCTGCAATTAACCCACTTAATCCACTGTGTGCTTCTATTATTGAAACAATATCTTTTGATTTCAATAACCTTTTCAATTTAGGTCTTCTAACTTCAGGAAGTCCTGATTGAATTTTTAGTTTGTGATTTAACTGTGTCAATGTGTTGTTATATGTATATGGAAATTCTACAAGTTTTCCGCCATATTCAGACAATATTTTTATTACTTCTTCTCTTATAAATGAAAGCTCATTATTAACCCAATCATCACCATGTACAACATAATCAGGTTTTAACTCATTCAATATTTTTTTATATGAAAGAGTATCTTGAACAACTACTTTTGATATATTTTTGATAGAAGAAAATATCCTTATTCTCTCTTCAATATCAACTAATGGAAAACGATTATTCTGTGCTATGACTTCATCTGTCTGAATTCCAGCTATTATATCACCAAGTTCAGAGGCTTTTTCAATTATATTTAAATGTCCACTGTTTATAATATCTGTCGCAAAACTCATATAAACAGTTTTTTTATTTTTCATAATTTTTTCTGACCCTTTCCAATTCTTCTACAGTGTCAATTTCTATTATTTGACCATTTTCAATAGGAAGAACATGTACAGATATTTTATTTAATATATCGTCAACAGCTTCATCCCAAAATCTACTATCTCCATTTGGTTCATTCATCATCTCCCCTACCCTATTTCCTATTTGTAGAAAATCTTCTTTTGACCAAACAGAAATTCCAACCATATTAAAAAGATTATCTCCACCTATTGCGATCTTAGTTATTTTTTTATCAGAATCGCAGACAAAAGCCCAATCATCAGAATGACCTTCTACAAAATTTCCAAAATAACAAGAACGATTTATATTTAAAGTTGAAAATAATTTTTCATCAGGTATAAAAAGGTCGGCTTCACATATAAAACAATTATCTTTTATTAAATCTTTAACTACATAAAGTGAAGATATATTGTTTTTTGTCTCATAATCCTTGTTATGAACAAAATGTATCTCACATTTGCCATTGTATTTTTTTTCAAGAAATGAAAATTTATCTGCCAAATATCCTGTAACAATATAGATATTTTCAACACCATAGAATATAAGAGAATCAATAACTGTTTCTATAAGTGATTTATTATTTACTTTTACAAGTGGCTTGGGGATAGAATTTGTAATAGGTCTCATTCGTGTTCCCAAACCTGCTGACAATAAAACAGCTGTTTTAACTTTATTTATCATATAATTATCCTAAAAATTTCTTTTTGTTTATTTCAAAAAAAAATATATATTTCCTGTTTTGTAATAGTTTAGAAGAACATTATTGTATAAATTACAAATAAAATATAAAAAAGCTCGTATGTTTTAAAACACACGAGCTGTAAAATTTTATGGAGCTAAGCGGGATCGAACCGCTGACCTCTTGCATGCCATGCAAGCGCTCTCCCAGCTGAGCTATAACCCCAAGACTGTTAAAAATTATATATCATAAATGAGATTTTGTCAATACTTTACAAAAAATATTGACAAAATCTCTAAATATTTCTATAAAGCTGTAATATACAGCTCATTATATTCTAAATTAGTTTTCTCTGCCCTGTAAGAATGCTGGAACTTTAAGTGGGTCAACTCTTACGCTTGGACCCATTGTTGAAGTGAGAACAACACTCTTTATATATGTACCCTTTGCAGCTGCTGGTTTTGCTCTGATAACTGCATCGAGAAGTGTTGCGATATTCTGCAAAATTTTGTCTTTGCCGAAATCTCTTTTTCCAACTGAAGAGTGAACGATACCTTGCTTGTCAGCTCTGTATTGGATTTTACCAAGTCTAAGTTCTTTAATTGTCTTTCCAATATCTTTTGTAACTGTACCAGCTTTTGGGTTAGGCATCTTTGCAGCGAGAAGTCTTCCAAGACCTTTACCAATAGGTCCCATCATATCAGGTGTTGCAACGCAGATTTCAAAATCTGAATATCCTGCTTTGACTTTTGCAATGAGCTCATCTGCTCCTGCTGCTTCTGCACCAGCATCAAGTGCTTCTTTTTCTTTATCTGCTTTTACGAAAGCGATAATCTTTGGAGTTTTACCAGTTCCGTTTGGAAGAACTACAGTTCCTCTTACTGTTTGATCGCTCTTTGTAGGATCAATTCCAAGTTTTACATGGATTTCAACTGTTTCGTTGAATTTTGCTGAAGCATTTTTCAAAACTTGTTCTACAGCTTCTGCTACTGAGAAATAGTTCAATTTATCATATGTTTTGAGAATGGCAGCCATTCTCTTAGCTGTTTTAGCCATGATTCCTCCTGTGGTTATATCGGGATTCTAAAATCCCTCCCAACTCAATTTTTTTTTAAAATTTTATTACTCTACAACAATACCCATACTTCTTGCTGTACCAGCAACTACTTTGATTGCAGCTTCAATGTCATTAGCATTGAGGTCAGGCATCTTTACCTTAGCAATCTCTTCTACTTGTGCTCTTGTAACCTTTGCAACCTTAGTTGTGTTTGGTTTTCCAGAACCTTTGTCAACACCAGCAGCTTTTAAAAGAAGAGCTGAAGCTGGAGGAGTTTTTGTAACAAATGTAAATGTTCTGTCTTCATAAATTGTGATTTCAGCCGGAATTGTCATACCGATCTGATTTGCTGTTCTGGCGTTATATTGTTTTACAAACTCCATAATATTAACGCCATGCTGACCAAGAGCAGGACCTACTGGAGGAGCTGGATTAGCTTTTCCTGCTGGGCACTGCAATTTGACAATTGCTTTTACTTTCTTTGCCATAATTTACACCTCTTAAATCTTCTCGACTTGGTTAAATTCAACTTCAACAGGGGTTTCCCTGCCAAACATGGTGAGAAGAACTTTTATTTTGTCTCTTTCTATATTGACTACAACACCTCTAAATCCTTCAAAAGGTCCCTTTGTAATTTTTACAAGTTGACCAGAAGAAATATCAAGGTTAACTTTTGCAGGTTCGACAAGTCCCATCTGTCTCAAAATTTTATCGACTTCGTCATCTGGTAGAGGAACAGGTCTTACTCCACTTCCCACAGGCCCCACAAAACCAGTAACACCAGAAGTATTTCTAACTACAAACCAAGTGTAGTCATCCATGATCATCTCAACTAAGACATATCCTGGATATATTTTCTTCTGAACTGTTTTTTTCTTTCCATCTTTAAATTCGATTTCATCTTCTGTTGGAACAAGAACTCTAAAAATGTAATCTTCTAAATTTCTTACATTTACATCTTTTGAGTCTTCGGAATTTTTTCCAATACTCTCTTTTGACTTCTTTATCTTCTTTTCTAAATTGCTTTTAACTTTTTTCTCATATCCAGAATAAGTATGTATGACATACCATTTTATTCTTGGATCTTTTTTAGGCTGAACAGAAGATATATTTTCCTCAGAAGAATTTTCAGAAGATTGTTCTAATTGTTCTTTAGACTCTTCCAAATTTTCATTTTCGAAATTTACATTATCATTTTCACTCATAAGAAATATCCTTCTCAATTTTTTTTTAGTTATATCATTGGTTTTTATACAATTCCCGCACCTTTGAATAACCATTCAAAAATTTTGCCGAGGAAAAAGAGATAAACAGAAACGCTTACAAGTGTTACTAATACAACGATAGTATAAACAATAAGCTGAGGCTTTGTAGGCCATATAATTTTACATAGTTCTGATTTTAATCCTTGAAACCAAACTTTTATTGAATATTGTCCTTCTTTAGTAAATGGATTCCAAGAGACTTTCTTTTCTTCATTATTGTTATTATTTTTCTTAGAAGCAGAAGCCTTTGAAATTTCTTTAGATTTTTCTTTCTTTTCTTCTTTTTTGGATAAAACTACTTCTTTTTTCTGTTTGGTCTCGGACTTTTCTTTGAGTTCAGAAACTTCTTTATCAATTTTATTCTTTTTATTTTTCTTTTTTTCCAAAGTCGCAACAACCTTTCACTAAAGATGTAATTAAAACATCTAACAGGCTTTAGCGTTTTTCACATTATATGAAATTTGACTTTTAACGGCATACGCTACTACCGTTTTTTTATTTATCGTATTACGAAAAGATTTATAAACCCCAAAACAGGACGGAAAATTTCCGTCCTGTTTCTAAGGTAATTTCTCTATTTTGACTCTTTATGCGGAGTATGTTTTTTACAGAAAGGACAATACTTTTTAATGACTATACGGTCAGTTGTATTCTGTTTGTTCTTTCTTGTTGCATAATTTTTTCTTTTGCAATCTCCGCAGGCCAATGAAATGGTAATACGAGCTTCCTTTTTGGCCATGATAATCCCTCACTATTCGGAAAAATTTCCTAAAAATTACTCATGAATCTCGGAGACAACTCCTGCACCAACAGTTCTGCCACCTTCACGGATAGCAAATCTGAGGTTGAGTTCAAGAGCCATAGGTGTGATAAGTTCGACTTCGATTTCGACATTGTCGCCAGGCATAATCATTTCTACGCCTTCTGGAAGTTTGATTGAACCAGTGATATCAGTTGTTCTGAAATAGAACTGTGGTCTGTAACCATTGAAGAATGGAGTATGACGTCCACCTTCTTCTTTTGAAAGGACATAGACCTGAGCTTTGAATTTTGTATGAGCCTTTACTGAACCTGGTTTTGCAAGAACTTGACCTCTCTTGATGTCTTTTCTGTCAATACCACGGAGAAGAAGACCAATGTTATCTCCTGCACGACCTTCATCAAGGATCTTTCTGAACATTTCTACGCCTGTTACGACGAGTTTTCTTGGTTTTTCAACAAGTCCTACGAGTTCGACTTCTTCACCAGTCTTTATGATACCTCTTTCAACTCTTCCTGTTGCAACAGTACCTCTACCAGTGATTGTGAAGATATCTTCAACTGGCATAAGGAATGGTTTGTCAACTGGACGTTCTGGAAGTGGAATATATTCATCAACGGCATCACAGAGATCCATTATAGCTTTTTCCCACTTTGGATCTGGGTCGTCTTCTACTACTTTAAGAGCTGATCCTCTGATTACTGGGAGGTCATCACCTGGGAAGTCATAAGATGAAAGAAGTTCTCTTACTTCCATTTCTACCAAGTCGATGAGCTCTGGATCGTCAACCATATCACATTTGTTGAGGAATACAACGATATATGGAACATTGACCTGACGAGCAAGAAGGATATGCTCACGAGTTTGTGGCATAGGACCATCTGAAGCTGATACTACAAGGATTGCTCCATCCATTTGAGCTGCACCAGTGATCATATTTTTGATATAATCAGCGTGTCCTGGGCAATCTACGTGTGCATAGTGTCTCTTTTCTGTCTGATATTCTGCGTGACAGATAGCGATTGTGATTCCTCTTTCTTTCTCTTCAGGAGCGTTATCGATTTTATCGACATCGAGTGCCTGAGCAAGTCCTTTTTTAGCAAGAACTTTTGTTATGGCAGAGGTAAGAGTTGTTTTACCATGATCAACGTGACCAATTGTACCTATGTTGACGTGTGGCTTTGTTCTTTCAAATTTCTGTTTTGCCATATTATCCTCCTAAAATAAATAAACAGTCAAAAATAATTGACACGGTTCTGAATCCCAACAAATTTAGTATGGCATTTTTTGACTATCAGAAAAAAAATACAGGAAACGATACCGAATCAAAAAAAAACTTAAAAATATTCAAACACAAAAAAACGCACCCGAGAGGACTCGAACCTCCAACCCTTGGCTTAGGAGTCCACCGCTCTATCCATTGAGCTACGAGTGCTTAAAAAATTAAGCAAATAGAAAATGTGAACTACAATTTTTAAAATTATATAAAAAAAGCTGGGGAACGGGATTGAACCGTCGACCTCATCCTTACCAAGGATGTGCTCTACCTACTGAGCTACCCCAGCATCAGACACAGACCGCAATTATATCCCTTAATTCTCCAGATATGGTGAATCTGTCTCCGTCTTTTCTGTTAAACTCAAAGGCGGATATAGTCATTTCTAATTTTTTTAGAAATTTAAAAAGCGGGGAACGGGGCTCGAACCCGCAACATCCAGCTTGGAAGGCTAGCACTCTGCCAATTGAGTTATCCCCGCAAACATTTAGTTAGTGTCTTAACGTGGTCATATAATACCTCAAACTAAAAAATTTGTCAATACCTCAGACAACTTTTTTTTTAAAAAATCTGAAATTATGAAAATATTGTAATATATATTATATATAGTAGGGAAATTAAATTTAAGAATGGAATTAATTAGAATTATGTTATTTTATATATATAAATCTCAATGGGGAAATTCATGAACAAGAAAAAAATATTAGTTACTTCCGCACTTCCATATGCAAATGGTCCACTTCATCTTGGACATTTAGTAGAATATATACAGACGGACATTTGGGTTAGAAATCATAAAATGAATGGTGTTGACTGCAGATATATGTGTGCAGATGACACCCATGGAACTCCAGTCATGATTGGTGCAAGAAAAGCCAAAATGACAAATGAGGAGTATATATCAAAAATACACGAAGAAAGAATTGAAGATTTCGGAAAATTTCTTGTAGAATTTGATAATTATTATACAACTCATTCTGAAGAAAATAGAAATATATGTGAACACATATTCAATTCTATGGTACAGGGTGGTCATATAGAAGAAAAAGAGATTTCACAAATGTATTGTGAAAAAGACAAAATGTTTCTTCCTGATCGCTTTATAAAAGGGACATGCCCAAAATGCGGGGCTGAAGACCAATATGGTGATTCTTGTGAAAAATGTGGAGCAACTTACGATCCTGCAGAACTTTCTGATTCTTATTGTACAGTTTGCCACAGCAAACCAATAATGAAAAATTCAAAACATTACTTTTTCAAATTGGGGAATTTCTCAAAAGAGCTTCAAGAATGGCTTGGCGGTGGTCATGTTCAAGAAGAAATACATAAAAAATTAAATGAATGGTTTAAAGAAGGTCTCAAAAATTGGGATATATCGAGAGATGAACCATATTTTGGATTTAAAATTCCTGGAACAGATGACAAATATTTCTATGTTTGGCTCGATGCTCCAGTAGGTTATATAGCTTCAACTAAAAATTGGTGTGATAAAAATTCATCAGATTTTGAATCATGGTGGAAATCACCTGATACTGAAATATGTCATTTTATCGGAAAAGATATTATCTATTTCCACTGTCTATTTTGGCCAGCTATGCTGATGAGTTCAGGATTTAGAACTCCTGACAAAGTTTTTGTCCATGGTTTTTTGACTATAAATGGAGAAAAAATGTCAAAATCAAGAGGAACATTTATAAAAGCCTCTACATTTGCAAAATATATAAATCCTGAATTTTTGAGATATTACTATGCATGTAAATTATCAGGCGGTATAATAGACATAGATTTAAATTTTGATGATTTTGTTTTAAAAGTAAATTCAGATATAGTTGGAAAAATAGCAAATTTAGGAGTTAGAACTTCTTCTATTCTTTCAAGATCTCTTGAAGGCAAAACAGGAAAAATCTTAGAAGAGGATTTGCCTTTTATTGATGAAATAAAAAATAGTGCTGAAACAATAAAACAACTTTATGAAAAACTTGACTATGCAAGAGCAATGCGTGAAATATGCAGACTCTCTGATGTAGCAAATAAATTTGTTGAAGACAGTGAGCCTTGGAGCCTTGTCAAAACAGATCCAGAAAAAACAAGATCAAAATTGACAGCATCTCTCGAAGCATTTAGGCTTTTGGTATTATATTTGAAACCAGTAATGCCAAAATTTGCTTCAAAAACAGAAGAAAGCCTAAAAACAGGAAATATGGATTGGTCGCATATCAATTCAACCCTTGAAAATAGACAAATTGAAAAACTTCCACATCTTGCAACAAGAACTGAGAAAGAGAGTATAGACAAAATGACAGAAGAAACTAAAAAAGAAAATGAAGTTGAAGTAAAAGAAAAAACTGAAGAAAAAGTTGAAATTTCTGAGATAGAACCACTCGCTCCTGAATGCACAATAGATGATTTTGCTAAAATAGATTTAAGAGTTGGATATGTGAAAAAAGCAGAGCATGTAGAAGGAGCAAAAAAATTACTCCACTTGATAGTTGATATAGGTGGAGGAATTGAAAAAAACATATTTGCAGGTATTAAATCAGCTTATGAACCTGAAAAACTTGAGGGAACACAAGTTGTAATAGTTGCAAATCTACAGCCAAGAAAAATGAAATTTGGTATGAGTGAAGGCATGGTTATTGCTGCAGGTCCTGGTGGTAGTGATATATTTGTTTTAAGACCAGACGCAGGAGCAAAACCTGGAGATAGAATTCATTAATTAGGAAAGAAAAAACTATGAAAATAATAGCTGTTTCAGATATTCATATCCCAAAGAACAATGCAAGATTGCCTCAAATGGTTGACGCAATAAATAAAAGTGATGCAGAAGTTCTTATTTTAGGAGGAGATATTGCTCCTGCCAATGATGCTGCCTTAGAAGATTTTTTAGCATCTATATCAAATTTTCGTGGTCTAAAAATGTATGTTTCTGGTAACCATGATCTATGGATTGCAGATAAAAACAGCACAGAAACATCTCTAAATAGATTACAAAATGTACTTCCAGCAATATATGAAAAATATGGCTTTTATTCCCTTGAAAAACAACCTTTATTATATAAAGATGTTGGTTTTGCAGGAAATATAGGTTGGTTTGACTATACTTTTGTCAGAACTTATTCACCACCTTTTGGAACTAAATTCATAAGGCTTGATGATAATTTGCAAGAGACAAAACAAGTAGTAAGTTGGGCTCAAATGACACAGGCAGATTGGAAAAGAGGATATGTCAAAATAAAAACCCTCTTTAGTATTGAGCAGACAGGAACTAATGACATTGATTATATAAAAGGTTTTCCAGATGATGTAATATTCTGTGATCAAATGAAGGAAAAACTCGAAGATGACATAGCTTCTATAGAAGGAAATGCAAGAAAAATAGTAGCAGTTTTCCATTGTGTTCCATTTAAAGAAGGTCTTATAAGAAAAAATGCAACAGCTGTGGCTTGTGTAAGAAATGCTTGGGCAGGAAGTAAATATTTAGGTGAAGTTTTATATAGACATCCAAAAGTCTGTCTTGCACTTTGGGGACATATCCATGAAAGACAAGAACTCGTAAAAGGCAGAATAAAATGCGTAAATATGAGCTTTAGTCCTGAAGGTGTCAATCCATATACAATTGAAATATAAGAATCAAAAACAAAAAAACTCGGTGTTTGGTATCAGCACCGAGTTTTTTTGTTGTTTATCTTTCACGCATTTACATCATTTTTAGTGCAAAGTTGGAGAATTTGTAGATGTTTCTGCTATCAACAGAAAGCTAGCCGTCACAGATAATTACTTTGTCATCATTTGATTTTGAGGTTACCCAAACTCTGACTGTTACCAAGTCATCTTTTGGAATGACTTGACCTCTGTATATCAATCTGTGTACAATGCTCACGCTATTTCAGCTACAATTTCAGGAAAATTTAAAAATTTGTTCTTATCTATTTTAATTGATTGAGGGGATTTTTTTGTTAAAGTATAAGCAGGAATATGAGTTCCTTCCTCTCTCAAAATTTTAGGACATTTTTTTCTTTCTACCTTATAATCTTTATAAATTACGATTATTTTTAAGTCATTTTCAAAAGCTTTATCACATTCATATTTTATATAGCTCCGCTTATCAACATCATTATCAATAGAGCATGTCTTTCTTTTTTTATTATAATGTTTGCAAAAACTACATATTCCCTTTTTTAGCTTATTTGTATGTTTTCCAACAATTAAAATAAATAGTTTTGATCGTTCAAATCTTTCATCTAAAGATTTTTTTATAATACAATAAGGGTTGTCATCACTTATCTGTATTTTTTCATGTATATCGGTAAATTTTTTTTTAAAATCTTTACCTTTATAATTTTCTTCTAAAATAATTCCTTTTAATATTTTTTTTAATATTTTTATAAAATCCTTATCGTTATCCCAATCTCCAGCTATATAAGTTTTTATTCTATCAACAATCATTTTTACAACCCCTTTAATTATATTTTTGTAATTTATACGCAATTTGCATTATATCACAATTTATTTTGTAAAATCATTAACTAACGCAAAAAATACAACCTTATGCAACTATTTTACAACTTCTTAGACAACGACGGATTTATTTTACTTTGATATAATAACATCAACGAAAAGTGCTTTTTGAATATTAAAAAAAAATTGGAGGTGAAATTAAAATGAAATATTTCAAACATTTTAAATACCCAATACTTTTATATAAAAATTATGACAATATATATATACAAGAACGAACAGAAAATGCAACATACGAAAAAAAAGCTGAAGAAGAAATAAACAAGAAAATAGATGATTTTAAAAAAATAAGAGAAAATAATAGAAAAAATGGAATAAAAATGAAATATGAAAATCCTGCTGTTTATATTGGAGGATATGATATAGATACTGGAAATGCTTGTGCAGATTATTCAAGAAGTCCACCCGCAGACAAAGATATTCATGACGAATTAAAAAAAATTATGAAAGATAAAGGATTAAAAATTACAAGGAAAGAAGAAACAGATACTTCTAATAAAATTGAAAAAGAATTAAAAATTACAGGAGAAAAAAATACTTTTAATAAAGTTGGTAGATGTGCTGAATTCCATGTAGTCAATAAATTGCTATGGCAAGGTAGTAATATAGAAGCAATTAGATTAATTAAAGCAGTTAGAATAAAAAATTGGGGTTGGGATATAGTGCCATATTGTCCCAATTGCTTAAAAATGTTTGAAGGAATGGAAATACTAAAGGAGGATTAATAAAGATGAGATTTAGCGAAGAAGACCTTTTCTGTAATGATATTAGATGGTTTGCTATTGATAAAAATGGCTATGTTTTTTCTTGTACATCCGCAGGAACATTTAATGTTCCAGAATTTGTATGTAAAAGCCAAGAAAATACTTGCGTTTTAGAAAATTTTTTTTTATTTAGTTCTGAATTTTCAAATTTAGATATAAAAATAGAAAAATTTTCTTATGAATTAGACTATGATTTAATAGGTGAGGAAGATGTCATTCTTTTAGATAGAGGCATTAGTTCTTTTGATTCTATCATTAAATATGAGACAATAGATAATGAAAAAGATTTTGAGATTCATCCCTATTGGTATAAAAAACTTACATTCCCCAAAAAACCTTTACATTTTAATCAACTTCCTAAAAATATTCAAAATATAATGAATTATCATAAAATTCAAATTGATTCTCGCCAAATAAAATATTTTTTTGTTCCACCTATTTATAAAGAGTAAAATCATAATATTATTTTAACTAAAAACCTCGTTGTTGAAAATCATTTCAGCACCGAGGTTTGTTTATAATAAATTATTGATTGATTATTTTAATTTTTCAGATTTTCTGAGTGTATTCAAAAATAAATTTATCTCTTCCAAATGCTCTGGGTGTATTTCTTTCCAAATAACAATATTTATTTCTCCTAATATCTTATCTGTTTTTTCCATAATTGTAGATAAAATACATTCAAAGGATTCTTTAGGAGATAAACAAACTATTGAGGGGGACATTTTGGATATTTTTTCAGATGATGAACGAACTCGTGATAATCCTGTTCCTATTAATGGCAGATACAAAGAATACCCTTGCCCTTTTTTATCATAAAATTCCAAAAGATTTTCTATTGCTATTTTTATATTTTTTTCATTACTTTGAGCATTATTATTTTCATCAAATTCTGATATAGCTAAAAGATAAAAAATGGTATTAAGATGATAAATAACAGCAATTGTTCCAATTGGATATAGAGGCTTATTTTTAGAATTATTTCCTGAAGGCTCGATTCCTTGTTCTTTTAAGTTGTTTTCTATTAAATTTTTAATACCTTCTTCAGTATAACATCTCTTACGCTTACTTTCCGTATCATTTTTTAGTAGAGGTTCTTTTTTTACAGTAATTTTATACATCCTTGAAAGAAATTTTCCGTGAATTGTTTTTTCAGAAACAAGTGGATATTTTTCTTTTTCTAATTTTGTTGTAATATGGGTTTCAAAAGATGTATCAACTGGAATTACAACAATATTTTTGCATTCTCTTCTTTTATTAAATCCATAGCTAAATAAATCTCCAATTATTGCATTTACTGAATTTTTTCCTCTCCAAATTAAATTATGGTCTATCTTTAGTTTATTATCATTTTTTAAAGCAATTCTAAATGCTTCACATATGAAATTTATTTTATCTTCTTTTTTTTCTGTTTTTAAATTTTTAATAGTTTCTTTTTCTGTTTCACTTAAATTTTCTGCTTCTAAAATAGCAGATTTTAATTCATCAATTAAATTATCTATTGAATTAATATTTTCTAAAATAAAATTATACATAGCAGAATAAATTTTTGTATCATAGTCTTCATCAGAAGTTATTCCTTTTACAAAATTTGGAAGGTTTATACTATTCTTCATAACTTTACTAACTGTTTCTGGCTGTAAATAATATGAATCATTATAATTCTTATCCCCTATATATGCTTTAAATAAGCTATTTATAATTTTTTCTTGGTATGGTTGTACATTCCAATTATCCATTAAACTTCTAATGAAACATGCAAAAGTATAAAAAATGAACATTTTTTTCCTCCTAAAAAATAATTGTGTAATAGTACACTATTTGAATTATTGCACAATTTGGAAATTTTGTAAATATTGTAGAATCATAAAAAACAAAATGCAAGTTTTTTGCAACTTTTTCTACAACTAAAGTGTGTTTTAAACTACTAATTAGCCTAGCCAAGATAAAATGGTAATATACAGATAGTTTATAGCAAATTTTAAATATGCAAAAACACTTTACCAAAACACCCTATAGAAAATTTTAAAAAATTTAAAGCAACATCATAGAATTTAGCTTTTAAGAAAGATTTACTCACAAAAAAACCTCGGTGGAAATTACTTTTCACCGAGGTTTTTAGTTTTCCAAAAGATTTATTTTGCCTTTAGTGGCAGTTTGACTACGAAAGTGCAACCTTGCCCCTCTGGACTTTCTGCATATATTTTGCCGTCATGAGCATTTACAATTTCCTTAACTATTGAAAGACCAAGACCTACACCTTCAATTTTTTGCGATCTACTTCCACTTCTAAAGAACTTTTCAAAAATCAAATCCAAATCAGCTTGTGGAATACCTGGTCCATTATCACTTACTTTTACAATAAGTTCTTTCTCTGCTAATTCAACATTTACTTTGACTTCTGGCTTTTCTTTATGTCCTTGTGAATATTTTATGGCATTCTAATTCGTCCATGACCTCATAATTAAATCTACTTTCAAATTTACCAAGAGAAATTTCAGAGGCAATATCTCTTATCTTCATGACTGTTTTCAAAAATGGGGGGAATTTATTGATCACAGCACCATTTTTATCAATCTGTGTACAATGCTCCCACTATTTCAGTTACAATTTCAGGAAAATTTAAAAATTTGTCCTTATCTATTTTAATTGATTGAGGGGATTTTTTTGTTAAAGTATAAGCAGGAATATGAGTTCCTTCCTCTCTCAAAATTTCAGGACATTTTTTTTCCTCAACATTATAATCTTTATAAATTACAATGATTTTTAAGTCATTTTCAAAAGCTTTATCACATTCATATTTTATATAACTTTTTTTGTCAATTTTATTATTAAGAGAACAAGTCTTATTATGTTTATTATAATCTTTGCAAAAACTACATATTCCCTTTGTTAGTTTATTTGTATGTTCGCCAACAATTAAAATAAATAGTTTTGACAATTCAAATCTTTCATCTAAAGATTTTTTTATAATACAATAAGGGTTGTTATCACTTATTTGTATTTTCTCATGTATATCGGTAAAATATGATTTTAAATCTTTACCATTAGAATTTTCTTCTAACATAATTTCTTTTAATATATTTTTTAATATATCTATCAAATCCTTATCATGATCCCAATCACCAGCAATATAAGTTTTCACTCTACGAGCAGACATTATTCCCCCCCCCTTTAATTATATTTTTGTAATTTATACGCAATTTGCATTATATCACAATTATTTTGTAAAATCATTAACTAACGCAAAAAATACAACCTTATGCAACTATTTTACAACTTCTTAGACAACGACGGATTTATTTTACTTTGATATAATAATTTCAACAAAGAGTGCTCTTTGAATATTTTAAAAAATGGAGGTGAAATTAAAGTGGAAAACTTTAATTTTGACAATTCAGGGTATTGGGATTTAGAACCTTTACCTGCCTGTATGGATATTGAAAATATTGTAAAAAAATTTGAATATAGGATATTAGATGATTTATCTAAGGCATATATGGAAGGTAAAATATCTGCATATACTTATTCAAAGTATGAATGTTTACTTGAACGAGACGAAAATAGGTTTTACGAGCAGATTATTTTTGGAAAAATAAGAAAACTTTACAAGGAAGTAAAGGATATTGAAGGAAGTAAGGAAGCTAATAAAAAAGCTTATATAGGGGCTTATGATAAAAAAAAGGGATATATAAAAGTAGATTGCTCAGATTCTTATCCTCCAAGAATTAATAAAATTGAACAAGCTCGTCCAAGAATTAATAAGATTTTAAAAGATCTTTCTAAAAAAGTTGGTAAGATAAATGAGCATATTCAAGGAAGCAATGTTGTTGCTTGTTGTGCAGAATTTAGAGCAATAAATGGTCTTTTAAATATGGGTAGTAATATTAAAGATATCAGATTCACAAGACCATTTCAGTATGATAGCGGTAAGTTAGTGGCTATTTCATATTGTAAAAATTGTCAGAAAATGTTTCAAGAATATCCACATCTCCTAAAAAGAGAAAGTGAATGTACTGATACAGAAATAGAACTTTAATAACTAAATAGAATAAAAACAGGGAATAGCATATATTGTGTGGAAAATTATATGCTATTCCTTATTTAGAGGAGAGTTAAATGAGTAAGAAAAAAAATAAGAACAATGTATTTAGTGAAATAGATACATCAGAGAATTTACAAGATGAAGCTTATAGAGTTTCAAAATTAGAAGCAAATACAGATAGAATAACACCAAGAGAACTCACTATTTTTGGCTCTATGTGGTTTGCTATAGATAAATTTGGTTATATTGTTTGTTGTTATACTAAAACTTGGCATGTTCCTGTTTTTTTTATAAAAAGCTATACAGAGTCAGAAATTTTATATGATTATTTTTCAAAATTTGTTCTTCAAGGTGAGTTCTCTGAGGTAGAGATTGAAGAAAATAATATTTTTTGTTATGAATTGATTGATGAATATTATTTTGAATTTATAAAATCATTAGATACTGATAGAAGTGAATTTAAGAAAAAAACGAAACGACATAATAAAAAACAAGGTTTACAAGTCCGTGTCTCAAAATTAAAAGAAGAAAATATTGATAGAAGTGATTTTAAAAATCATCCTTATCATTATAAAAAAATAAATAATCCGACAAATCCCATACATTTTGATCAACTTCCTGAGAATATCCGCAAAATAATGGATTCTCACAGAATGACAATAGATGCTCACAATACAAAATATTTTTTTATACCAGAAATTTATAAAGATGTATCTGGAACTATAAATAAAGAGGCACGAAATAATAAATTGGTCTGTAAGCCAATGCGTGAAAGATAAGTAAAAACCTCGGTGTTGAAAATCATTTCAGCACCGAGGTTTTTACTTTATTTATATTTATTCTTCCATTCAGAAATAACTTTATATAATTCTTCTAATTCCTGTTGTTGTATTGTTTTTGAAATAACAATATTTATTTTTCCATGTATTTTATCTTTATTTTCCATCATAGTGGATAAAATAAATTCGAGTGATTCCTTATTAGTGAAATTAACTCGTGATAATCCTGTACCTATTAATGGCAAGTATAGAGAATATTCTTGCCCCTTGTTATTATAAAAATCTAAAAGATTTTCTATAGCTATTTTTATATTGTTTTCATTGCTTTGAGCGTTATTATTTTCATCAAATTGTGATATTGCTAAAAGATAAAAAATAGTGTCAATAGTATCAAGATCATGACCAATAACAGCAATTGTTCCAATTGGATAAAGAGGATTATTTTTAGAATTATTTCCTAAAGGCTTAATTCCTTGGAGTGTTAAGGATTCTTCTATTGAATTTTTAATATCTTCTTCAGTATAATGTCTTTTACGCTTACTTTCTATATCATTTTTTGGGGGTGGATTTTTTTTGACTGTAGTTTTGTACATTCTTGAAAGAAATTGTCCGTGAATTGTATTTTCAGAAACAAGTGGATATTTTTCTTTTTCTAATTTTGTTGTAATATGAGTTTCAAAAGATGTATCTACTGGAATTACAACAATATTTTTCTCTTCACTTCTTTTATTAAATCCATAGCTAAATATATCTCCAGTTATTGCATTTACTAAAGCGTTTCCTCTTTTCCAAATTAAAGAATTAGAATTTTCTTTTAGTTTATTATCTTTGTTTAAAGCAATTCTAAATGCTTCATATATAAAATTTATTTTCTCTTCATATTTTTCTATTTTAAAATTTTTAATACTTTCTTTTTCTGTTTCAGTTAATTTTACTTCTAAAATTGCAGATTTTAATTTCTCAATTAAATTATCTATTGATGCTAATTCCATGTTATCTTTAATAAATTCATCCATATTTAAACTTATCTTATCCTTATTATTTTTATCAAATATTTTATTTTTTAGGTCTTTCAAAATATTTATTTTATTATTTCGTAATTTGCTAATTGTAGATTTATCTAAATATAATCCTAAAATAAAAACATCGTTTTTATTATTAAAATCTTTCTTCTTTTTTTCTAACTTTTATATCATCTAAAGATATATCTTTAAAAATTTGTGTAAAAAAATCCCGAATGAAATCTTCATTACTTTTTTTTACATTACAGTTTTCTTTCAATTTTTTAATAAAACATGCAAGAGTAAAAATTAAAAACATAAACATTGTTTTCTTCTTTAAAAAATATTTGTGAAATATTACACAATTAATATTATAACATAATTTGTCAAGATTCTAAAATTTTAAATGCAACTTTTTGCAACTATTACAACAACTACAAATTTATTTTGCTATGATATAATTAATCTCAATAAAGAGCGCTCTTTTAAATAATTAAACCATATTTAAAGGAGTTTATTATGTTAGAAGGTATTAGACATATCATAGAAGCAAGATGGTTTGAACTTAGGAATACTGGCTATATAATTGAAGACTATGAAAATGAAGATATTGATTTTAACTGTAAAGTAGCTAAAAACAATGCTTTAGAAGAAATAAAAAGAATAATGAAAATACATAAAAAAAAGGGAGCATATGTTGGTTGCTATGATAAAATTGGAAATTTTGATGTTGATTATTCAGGAGATTTTCCAGAAGATATTGACGAATATTTAGTGAACTTAGCAAAAGATATTGGTGGAATAGGTTCTACTGGTCTTACTTCTAATCCTACTAATGATCCTGCTAAACATGAAAATATTGTTGGAAAATGTGCTGAATTTCGTTTAGTTAATAAAATGTTGAAAAAAGGTTATTCTATGGGAGAGTTTATGTTAACTAAAGCATATAGATTTCGAAAAGAAGGATTATTATTAGTACCTTATTGTCCTAATTGTAAATATATGTTTAAGGATATATTAGATAAGGAGGATTAAAAACATGAGAATTACTAAAGGTGAAGTTCTGACAGAAGACATACTTTGGTTCGGCACTGATAAAAATGGTTTTCTTTTTGCTTGTACAACTGCAGGAAGTCATAAAGTTCCAGAATTTGTATGTAAAAGCAAGGAAGAAACAGAATTTTTAGAAAAATATTTTTTCACAACTTTGGGAATAGATGAAGACGATTTTGATAACGACGAAGTTCTTGCAAGCAAAGGCTTATTCTATTTTGATGCCATAGTTGAAACAATCCCAAAAAGTGAGGATTTTATTAAATATCCATATTGGTATAAGAAATCTGTAAAATTTTCTCCAAAAAATCCTTTGAATTTTAATCAACTTCCAAAAAATATTCAAGAAATTATGAACTCACACAGAGTAGACATAGATGTTTTTCATGATGTTTATATGAATGTTGATCAGGCTTATAAAGAGTTTTGTGAGAGTTGGTCAGGAAATATTAAAATAGATTAAAGTAACCAATCCCCAAAAAGGCTCAGTGATATTAATTCAGTACTGAGCCTTTTTTATTTACTAATAAGCTGTTACATCATCTTTAGTGCGAAGTTGGAGAATTTGTAGATATTTCGACCATCTACTGACAACCAACCGTCACAAATTATCGTTTTGTCATCATTTGATTTTGAGGTTACCCAAACTCTGACTGTTACCAAGTCATCTTTTGGAATGACTTGACCTCTGTATATTAATCTGTGTACAATGCTCCCACTATTTCAGTTACAATTTCAGGAAAATTTAAAAATTTGTTCTTATCTATTTTAATTGATTGAGTGGATTTTTTTGTTAAAGTATAAGCAGGAATATGAGTTCCTTCCTCTCTCAAAATTTTAGGACATTTCTTTCTATCTACATCATAATTTTTATAAATTACGATTATTTTTAACTCCTTGTCAATAGCTTCATAACATTCATATTTTATATAACTCCGCTTATCAACATCATTGCCAATAGAGCATGTCTTTCTTTTTTTATTATAATGTTTGCAAAAGCTACATATTCCCTTTTTTAGCTTATTTGTATGTTTTCCAACAATTAAAATGAATACTTTTGACATCTTAAGTCTTTTATCTAAAGATTTTTTTATGATACAATAAGGATTGTTATCACTTATCTGTATTTTTTCATGTATATCGGTAAAATATTTTTTTAAATCTTTACCTTTAGAATTTTCTTCTAACATAATTTCTTTTAATATTTTTTTTAATATTTTTATAAAATCCTTATCATGATCCCAATCCGCAGCAATATAAGTTTTCACTCTACTAACAGACATTATTACAACCTCTTTAATAAAATATTTTTGTGATTTATACGCAATTTGCATTATATCACAGTTTGTAAATTTTGTAAAATCATTAATTCACACAAACAAAATACTACCTTATGCAACTTTTTTGCAACTTTTAGACAACGACATTATTATTTTATTTTGATATAATCACATTAACGAAAAGCGCTTTTTGAATATTTTGAAAGTCAGGTAAAGTTAAAATGAACGATTTTGATTTTTATGATTTTGAAAATTTTGACAATTCAGGGTATGATGATTTTGATTATTTACCTGAAGTAAATATGGATATTGAAAATATCGTAAAAAAATATGAATATAGGATATTAGATTATTTATCTAAGGCATATGTGGAAGGTAAAATATCTGCATATACTTATTCAGAGTATGAATGTTTACTTGAACGGAACGAAAATAAGTTTTACGAGCAGATTATTTTTAAGCAAATAAGAAAACTTTACTATGAGGTAAAAAGTCTTATTGGAGACAAAGTAAAGAAAAAAGTTTTTGTAGGTGCCTATGATATAAAAAAAGGATATATAAAAGTAGATGTCTCAGATTCTTATCCTCCAAGACTTATTCATAAAACTTTATATCCAAGAACTAATAAAATCGTAAAAGACCTTGCTAAAAATGTAGGTAAGATAAATGAATATATTGACGGTACAAATAGTAGAGTAGGGTGTTGTGCAGAATTTAGAGCAGTAAATGCTCTTTTAAATATGGGTAGTGATATTAGAGATATCAGATTGACAATAGCATTTCGTTATAAAGAGGAAGGTAAATTGGGATATACTCCATATTGTTCTACTTGCCGAAGAATGTTTCAAAATATTCCCCATCTTCTAAAAAGAGAAAGTGAATGTACTACTAAAATTCCTATAAATATTTAAAAATTTATTGATTTTTACCATAAAAAATAGCTTGTTTTGTATAAAAGCAAGTTATTTTTTTATGCAAAGGTATTATATATATTTTCTTGAAAAATATATTTTAATATTTTTTTGAGAGGTTTAAATGACTAAAAAGAAAAATAAGAGTAATGGATTTAGTGAAATAGATACATCAGAGAATTTACCAGATGAAACTTATAGAGCTTCAAAATTAGAAGCACATACAGATAGGATCACACCTGGAGAACTCTCTGTTATTGGTTCTAGGTGGTTTGCAATAGATAAATTTGGGTATATTTTTTGTTGTACAACTAACAGTTGGCATGTTCCAGAATTTGTCATAAAAAGCTATACAGAGTCAGAAATTTTATATGATTATTTTTCAAAATTTGTTCTTCAAGGTGAGTTTTCTGCGGTAGAGATTGAAGAAAATAATATTTTTTGTTATTTTTTTATTGATGAATATTATGAAGAAATAAAACCTTTGGATATTGATAGAATCGAATTTAAGAAAAAAACTAAACGACACAATAAAAAACAAGGTTTACAAGTCCGCACCTTAAAAGTAAAAGAAGAAAATATAGATAGAAGTGATTTTAAAAATCATCCTTATCATTATAAAAAGATAAATAATCCAACAAATCCCATACATTTTGATCAATTACCTGAGAATATCCGTAAAATAATGGATTCTCACAGAATGACAATAGATGCTCACAACACAAAATATTTTTTTATTCCAGAAATTTATAAAGATGCCTCTGGAACTATAAATAAAGAGGCAAGAAATAATAAATTGGTCTGTAAGCCAATGCGTGAAAAATAACTAAAACCTCGGTGTTGAAAATCATTTCAAGCACCGAGGTTCGTTTATAATAATAGTGTATGTGCAAAAAAGTATGTAAATAAAAAGTTGCTAGATACAATGACATCTATTCTATTTACTTTTTTCACAGCCCATTTTTTGATGTTACTTTTTGGGTTGTTGTAACGGCAATTTGACTACGAAAGTACAGCCTTGACCTTCTGTGCTTTCGGCATATATTTTTCCATTATGTGCATTTACAATTTCTTTTACGATTGAAAGCCCAAGACCGACACCTTCGATTTTTTGCGATCTACTTCCACTCCTAAAGAATTTCTCAAAAATCAAATCCAAATCTGCTTGTGGTATTCCAGGACCATTATCACTGACTTTTACAACGAGTTCTTTTTCTGTTGTCTCAACAAAAACTTTTACTTCAGGCTTTTCTTTATGTCCTTGTGAATATTTTATTGCATTGTCAATCAAGTTTATAAAAACTTCATGTATTTTATCAGGATCGATAGGAACAAGCGGAAGTTTATCAGGACATGAACAAGAAATAGTGCAGTTAAATTTATCTGCCTTAGTCTGCATATTGAAAACAACATCTTCAATTATTTCTTTTACATCAAAAGGAGCAATTTTCATAACTGTTTTCTTGGTTTTCAATCTGCTTAACTCAAGGAGTTCATTTACAAGCCTTGTAAGTCTATCTGCTTCTTTATTTATTGTTTCAAGAAAATGCTTTTGATCTTCTCTTATTTCTGGATCGCCTTCCATTGTCAGTGCAAATCCTTTTATAATAGTAAGAGGAGTTTTCAATTCATGGGAGATATTTGCAAGAAATAAATTTCTTGTCTCTTCCAATTTATTTAAATCTTCTGCCATTTTATTTATCGTTCTGCTTAGGTCTCCCAATTCATCCATAGCATCATAATTTACTCTGCTTTCAAATTTACCCTGTGAAATTTCTGAGGCAATATCTCTTATTTTCATGACAGGTTTCATTATATTTCTTACAAATATAAATGCAAGCCCCAAAGCAGCTATCAATGACAGAATAAAAGTTATAAGAAAGTAATCTTTAAATATGTCAAATAAAGCATTAAAATCATCTGTTGTCATCCCTATTTTTACTGCACCAATAATTTTGGTTTCAAAAAAAATAGGACAAGCATAATAAATAAAATTAGAACTGTCTTTTTTTATCTTCCAACACAAAGGACGTCCAGTCTTTAAAACAGATAATATTTTTTCATCTCCCTTGGAATTCATTGAAAAAATTCCCATCTGTTCATCAAGTGAACGAGAATCCGCTATAATTAGATTAGACCTATCATAAACAATGAGTTCATAATCCATTTTTTCCCAATTTTGTCTGAGAAAAAATTTTGATGTTCCGATAAGCTGTCCATCATTTTCCATATTTGCTGTTACAAATTTGACAAAATAATCAGAAGCTGTTTCAAGATATGATTCTCTTGTTGACATAAAATGTCCCATTGTAAATAAATAAAAGAGGAAACCCAAAAGAGATATATTAAAAAGGACAAGAATAAAATAACTCAAAAAGAGTTTCCATCTCATATTTCGAAAAAAATTAAATATTTTATTCATCTATTTTTTTCCAAATATTTCAGGGTTTGATTTATAACCTACTCCCCAAATAGTAAGAATCATTGAAGGGGCTTCTGGTTTATCTTCTATTTTATCTCTGAGACGCCTTACATGGACATCAATACTTCTCTCTTCAATGAATTCATGACCCCAAATGGCCTTTCTAACTTCTTCTCTTGAAAAACTCTTTCCTGGATTGCTTGAAAACAACATCAAAAGATCATATTCTCTCGGTGTCAATTCAATCAATTTATCATCTTTCCAAACTTTTCTTCCAAGAGAATCTATTTTCATATTTCCAAAAACAAGAGATTCTTCTTTCTCATCAGTTTTTACTTTTTTAGAAACCCTTCTGAGTATGGCTTGAATTCTTGCAATCAATTCCCAAGGATTGAAAGGCTTTACCATGTAGTCATCTGCCCCTGATTCAAGACCAACTATTTTATCATAGTCATCGCCTTTTGCTGTAAGTATTATTATTGGAACCTCAGAAAACAGCCTTGCTTTTTTGCAGACATCAAATCCACTCATATCTGGCATCATCAAATCAAGTACCATCAAATCTGGTTTTTCAGCTTCAAGTACCAAAAGACCTTCTGTTCCAGTATAAGCCTTCAATACATCAAAATTTGAACGCTTTAAATTTATCTCTATGAACTCTACAATAGAGCTTTCATCATCAACGACTAAAATTTTTGGTTTATTCATAAAAAAACCTCATGCTTAATTATTTTGTTGTGTAAGAGGAGAAGCCTCTGGGTTAAAAATCTGAGTTTTAATAGATTTTCTATTGATATTCATTTCAGAAGGAGCATCTGGCACATGAAATCTCATGTCAGTATTTCTCTGTCCTCTGAAAGAATTTTCTTTATTTATCAAAGGTGATAAATTTGTTGATTTTGCATTTAAAGAACTGAAATAACTCTTTTTCATCTCTTCTAATTGTTGAGGTGTCAAAGCCTTAGTCTTATTCTTTGCACTCATTTTAGAAGTCTTCCTATCATCTGCTCCAGCCAATAAACTACCTGCATCAGTCATAGAAGGTGCAGCTGTTACTCTATCTCTTCCATGTTTCTTAGATTCATAAAGTGCTTTATCTGCTGCTACTATGAATTCATCTTTCTGTGAAGCATCTTGTGGGAAGTTTGCAATACCTAAACTTGCAGTAATAGGAACTCTATATGTTGCAAATCTTCTATTAAATGCGTCTCTTATTCTTTCTGCAACTCTTATGGCATTTACTTTATCTGATTCTTTAAGTATAACTGCAAATTCATCTCCACCATATCGAGCTACAATATCAGTATCTCTACAATAAGTTTTTAAAAGTTCTGCAATTTCTTTAAGTAACTTATCACCTTCTGGATGTCCAAGTGTATCGTTATATGTTTTAAAGTGGTCCGCATCTATCATTATCAAAGAGAATGATTTATGTGTTCTATCATATTCTTTACATGCTTCAGCAAGACGCTCTTGGAAATATCTATGAGTATATAAACCTGTCAATCCATCTGTTATAGCAAGTGATACCATCTGTTCATATAATTCACAATTTTTTATTGCCATTGCAGTTTGATATGCAACTGTTGACAATAAATTTAAATTATTTTCATCATAAAAACTACTTTTACCACTACCTGCATAGAAAATTCCATAAACTTCATTTTCCAATACCATTGGAATAATTATAGAAGATGGCTCATTTTCCAAAAGATTTGGATATTCTGATTTAAAATTATCTCCCAAAATAACAGGTTGCATATTTTTGATAACTGATCCCAAAATTCCGTCATCATATTTATATGTCAAATCTGCAAGATAATCTGCATAAGGTGAAATTACTCTTCTTGTCTCAACAATTTTTTCATCTTCACCATTTTCTTTATTTGCTTTTTCATTTTTTACAATAGAGAATATTATAAAAGTTTGGAACTCAAGTATATTGTTTATCTTTGAACAGACAAAATTGAGTACATCATCTATTTTTAGACTACTGCCCAAAAATTTACCAAGTTCATTCAAATCAGAAAGTTGTTTTACAGATTTTTGAAGTTCAATAGTTAAATCATTTTTAGATTCAAAAGATTCTTCTTTTTGTTCATATAATAGAGCTGATTCTATAGAGACAGAGACTGAAAGTGAAAGTGTTTCCAACATGCCCAAATGACTATCATCATAACAAGCATTTCTTGGATCACCAATATAAAGCATACCTATTACTTTATCTCTCATTATAAGTGGGATACATATAATAGAACGCTCATTTTCTACTACAGGTGTTACACCTTCTGGCAATTCTTCATTTATTACAATACCTCTTTTAACTTGTAATGCTTGGGAGACAACAGTCGAATTAAATTCTTTTGGTTGCATACTTTCCAATGTATTTTTATATGGAGAATCTGCTTTATAACATTTAAGACCGCCATCTTTTCCCAAAAGAAAAACAGCACAAGTCTGATATTTAATAAATTTTCTTATCATTGAAATAGTTGTATTTATAGCTCCTTCAACAGTAGTTGAAGATTCCAATGATTTTCCCATTTCATGTATTACAGAGATTTCGTCTATCTTTTTCCTCAAATCTCCACTCAATTTTTGATTAATTTTTTCAAAATTATCTCTTTCAGCTTGAACAGTTGTCAATTCTTGTGCAATACTTTCACTGTCAAGGGTTGAAACTTCTTCCAATATGTAAGATATTGTTATATAAAATGATATCAACAATATTATAACCCATATAAATCCCCATACAGAAAAAGCTAAAGAAAAATATCCCAAAAGAGAGATAGCAAAAGAAGCAAAATAAAATACTCTGATTTTCTTTCTAATAACATTCCAAGCTTTCATATGTTCGTCTGGCAAAAAGCAAGCTGTTGAAGTTGTAAAAACTGCATCCATCAAAAAATATACGATGGCAGAAAAAACAATACCCAACGCAAAACGGATATCCATTATACCTGTTTGTTTCATATTAGATGAATATTCCATTAGTTTTGCCATAAAATTTGGTTCTTTTGGTCCTACATTAGTAATAAATGATGGATTTACCAAATCAACACCAAATATTATAAATGAAAAAGTGTAAATAGCGAACACTGTATTTAAAAGAGATGAAACAAAATCAGCAGCTTTATATAAACCAGGTTGACTGTTTCTTCCAAATGTTCTTGCTGTAATTCCAATAGTTGCAATAATACAAGCTCCTGCCCAACCACCAGTTTCTGGAATCATTGCAGAGAAAATATATAGAGGAAAAGCAATGCTTATATATCCATAATAAGGTACTTCACAAGTAAACATCTCCAATATTATGGCAAGAAAAATTCCTCCCAAAAAAAACGGCATTGACATTGAAGATGATATACAAGAAACTACATAAAAAGCCCCTGCGAGATTTATTAATAAAAAAATAGTTGTTACAAACGCAATTGATTTAGCACGTGAAGGACTCATAAATTTAACCTACGAACCTTTTTATATTTGATATTATATATATACATATTCTAATTATGTGATTTAACAGCCTTTTTTTTTAAACATTTTTTAAGAAAAATTTTATAATATTATTTCAAAATTGCTGTAATTCAAAAAAATATTTGTACAGGAAATATATTTTTAATTCTTGAATATATAAAATTATAAAAGATTTTTTACAGAGGTGTTCAAATGGATTCCATTTATCTTGAATACAAGTCAAAAAAAGGCGATATAGTTACTTATGGTAGCATGATAGAAAATAAGCAATCTATTATAGAAAAAGGTCAAATAAAAAGTAATATAACCAAAATACAATTTGTTATGTCCCAAGAAACAACAGATGTTGATTCTTCTGGTATTTCTACAGTAGATGTTACCATAAAATCTGGAGTTGTTATAAGTGGCGAACAATCTGTTCCACTTCCAAATACAGGACAAAAAATAACAATGAAAATGAAAAAAAATGGTGAAATAATATATACAAGCGTTCCTGTAGATTTTTCACAACCCTCTTTTCCTGAAGGTGCAAAAAAGAAAAAAGATATATGGACATCTATTAGTAAAATAAATATAAAAGGTAAATCAGAACCATTAGAACTTAATTACAGATATATACTTTGGGATATATCAAAATATAAAGGAATGGATTCTGCAGAAATAAAAGTAAGTTGCCCAGAAACATCTTCAGAAATTCAAGAAGGAGTAAATCAGAAAATATCGGCAACAGGTTCAACATTGTTTGACTATGTAAGAGGCAGATTGATCAAATCAGAAGTTGAAACAAATACAACTGTTGAAGTTCCACAAAATGATTTAGTTGTAAAGACAAGAGTCAGCGTAAAACTTGAGTTAATCAAAAATTAGTAAATATATAAAAGGGGCTGTGAAAAAAGTAAATGCCACGGTCGCACAGCTCCCTCGCAATGACAAAGTGGCAGTATACAGGCATATATTGGATAGTTTATAGCAACTTTTATTTACTTGTTTTTTTGCATTTAGCACAACGAGTTAATTTACGAAGATTATATAAAAAAAAGGCTGTGAAAAAAATATTTTTTTCACAGCCCCTTTTTATTGTTATAGTTTAGAGAATAAAATTATTCAAGACCTCTTGAATATCCATCATACCAAACGAAAACATCATCAACCATATCCATGTATTTTTTGTTGACTTTTTCATATTGTTTCATGTTGCTTATTGCTGTAGCTGCAGCATTTGACAATGCCTTGAAAAATTCATTTTCACTTTCTGAAATGTGATTGTCATGTCTTTCAGATATAAAGCAGAGAATCAATCCAATTACACGGTCTTTCAAAATGATAGGAATCCTTATTGCTGACTTAATTCCCAACTGCTTTAATTCGCTTACAGAAATGTCATTTATTGTTATATTTTTATCATATAATTCATGTTCAGAATCGTCATCATATTTTTGCTGAACAGCCTGCAATGATTCTTCTGAAACATTTCCATAAAATGCTTTTAAAGTAAAGCGAGAAAATGATGGTTGCCATATAAACAATGCACTTCCTACAGAAGCTGTTGCTTCATATAGACCAGATACAATCTGTTTAAATACTTCATCTTTACTGAGACTTTTATTCATTGCATTTGTAACGAGTGAAAGTCTGTGAAGTCTTTCTATTTGATGTGCATTTTGTATCGCTATAGATGTCTGATTTGCCAAAACCTTTAGGTAGTTTATTTCATCTTCAGAGAAATTATATACTGCAGTTGAATAAACTCTCAAAACTCCGAATGCTCTTTCAGAAGAAGCTAATGGAAGACCGAAAAGGGATACGACTTTTTCCTTTTCTGCCATATCTTGGCGTTTAAATCTCTCATCTTTTCCTACATCTGGAATATAGAGGGAGTTGCCCTTCATAATTTCTTGGTCTATAGGCATATATGTGAGGTTGTGAAGTCCTGTACTCAAAAAGACTTCACTAAGTCCATAAGAAGCCATCAATTCCATTTGACCAGTTCTGTTTTCATATATTCTGATAGAAGCACCTTTTAAATTAAGTCCTTCGGCAGCGTATTCTACAGCTGTGTCCAATATTTCTTCAAGATTTAATGAAGAGTTTACCTTTTGTGAAAACTCGACAAGAGTTTTCATACGCTTCATAGATCTGAATGTTTCAACTGCTATTGCTGCTTGGGAAGCATAACGAGAAAATAGCTCTATCTGTTCAGGAGTGAAAGAAGTTAATGTTCTTGAATATCCTCTCAAAATTCCCATGCAGTATGTAGATGTTTTCATTGGAGCTGTGATGATGGAAGTAATTTTCTCTTTTTCAACAAAATCAAAATACTGAACGCTCTTTCTGTCATTTTCATCGCTCAAATTTAAAACAACTGTTTCTCCTTCGATAAAAACTCTTCTTCCTACTTCGCTTTCACTTAGGAGTATATCACCTTTGTGAATATAATTATCACTCAAACCACAATAAGAAGCGATTTCAAGTTTTTTACATGTCCTGTCTGACATTCTTATCATTGAGGCATCTATGAAATCGAGTTCTTCGACAATTTTTTTTGCAATATTTTCCATAACACACTTATAGGAATCTATTGAATTTATTCCTAAACAAATTTCACAAAGTCCAAAATTTTTTTTTTCGATTGCCATTTGTTACACTCCAATTTCAGTATTTTTGATTTTTAGGTCTTTGAAAAAAATATTACTATTTATCTTTTTTATCTTTTTTGTTTGTAGATCTCTTTTGATCTTCACTTTTCTTTATCATATTTATATAAAGAGGCTCTGTTGTGTCGAGTTCACCATCAAGCCACATTCTGAGCAAGTATTCTCCCTCTTCTTCAAATACTGGTCCATAAAGTGGGAAAATTTCGTCATGTCTGAGTTCTTCTGCTTCAAAATCTGGTGGTAGTGGTGGAACATCGAAGAAACCTTCAAGTTTCATCATCTCTTTGTCTTCAGCGTTTACCATATCGAGCTTAAACTCATGTTTCTGTCCTGCTTCACTTGGATCAATGAGGATTCTTACAACTATATAAGCATGTGGAATTCTGACTGGCAATTCATTTACCATTATCCTCTCATAAATTCCCATGATATTCAATTTTCCGCCTATTGCTCTTGAAGCAAAATCACACAAAAGCAAAAATCCTGTTGTAGCCATATATTTTTTCTCCTTAAAAATTACAAAACAATTTAAAAATATATAAATTATATATTTTCTTTTATTGCAAAATTTCCTTTAGTCTTTCGTCTTTCAGTCTTTCGTCTTTTTATGATGAAAACAATTTGGAATGTTAGGGCGTGTATCAAATAGGCAGGTTTTCACTCCTCTTTTGTTTTAAGCACAGCTAAGAAAGCCTCTTGAGGAATATCAACACTTCCAATTGTTTTCATCCTCTTTTTACCTTCTTTTTGTTTTTCAAGAAGTTTTCTCTTTCTCGAAATATCACCACCATAACACTTTGCAATAACATTTTTGCGGAATGGTGATATAGTTTCTCTCGCTATTATTCTCCCATTTGCAGCAGCCTGAATTGGAATTTGGAACATGTGGCGAGGAATCGTGTCTTTCAGATTTTCACAAAGTCGCCTTGCCTGCTCATAAGAATTAGATTTATGTACAATCAAAGAAAGTGCATCAACTTTTTCTGAATTGACAAGAATTTCAACTTTCATTAAATCTGACTCTCTATAACCAATCAATTCATAGTCAAGTGAAGCATATCCACGAGTAACAGATTTCAATTTGTCAAAGAAATCTGTTATTATTTCACCAAACGGCAATTCATAAGTCAACATGAATCGACCGTCAACATAACTTGTCATATTTTTGAAAATGCCTCTTTTTGATTGACACAATTCCATAACTGGTCCAGTAAAATCATTTGGACAAATAATCGAAGCCTTCACAATAGGTTCTTCAATTCTGTTAATCTTTGTAGGATCAGGCAATTCAGATGGATTTTGTATGTCAATCTGACTTCCGTCAGTAAGATAAACTTTATATACAACTGAAGGAGCTGTTCCTATTATGTCAAGACCATATTCTCTTTCAATTCTCTCCTCCACAATTTCCATGTGTAAAAGTCCCAAAAATCCACATCTAAAACCAAAACCAAGTGCAAGTGATTTTTCCTGCTCAAAAACGAGTGCTGCGTCATTTAACTGTAATTTTTCAAGTGCATTTCTAAGAGATTCATAATAAATATTATCTGTCGTATATATACCACAATACACCATTGGCTGAACATCCCTATAACCTGGGAGAGGTTCTTCTGCTCCGTCTTGTGCAAGTGTAACAGTATCTCCAACACGAGTATCTCTTATGTCTTTTATCTGAGCACAGATATAACCAACATCTCCAGCCATTAGGCAATCTGTTTTGACCATGTCAGGCTTAAAAATGCCTATTTCTTCTGTCTCATAGGTTTTACCATTCGACATCAATTTTATCTGTGTGCCTTTTGTTATTTTTCCATCCATAATTCTTACAAAAAGAATAACACCTCTGTAAGAATCATATTGTGAATCAAAAATCAATGCCCTCAAAGGTTTATCCTCATCACCTTTAGGAGGTGGTAATCGTTCTACCAACGCAGATAAAACATCTTCCGTTCCTATTCCTTTTTTTGCCGAAGCTAAAATAGCGTCAGTTGCAGGAAGTGCCAATATATCTTCAATTTCAGAAATAACTTTTTCTGGATCGGCAGCAGGCAAATCAATCTTATTTATAACTGGAACTATTTCAAGATCATTGTCAAGTGCAAGGAAAAAATTTGCCATTGTCTGTGCCTCGACACCTTGTGAGGCATCAACGATTAACAAAGCCCCTTCACAGGCAGCAAGACTTCTCGAAACTTCATAAGAAAAATCAACATGTCCTGGTGTATCAATCAAATTTAATTGATATTCAATTCCGTCCGTGTGTTTATATGTAAGTGTAACAGGGTGAGATTTAATAGTTATGCCTCTCTCCCTCTCCAAATCCATTTTATCAAGAACTTGCTCTTCCATTTCTCTTTTTGAAATAGTATTTGTTGCTTCAAGCAATCTATCAGCAAGTGTCGATTTTCCGTGGTCTATATGTGCAATAATGCAGAAATTTCTTATTCTGCTCATTCTATCGTTCATCTATTTAACAAAATTCCTCAATAAAAATTATTTGAAAATATTTTTTATCCATAAATAATCCTTTTTCCTTCAGAAGTCTTGAAAGCAAATGATAAAACCAAATTATTTAATCAAATGTTAAATATTCCACCTGAAGAACAGAGTTTTTATTTAGCACAACTCTAACCAAAGGGTCTGTGAAAAAATTAAATAGTTTGTTATCTGCTTTCGCAACATCTGAATCCTTTCTTTATTTTATATAAAACCAAGTACAAAAAATGTCAATTATAAAAAAAAAGCGACCCAGCCTTAGGCCAGGACAAAAACATTTTTAAACTCTTTTTAAATTCATTCCCAAATAATTATTTCAACATAACTTCGTATTTCTTTAGATTAGCGCCTAAAGGCGCAAGATTTATGGATACGATTTAAGATAAAATTAAAGATTAAAAGATTAAAGATTTATCCACAAAGCGGGCCTAACACCAGGGTTTTTAAAGTTTGGATCGTTGCAGCCGATGTTCCCAGCACTGAGAACATAATAAACATACTTAGAATTATTAGCAGTACGCAACCACCATAAACAATTACCTGCATAAAATCCTGAAGTTGCTACCCAAACACCATTTGCTACTGCATATTCTGTTGCTCTACACATTCTTGCAGAATCATTTGCAAAATAAGCATTTGCCTCACCATTACGGTTCCAATCACCACTCAATAAAAACACATTATCTGACTCAGTCATATCTACATCTGTAAGAACTACTGGCTTTATAAAACTCTTCTCTGCCTCTGTAAATACAGCTGTTCCATCATCTAAAACTTTATTATAAAAATCATCACCATTTAACCAACTACGAATCTCACTATTTCCCCAATCAGTTGAATCACCATCAAAACGAACTGAATCAAGAACATTAACGGAAAGTGCCAATAACTCCTTTTTATCATCATCTCTTGATAAGACACGCCATTTTATTGGCTGTACCTCACCATCTGCAGTCTGAGGATAATTTCCAAACTCAACTTCATCACCTTCCTGAGCTTCTGCAAATGGATTTACTGGAGTCGGTTCAGGCTCAGTCGTAGGCTCTGGTTCTGGCTCAGGATCAGGAGATACTGTAGGAGAAGGAGTCGGAATAGGTTCAGGAACTGGTTCATTTTGTTGTTGAGCCAACAAATAATAAAGAGATGAATTATCTGGTGGTAAAGTTTTACCATCACCACCACAAGCTGAAACAATGATAGCCACAAAAAATAAACAAGCTATCAAATATCCAATATTTTTCTTAATCATAAAACCTCCAATTTTATCTTTTTATAAAAAATATATGTATATTTTTTATAAAAAACAAAATTCGAAGGAAATAAAATAAAATCCTTTATTGCATTGCAAAACCCCCAAAATAGCTTATATCTAAATATTATTTCTTGCTCAAATTTCATCAAATTTATAAAAGGAAAAATAGAAATTGTCAAAGAAAATAAATAAAACATAATAACAAAAAAAGGACAGACAAAACATGAGATATTATGATTTAGAAAAATTCACTATCGGACATACTCCTCTTGTAAGAATAAAACACAAAAATTCAAATCTATTTTTAAAACTTGAAGGCAGAAATGTTTCAGGTTCTGTAAAAAGCCGTCTCGCAAATGCAATGATTGACGAGGCATTAAAAACAGGTAAATTAAAAGAAGGCATGACCATTTTAGAGCCTACAAGTGGAAACACTGGTATAGCACTTGCTCAGATAGGTGCTTCACTCGGATTTGAAGTAGCTTTGACAATGCCTGAAACAATGAGCATTGAGAGAAGAAACTTAATAAAAGCATTTGGAGCTAAGGTAATATTGACAGAAGGAGCTAAAGGAATGACAGGTTCTGTCAATGAAGCAAAAAAACTTGCAAGCGAAAGCGATAAATATTTCATTCCTAACCAATTTGAAAATCCTGTAAATGCAAAAATACACAGAATGACTACAGGTCCTGAGATTTGGGATGATCTCGATGGAAATATTGATGTTTTTGTAGCAGGTGTCGGTACAGGTGGCACATTTAGTGGAGTATCACAATACATAAAAATTGACAGACAAAAAAAGATTTGTTCAATAGCTGTTGAGCCTGCAACTTCTCCTGTGATAAGTCAAAAATTGGCAAACGAAGAAATAAAATCAGGTTCACACAAAATACAAGGAATAGGTGCTGGATTTATCCCCAAAACACTCGATTTGTCAATGATTGACAGAGTTGAAAAAATAACAAACGATGAATCAATTTCACATGCAAGAATTTTAGCTCAAAAATACGGTATTTTCTGTGGTTTTTCTGGTGGTGCTGCCTTTTGTGCAGGTTTAAAGGCAATAGAGCGACAAGAAGATAAAAATTTAAATGTCGTCGTTATCATACCTGATACAGGTGAAAGATACTTATCATCAATATTATTTCAATAAAAGCTATATACTATACTTAACTATAGAAATTGAATCTTTACTTTGATGAGATTCAATTTCTATTTTTTTCTTTTCCACATAAATATATTGAAGTATTTCATTTGGCTTTTCTTTTAATACATAAGGATGATTTGTTAGAGAACAAAACCAAATATTTTTAAACCCACTTGCAATTTCAACAAAATTTTTGTCTATTTTATTTGCAGGAAGTAATTGTTTTTTTCTCTTCAAATAATAATCTACAGGCAAACTCATCATTGAAGGAAATACAACTGCCAATTCATCTTCTTTACAATTATTTTCTATAAATTGAGCTGTTGCTCTCCAATCTGGACCTTTAAAATTAGAATCATAAAATAGGGATATTGAAGAAAAAATATTTGCTGGTATAAATATCAACAAAAAAAGGAGAGTAAAGTTCATACTCTGAGTTAACTTGGTTATCAGAATACTTATAGTTATTATGAAAAAAGGAAACATAACAACAAAATATTTATACTCAAATATCTTTATATTTGTAAAACAAGACAAAAGAAATACAGGTATAAAAAAAGAGGACAATGTAATCAATAAATATTTTGATTTATCCAAATATAACAAAAAACAAGGAATAAAAAACAATAATCCTATTCCCCCGAATATTAAAATAGGTTCATCCCAAGGATCAGCAATTCCATAAGTAGGCAAAAACCCCTCACCTGCTAACATTTTTGAAAATAACATCACCAAATGCCACATATCAGGTGTTTCTCTTATAGTCATATCCTGACTTTTTGTTGTGAAAAAATAATAACAAAATAGACTTATTGGAATTAATTGATATAGACAATCTTTTATTTTCTTGTTTAATAAATATATTATCAATTCTGCCAATATGCAAAATATAAAAAGAAAATGAACAGATACCCCAATTAATCCTACTATTATGTTTGCAATCAAATATTTATTTTCTTCTGTATCTAAATATTTTAAACAAGTATAAATGGCACACAAAAATAAAAAAGTTAAACAGGAATACATGCGAAATTCACATGCAAATTCTATATCAAAAGAGGAAATGCAAAATAATATTGTTGCTAAATATGATATTTTTTCAGATTTAGATATTTCAAAAGTCAAAAGCCAAATAATGGGAACTGAAAGTGAAGAAAATATAACAGACGACAGCCTTAAAATAAATTCACTATTTCCCAACATCTGCCAAAAATGGCAAAAAAAGAAATATAATGGAGGGTGAACTTCACCACAAGATCTCATTACATTTACTATTTCAAAAAGTGGATATTTAGAAATAAAAAGAAGAGCTGATTCATCAACAGAAATATCTTTTGCAAAAATAAAGATAAATCTTATAATAAAACAGCCCAACATAATCAAAATAACATTTTTTTTAACCTGCACGCTTATTTTGCTCCTCCTCCTTCTTGGAGAAAACTTGAAACGGCAGTTGTCTTTTGTGATAAGAATAATAATTCAGGATATAATTCATCAACCATTGTAAAAATATATGTCAATGATTTTTTAAAATCATCATAAGATATATATTTTATAGGTATAACAGAAGTCATAAAAACTTCATCTCTTTTATTTAATCCAATAACAATATCATCTGTAACATAATTCAATCTCAAAAGATGATACCAAACTTTCTCTCTGCATACATCTCTAACTCTTTCCAATATTGGAAGGACTATCCTAACTGAAGTAGCTGTCAATTCGATATAAACATCGTAATCTTTAGCTCCACCTTCATATTTCATCGTCCAAAGGCATGTATCCACTTTTTCAGACATAATGCCCATGGTCTTCATGTATCCTTCTATTGTACTTTCTGTTACTTGTATTTCAGAAGAAGGTACACCACCTGGTACAGCAAAAGAAGAGGCATTTTCAATTCCAGGTTCAAGCTCATATTCAGGCGGAAAATTATTTTGGTTCATATCCATGTCTTGCATTGGTTGTTGCATAGGCATTCCAGAACGGTCTGCTTCAGGAGCAGGAAGATTATATACATTGCTTCTTCTCTGTTCCTGCTGTCTCTGTTGCTGTTGCCATTCTTGAATCCCACCATCAGGCATTTCAAATTCCCAAACTCCTCCACCTCCTGGAAGAGATTGTTCACGACTTCTTCCTCCCTGTTGCTGTGAGGATTGCCCAAAATTGGAGTTGGAATTATCTTCCTCTCCACCGCCTCCACCGAATATTTTTAAAATTTCATCCATATTATTAAACCTTTATTGTTATTTTTGTTTCTTTTGTTGTTCAATAATTTGTTTCTGTTTTTTAACAAGTGGCTTTTCTGCATCGTTAAAATCTGCTATAAGCTGTACTTTAACTGTTTGAAACTCTGCCTGCAAATGCCTTATCATTGCAATCAATTTAGGTATTTCTTCTTTATCTCTGCGAATTTGATCTAACCTATAGTTTTCTTCTACAATCATCTTTTTGCAATATTTAATTTCTTCCATTTGTGTTCGCCAAGAAGTAGCCCAAAATATAGCAACAATAAAAACAATTACAATTAATCCAATAAATATTTTCATTATATTTGGAATAAGTCCCATATTTTGTCAACTCCTTTAAACTTCATCATTGTATTTAATTTCTATATTCCAATAATATTTATCTTTAGTAGTTTTAGATTTAGTCGGATTATTCGTAATTGTGGTATTTTTAAAATATTTTGATTTTTTTATGTTTTTTACAAAATTAGAAACAGATTCGTCAGGTTTAGTTCCTTGTTTTTCAATAACGACTCCAGAAAGTGTTAATGTCGAAGGCTTAGAGTGATCCTTAGAAAAAGTTATAGAAATATCATTTAACTTCATATTATTTGGAATAAGAGAAGATAATTCACCAAAAATCTCTTGACCACCAATATTATAAAAAACTATATCATTTTTTAATTCAATAATATTCTTTCTTAATTTTTTTATATCTTCAAATCCTTTTTTTTCTTGCTCAATTTTCGCTTGTAATTCAGCAATTTCTTTTTTTTGGTGATCTACTTCAACTTCAAGTCTCATTGTATATAAATAACAACATATGAATGTAAATACAAACATAAATAAAAATAAAACAGTTACAATATCAAAGCCATTTTTTTTTCGTTCTTTAGGCAAAAGTTCTTCATTAATTGTCATATAACTTTTTCTCCAAAAATAAATACAATTATATTTTTATATTTACTTTTCTTCTTACTTTTCCCTTTGATTTTTCAATTTTTCATCTATTGCTTTTGCTGCTTTTTTACCTGCCCCCATTGCAAGTATAACTGTTGCGGCACCTGTTACAATATCGCCACCTGCAAAGACATTTTCAATAGATGTTTCAAGAGTTTCCTCATTAACAATAATATTGCCTCTTTTATTTAATTGTAAATTTGGAGATGAAGATGATAAAACAGGATTTGGCCCTTGTCCTATTGCCATTATAATTGAATCAACATCAACTGTAAATTCAGAATCTTTGATTTCTATAGGTCTTCTTCTTCCTGAAGAATCAGGTTCTCCCAATTCCATTTTTATACATTTTATTTGTTTTACCCAACCATTATCATATCCTATTATTTCAACAGGATTTGACAACAACAAAAATTCTATGCCTTCTTCTTTGGCATGTTTGACTTCTTCTTTTCTTGCAGGAAGTTCTTCTTCACTTCTTCTGTATATGATAAAAACTTTTTCAGCTCCGAGTCTTTTTGCACTTCTTGCTGAATCCATAGCAACATTTCCACCACCAACTACAGCAACATTTTTTCCAACAGAAATAGGTGTCGCATATTCAGGAAATTTATATGCTTTCATCAAATTACATCTTGTCAAAAATTCGTTGGCAGAATAAACACCATTAAAATTTTCACCTTTTATATTCATGAAATGTGGAAGACCAGCACCAGTTCCGACAAAAACAGCACTATAACCTTCTTCAAAAAGTTCATCTATAGAAAATAACTTTCCAGCTATTGAGTTTAATTTTATTTCAACACCCAATTTTTCCAAATTTTCTATCTCTTTTTTAACGATCTTATCTTTTGGAAGTCTAAATTCAGGGATTCCATAAGACAAAACTCCACCTGCTTTGTGTAATGCCTCGAATATTGTAACTTTATAACCCAATTTTACAAGGTCTCCACTTGCGGATAGACCTGCTGGACCAGAGCCAATTATTGCAATTTTTGGAGCATTTTCTTTAAATTCTATTTTTTGTGGTTCTTCTGCCTTTTCAAGGTCTTTATCTGCCACAAATCTCTCTAAATTTCCTATTGCGACAGGCTCATTTTTAATTCCCAATACACAATGTTTTTCACATTGATTTTCCTGTGGACAAACTCTTCCACATACGGCAGGAAGTGAATTTGATTCTTTTATAACAGAAATTGCTGTATCAAATTTTCTTTCTTTTATATTCTTTATAAATTCAGGAATGTTTACATGGACAGGACAGCCTTTTCTACACTGTGGATTTTTACACTGAAGACATCTTTTTGCTTCTTCCACAGCTGTCTCTTCATCATATCCAAGAGCAACTTCCTCAAAATTATTCTTTCTTATATTTGGGTCCTGTTCAGGCATTTTATGTCTATTCATTTTTTTTTTATTCTTCTCCAAATTCTTTAAATTTTATTATTAAGTCGTCAAGTCAAATTGAACAATAATAGAGCATGTTAAACTTTCCAATAGCAACTTTTGTGCGGTACAAATCTTAGAAATTGTATTTATAAATTTAAATTTAACTCGTTTTGCTATTTGATTTTAAAAAATAAGTAAATAAAAATTTGCTATAAACTATCCAATATATAGCTGTACACTGCCACTTTGTCATTGCGAGGGAGCTTCTAGTTACAGCACTGTTTTTAATAATTCGATTGAATTTTCTTCATTTGGATTATTTGTTCCAAGGATTCCACCAAATGCACGAGTTAAAAGATTTTCCCTTAGCTCCTCAACTCTCTCTATCTCTTTTTCTGCTATTTCTTTAACCTGTTTTTCTTTTGTCAAAAAAGAATCAAGAATTTTTACAATCTCTTTCTGTTCTTCAATGGGTGGAAGAGGAAAAGGTAATTTTGATGTTCTTATAACTTTCTTAAAAAACTTACTACAACAATAATAATATACAAATAAATCATCAAGAAAATCATAAGGAATTACTGTATTAATCTGCTGATTAGTGACTGCTTCTACTCTTAAGTATCCACATTTTCCTATTGTACCAATACAACAAATGCAAGTTGAACCTTTTCTAACAGGACGAGAAATATTCTTGCCTTTTTCTGTCAATGTTTCTGTAGATGATATTATATTTTCTTCTTGATCAAGTTCTGCTGGTTTTATAAAAGGAACATTTCCACCAAAATAAGATTTATCTTTTGTATTGGGTGTACTTCCTGTAACTATTTCTCCTATATTACCTAATCTAACCCAACGCCAATTTTCAGGAATTTCATATAGATATTCATCAGGTAGCATTGAATCTTTAGTTATTGCTTTCTTTTTTATATCATCATCTAATTCAAATTTATTTTCTTTTCGCCAATTTTTAGTCAGTTGACCAGTAAATGCTTTGTGTAAAATTACAGATTTTCTAAATTCATAAGTATCAACAACTTTTTCTAATTTTTCTTTTGCCTCATCGAGTTTAGAAATATAATTATCAAGTTTATTTGCTATCCTCTCCTGTTCTGCTAATGGAGGAAGAGGAAAGGGTAAACTTGACATTTTAGATTTTTTTATTATAAATATAGTTGTTGCATAAGAGTTATTAATTATGGTACATTGAAAATAATCACTAATACAATAATAATAAACAAATAAGCTATTTACTATCTTATAAGGAATAATTGTGTTTATTTGTTGATTGGTTACAGCATCAACCATTAAGTATCCACATTTTCCTATTGTACCTATACAACATATACAAGTTGACCCTTTAGGTACAGGACGAGATACATTTTTTCCTTCTTCACTTAATGTATCTTTAGAAAATATAATATATCTTCCTTGATCAATGTCTGCAGGTTTTATAAAGGGAACATTTCCTCCAAAATATGATTTTTCTTTTGTATTTGGTGTGCTTCCTGTAACTACTTCACCTATATTCATAATTTTTACCCAACACCAATTTTGAGGGATTTTATAAGGCTGGTCTTTTTCTGGTATAAGTGCATTTTGTAATTTTTCTTCTATTGTGAGTTCTTCAACTTTTTTCTTTGCCATTTTCTCTCCTCTTCTGGCTCTTCAGCCGTCCTTCTCTCATAAAAAATAATTTTTGTTAAATTAAGCCTTTGAGATTGCCACGGTCGCACAGCTCCCTCGCAATGACATCACCTATAAATAGAGGCTATCTTGGTTACGGAAATTGATTTCCGCTTCTCCTCTTTGCACCCAAAAAGTTGCGAAAACAATTTACCAACACGCTCTATTTACCGACTTGAATTGACTTTCTTTTTATACAATTCCCTTATTTTTAAAAGAGACGAATCATATATACCCTTAGCAAAATCAGGAAAAGTCCAGTTGAACTTTTGAAATTTTCCCTTTGAATAGATAAGTGTAAAATCTGCATACATACCATCTGCTATCCAAAGTTTATGAGGGGCATATTTTCCACTTACAAGCACAAGTTTTGCATAATCGAGATAACCTGGATCGAGATTTATTTTTCTTTTTCCATCAATAGCAAAAACATTTTCTATCTCAGTAGCTACATTTTTTGATTCAGGCAAAATAGAAGGAGCCTGTAATTCATCAAAAGAGACAAAAATTCTCGAAAGGTCTTTTCCCATTTCTTCTTCATAATAGGAAGTGCCATCAAAAGGAAATGGCTTACTGACAAAATCAATAGCTCCCCATTTTTTAATGAGGAGTTCTTTTGCCTTTTCCAATATATCTGTATCATTAAATAAAATTGCGTAAAATAATTTAACTTTTTCCATCTTTTTTTATCTTTTCAAAAGCCTTTTGTGTTTCAGTTGATGAAATTCCCAATTCTGAAATAAAATTGATTACTTCATCTTGCGAAACTTTTTTTGCTTTTCCTGTAAAATTTATTCTACAATCTTTTATATATACCAAATCAGAACCTAAATATTTATTGACAATGATATTATTCATCATAGCAAATTCAAAACTTTTTATCCATATATCCATAAAATCTGAATCTGAAATCTTATCCATTTTTATGACATATCGAAATTTATAATCAGCATTTTTTGTCTTGGAATACACTTGAAGTCTTGAATTTGAATTGACAATTTTAAAATCAAAAGAACCAAAAGAAAATTCCGATTCTTTTTCATTTTGAGGAATTAAAACAGGGGTAAAAATAAGATAACCAACATCGAGGAGATATTTAGCACCATTTGAATCAGTCCAAACTCCTGCACAATGTGTATTTTCTCCATAAGTTCTATCTGCAGAATATACTGCAAATTCTTCCCCAAAATAATTTAGCACGATTTTTAAAAGCCAAGTTAAGGAAAAACAAGTCCCCCCTAACCCAAACTTTTCAAAATCATGCATAACAATTTCAGGAGTTCTCAATGTCGGTTTTAATAGATTTATTTTAGAAATATTTTCATAAGGAATATCTCTAAAACAAGACATAACTGAGGATATAAATTGTAATTTATCTGAATTAAAAATTAATTTTTCTTTGAATATTTTCTCAAATATTTCAGCTGGTTTCATTTAACTATCTTTTAAACTCTCTGACATGACAACAACTTTTGAGAGATTATCTGCCCCAAAAAAGAATTGTTCAAGAGCAAAATCAATTTGAGAATCATCTTCAATTTCAAAACAAGATTCAATTTTTCTCAAACCATCTTCCATTTCATTTAATCCAGAAATCATCAAATTTTCCATTTTGTTAAATATTGATGTATATTCATTATCTTCATTTAAATCACTTGGAAGTTTAAATTTATCTTTATCTTTTTTAGTTTGTACAACTGAATCTATTATTTGATTTAAATTTTTCTTTGCTTCTGATGAAGATATTTTTCTACTTTTAAAATCTGCAACGAGATCAGACACTTTTTTTGTAAGCTCTGTCTGAACATGATTTGTATTATTTATGTTATTATCTTCATCAACTCTAACATCTATGTTTTCTCCGCCTTCTTCCTCACCAATAACAGGAAGAGTTGCTCCACAGGATGAACAAATTTTAGCAGAAGCCAAATTTTTTGTGCCACATCTAAAACAATTTTTGACAGATTTTAGCTCATTTAAGCGATTTTGAAAATCCATCAATTTTTCAGCAGCTTCATTTGATTTTTGTAGCCCAACTTTTATATGTTCGGTATTCAAATCTTTAAAAAATATACCGACTTCTTCAAGGGCTTTTATATAATCTCTGACACAACTTTTTATAATAGAACCATTTTCTTTGAAAAATTCTGTTTCTGAAGGCTGAGGAACTATTTTATCAAAATAACCATAATACATTCTAAGTGAATTTTTCAAAGAATCGAGTTTGATTTTAAAAGCATCAGGAGATACTTTGCCATCAATTAAAGCATACCCAATTCTCATCAATTCATTCTGAAGAGGAGCTTTAGAATAAGTTTTTTGGGTATCTTTTTCCTCTTTTTGTATTGATTCAATAGAGTCATGTAATTTTTCAAAAGCAGATTTGCATTTTGTAAGTCCTGAATCTATGTGTTCCTGCTTCCTATCATTGAAATAAGAATACATCTCTTCAAGACCTTCTCTTATTTTCTCAAGAGACTGTTCAATAATTTCTGTCTGTTGCTTCATTGTAGAAGTCATGGCATTAAACTTTATCTGCTCTCTCAAAAATGATCTAAATTCTCTTCTAAATGAATTTAAAGTTTTTATACTTTCCTTAAACTCGGCATCTGTTATAGTATTTTCATAAAATTCTTTTGTTCTATTAATAAGAACATTGAGTTGAGGCGAACGAGTCAATTCAAAAAGTGGATCTTGAGTCATTGAGTTTATCCTCCCAAAAAAAAACTTCTTAATATTATCAAAATATAACAAGAATGTCAAGAACAAAGAAAATAATAAAAATAAATGAGCTGTCATAGCTAAGAGTTATGACAGCCATTCAAAACTCATTATAAAAGGCTTAATTTAGAAAATCATTCCTGAGCCTACATGCCAACCGACATTACTTCCAACTGCACCGCCAAGCATTCCGCCTGTAAATGCACCTAAAGCTGAACCGAGAGCAGCACCACTAAATCCACCGATACTATGTCCGAGCATTCCACCGATTTGGCTTCCGATTCCTCCGCCAACCATGGTTCCTGTCATTCCACCTAAATTAGCACCGAGAAGACCGCCTGCAAGACCACCACAACCCATGACAAATGGTCTGCCAATCATTGGCATTCCAAGAGGTCTCATTCCACCAAATCCAACAGGCATTCCCATTGGTGGAGGTGGTGGAGGCATAAAGCCTGGTACAAATCCCATATTCATTCCTAACATAATCTATATAACTGCCACTCAAAAAACAATCAAATATAATTCATTGATAATCAGAAATACTCTTCACTATCAAATTATAGACTCTTAAATATCTCTACAGCTACATAGTAGATAAATAATATCTACAATCTTAAAATATATTTTTTGAGCAACTTCTCCTTTCTCTAATTTTTTATAATAATCCAGCAAAATCACCTGTAATTATATAAAAAAACATGTCAATATGACATTTATAATATAACACACTTATTTAAATAATTCAATTAACAAAATGTTACAAAAATAAAAATATTTTCACAAGAAAAAAGTATTGACATATTTTGTGAAAAATGGCATAATTCAAAATTAAAGTAAATATAAGAGAAGAGATAATATATATAAGGAATAAATATGTCATTAAGTAAAGTAAGAAATTTTGGAATAATAGCCCACATAGATGCTGGAAAAACAACAGTATCAGAAAGAATTTTATTCTATACTGGTTTTTTGAGAAAATTAGGAGAAGTCCACAATGGAGAAGCAACAATGGACTTCATGAAACAGGAACAAGAAAGAGGAATTACTATTGCCTCTGCTTCTATATGCTGTAATTGGCGAGAACACAGATTAAATTTAATCGACACTCCTGGCCATGTCGATTTCATGCTCGAAGTCGAAAGATCTCTAAGAGTTCTAGACGGAGTTGTTGCAGTTTTCTGTGCAGTCGGCGGTGTTCAGCCACAGTCAGAGACAGTATGGAATCAAGCACAAAAATTTGGAACTCCTCACATCGCCTTTATCAACAAAATGGACCGTGAAGGAGCTGATTTTAATAAAACTATTGATATGATGGATGAGATGTTGGGAGCAAATCCTGTAAGATATCAAATTCCTTGGTATAAAGATGGAGATTTCTTGGGAATAGTCGATTTAATCGACATGTTTTTAGTCTCTTATGAAGAGGGAAACAATGGAGTAAAAGATATTCCTGAGGAACTACTCGAAAGTGCAAAAAAATACAGAAACATAATGCTCGAAAAGTTATCAGAATTCAATGATGAGATAATGGAACAATATCTCGAAGGAAAAGACTCAGAAATTTCTTCAGATTTAATAAGAAAAGTAACTGCTGATTGTGTTCATAAAGCACTGTTCACTCCTGTATTTTGTGGAGCTGCCTACAAAAATATGGGTATACAACCTCTTCTCGATGCAATAGTTGATTACTTACCTGCTCCTACAGAAGCTGGTAAAGTTCTTGGATACAGTCCTGATGACAAAGAAAAATCACTTACAAGACAACCTGTTCCATCTGCTCCATTCTCAGCTCTTGCATTTAAAATCATTCATGATCCATTTGTAGGTCAACAGACATTTATAAGAATTTACTCTGGTAAAATTAAGACAGGGGACATGGTTTGGAATTCAACAAAGAAAAAAAGAGAGAGAATTGGCAGAATTTTGAGAATTTTTGCAAAAGACAGAGAAGAAATAGAGGAAGCACAAGCTGGCGATATTGTTGCTCTCATAGGTATGAAATCAACAACAACAGGCGACACTCTATGCGATCAAAATGCTCCAATTATTCTTGAAAATATAACAGTACCACCTGCAGTTATAAGTGTAAAAGCAATAGTTGATTCAAGACAGGAAAGAGATAAACTTGGAAATGCTCTAAATAAACTTCATCTTGAAGACCCTTCATTCTCTTATCATTTTGACGAAGAGACAGAGGAAGCCATTATCTCTGGAATGGGAGAACTTCATCTTGAAATAATAATTGATAGAATCAGAACCGAATTTAAAGTACCTGTTCAAGCAGGCGAGCCTTCAATCTCTTACAGAGAGACAATCACAACAGAAGGAAATTCAAATACAAAATATGCTAAACAGACTGGCGGTAAAGGTCATTATGCTCACTGCATAATCAGAATTGAGCCAAATCCAGGCAAAGGATTTGAATTTAACGAAGTTGTCAAAGGTGGAGATATTCCAAGAGAATATATTCCTGCTGTTGAAAAGGGTATCATTGACGCACTCGAAGAAGGAACAATAGCAAAATATCCTGTAGTTGATGTCAAAGTTACACTTCTCGATGGTTCTTATCACCCTGTCGATTCTTCAGAAATGGCATTCAGAACTTGTGGTTCAATGGCATTTAAAGACGCATTTAAGCATGCATCTCCTGTTCTTCTTGAACCAATAATGAAGATAGAAATCAACTCACCTGACTCATATTTAGGCGATATTATTGGAGATCTCACAAGAAGAAGAGGAAAAGTTTCAAATATGAGAAGATTCAGAAAAGGTTCTCAAAAAATTAATGGAACTGTACCTTTAAAAGAGATGTTTGGATATGCAACAACATTAAGAAGTTTGAGTAGCGGAAGAGCCAATTTCTCAATGGAGTTCTTGGATTATGAAAGACTTCCAGAATCAATGGCTGAAGAAGTTGTGAAGATGGCTAATGAAAAGAAATAGCCTGTTAGCGTGGTAACAAAAAACAAAATAGCTTGCCTGAATAGTCGTTCAGACAAGCTATTTGTTTTTTGTTATGCTATGATTTCACAATTAGTAATTGGGATTAGCAGGAACAAAGAAATAATCAGTTTTAGTTACATCAACATCATTCATTCTACGGGAATCCATTATTTTTTGAATATCTTCAGGAAGTTGATCGAAATGCAATAATTCAATTGGTTGTGTCACTTTTTTATACCAATATGGATATTTATCAAATTCAGCTCTTCTTTTTGGGTTAAGATATTTAACTATTGTATCAAAAGAAGTAATACCTTTTAGAGCAAGTATAAAATTATCATCTTCTATAAAAGTATCAAGTATTATTTTTTTAAATACTTCATCAGGAATTGAATCAAAATTTTCCAAATTTTTTTCTTTATCAAAATCGAATATAAAAAATTTATTTAGAAAATTATTTTTATCATCATCTAAACATGCAAATTCTGGAATATTAGGGGTTCCAGAAGTTATACAACAAAAAATATAGCCATTTTTGTCAACAGCATGCCACCAATTTTCACAACAATAAATATCATGTTCTGATATTCTCATCTTATAAAATTCTCCTTTTATTTTAAATAAAACTTTCTTTTAGTGTAGGCTTTCCTTCAAACATAAATTTACAATTATCACAGTAAGGTAAATGCTCAGTTGCCGTATAATTAAGCATTGCAAACCATTTTTTTTCGACATCGAATCCTGTACTTTCTAATAATCCTGTTCTCATTAATTTTAACATAAGTTTTTCTTGAGGTTTTAATCTAACTGCAAAAGTTAATCTGATATTATCGATATTATTTTCTTTACTATCACTATAAAATTTTTCATTATGTAATAATATCTCATTTACCACCTGAAATTCAGCACATCCACCTGTAGTGTTGCTTTTTTTATTAGTTTCTTTATCAATTTTTGTTTGACCAACTGGAGCAATTTTGTCTTCTTTAACTTTAATGTCAACAAGCTCTTGCAATTGTTTGTGTATTTTTTCAGGAGGGGCTTTTGAGTAATCTGCATAAACATATTTAGTTTCTTTATCATAGCCTCCAACAAAAGCAGGAGGACGCTTTTTTATTTTTCTTTGTATATATTCTTCTTTAGTTTTTTCTATTTTATCTTTTAATTTTTCAATAGCTTCTATTTCTAAACCGTAATCTTCTGTCCGTTCTAATAAGCACTCATTTTCTTCTTGCAAAATTGAATTGTCAAACAACAATTCTGGAGGATAATCAAGCATACAGATATTATTATTTATATAATAATGTACTTCAATAAAATGCTTAGCACATTTTCGATGTAATGCGACAATATCTAAAGATTCATTATGTCGTTCTAATAAGCATTCATTTTCTTCTTGTAAAATAAAATCATCAAACAACGATTCTGGAGGATAATCAAGCATATACATATTATTGTAGATATAATAATGCAATGCAAAAAAATGTTTTATACATTCTCTATGGTCTAAAATACGATTTGCTATTTCAACACCATTAATATTCATTTTAATAGTATTAACAGACATAAAATTAAGTCTCCTTTCCATAATAAAACTTATTTTTTTAGCAATCGATTTTAACTGCTAAACTAAATTTAACATATAACTAAATTTAACATATAAAGAAAATAATCACAATAAAAATTTCATAGATATTGTTAATAAAAAATTAATAAAAAGTTAAAAAAATATGAATTTTTATGTAAAAAAAGGTTCAACTATATATTATATTTATATTCTACTATATAATCCAAATTTTAGACTATAAGTAAGCATATAGCCTACATGGCGGAGTATGGAAAAGTTTCAAATATGAGAAGATTCAGAAAAGGTTCTCAAAAAATTAATGGAACTGTACCTCTAAAAGAGATGTTTGGATATGCAACAACACTAAGAAGTTTGAGTAGTGGAAGAGCCAATTTCTCAATGGAGTTCTTGAATTATGAAAGACTTCCAGAATCAATGGCTGAAGAAGTAATAAAGATGAAAAAATAGGTTTCAACTCCCCTACCCCTCAGTCTTGAGGGGATCATCTCTCGGTGCTTGCCAGCACCTTAACATCTGGGCTACCCTCTAAATCTCCCTTAAAGGGAGACTTTTATTTTCTGCTTAATGTTGATTTATTATAAAACACTCAAAATTTAGGAAAATAAAAATTTTAAGTTTAGTTCAAAATTAACATTAAATATATAAATTTTATTTTATTTACAAATTTATTGTACTTTTACAAAAAAACAAAATAGCTTGCCTGAATAGTCGTTCAGACAAGCTATTTGTTTTTTGTAATGACTTAAAATTCCCTTTGAACTATAGAACCATATTTCATTTCATCTTGTAACATTGTCTCATAAATAAAATAAGGGTCTTCTTCATGCATTCCTGTGCCTATGTTTTGTATCAATTTATAGACTTTGGATTTATGTAATAAATTTTCTGATTCTTCTTTACTTAATCCAGTGTCTTTCATTAATAGTAAAACAACATCTTCAGCAGTCTCATCCATTGATTCTTTGGCAACTTCTATTGTACCATATTTATAAAATACATCTTCTGCTTCAAATCTATCAAGTCCATTATCTTTCATTAACTTCAAAATAGCCTTTTCTTCTTCAGAATCCATTGATTCTTCGCTTATTTTTTCTTTTTTTTCCTCTTCTTCCCAATATGCCTTATGTTTTTTATATAAAAAATTTTCATATTCTTCTATTTCTTTTTCTCTATTGGGCATTTTATTCGTATCTTTTAGTTTGTCTAATGTTCTTTTTAAATTGAGATATTCTTTTTGAATAACTACTCCATATGTTATCTCATCTATAAAAATATCACGAATAAAATTTACACTTTCTTTATATAAACCAGTGTTCATATCTTGTAATAACTTAAATGTTTCAGAATTATAAAATATTTTTTCAGCTTCTTCTGCATTTTGCGTAATATATATATAAAATCCATATATACGAAATCCATCAAAATTTTCTAACAATACTGCAAGAACATCTTTAATTTTCAAATCAATTAATTCATTGATATTTTCTTCTTTAGGAATCAATTCTTCTTCATCAAGCAAGGCTTTATATTTTTTATATAAAAAGTCTTCATATTCAATTAAGTCTGTTGATTTATAGCCTTTTGGTACTTTGAGAGAATTAATAAAGCCTTCATATTCACTAGCCATTATTTTTTTTGATTTATCATCTTCCATTTTTTTAAAATTCCCTTTGAACCATATTTCATTTAATTGCTTTATTTTTTTATTCTTTACTTTTTTTATTGTTTTTATTTTGTTGCTCTTGATAAAACTTCGTGTCTGGAATAAAAAAATATTTTGTATTATGTGCATCAATTTTAATTTCATGTGTTTTCATAATATTCCTTATATCATCAGGTAATTGGTCTATGTGTAGAGGATTTTCAGGATTAGTTTCATCTATTTTTTTATAATAATAAGGATATTTTTTAAATTCGTTTTTATCAAATAAGTAATAATGTTCATCTTTTTCAGTTAAAAGTTCATAGTGAAAAATTCTTTTTTGAATTTTCTCATCAAAAAAACAATCTAATAAGGTATTACATTCACTTTTACTTGCAACGACAAAGTCAGGAACCTGCCAAGTAAAATTAGAATCACATTCAAAAATATAGCCATATTTATCTAATCCATACCATGTAATGTTAAAAGTACTAAGTTCCCAAGACTCTATTCTACCTTTATAAATCCACTTATTATTTTCATCTTCTATGAAGCCTATGTCTATCGGTTCAATGTCCCAAACATTAAGTGTAGAATTGCTATTTTTTTTCTTTTTCTTGCCCATTTTATTATACCTTTTGATGTTCCCTTTGAATATGAAACTGAACTCATCCTCTATCGCCAAATACCCATTCTATGTCAAGTGTTGAAAGTTTAGTATCTTTGCCTATATCACAGGAATCAATATGCCACTCACCCATTGAATCTGTGTAAATATCTGCAATTTTGCCTATGTTTGTTTTTATAACCCAAAAACTATCTGCACCAGTATATGGAATCGGCCAATCATTACCATTTCCACCATGTAGAACAACATTTAATAAGTCGCCAAGTGTAGCAGAATCAGGCATTTTAATTGTATATGGTCCATTATTTACATCATCGCCCATACATACACTCTTTCTTCTAAACATAATAGGTTTCATGTTTCCTCCTTCGTCGTCTCTTCCGTCGGTATCGTCCGTTTTTTTTAGTCAGTGTCATCCGTCGTCATTTTTTATTAAAAAGTGAACTTTCTATAACAAAAGAGACTTCGACACTAAACAAAAATTTAGTAATTTATTAAGTAAATCACGCATCTCATTCTAAATAGAGACGATCGACTCAATTTTTAAGTAAACAATTTTTAAGTAAATAATAATTTACAGGCTTAGATTGCCACGGCTACGCCTCGCAATGACAAAGTGGCAGTGTACAGGCATATATTGGATAGTTTATAATAACTTTTAAATATGCAAAAATAAAGTTTACCAACACGACTAAATAACATTCGGCAGAGAACAAAAAAATCACTCTTTTATTTGCTTTATTTTCTATTTCATGGTAAAATAACAAAAACTAAAAAACAACAACTTAAAAAAATGAAAATAGTTACATTTACACCAAATCCAGCTATAGATTTATACGCACTAACCACAGAAAAAATATCTCCAAACGAAATAGCAAAAACAACAAAGGAAGAATATTTTCCAGGTGGCAAAGGCATCAATATTTCAAGAGTTCTCCTATCATTTGGATTTCAAACAACATCATTATTCTGCACAGCAGGATTTAATGGTCAAAAACTCGCCAACCTTTGCAGAGAATTTAATATCCCATTTAGTGCAAGAAATATAAAAGGCGAAACTCGAACAAATATTATTTTTGAAGACATAGAAAAAAACAGATACAAATTTAATTTTCTGCCTCCAAATACTGAAAACTGCACCACCGAAGAACAATCACAAATTGCAGAATGGATAATTCCACACTGCATAAAAAATGATATTTTATATATTGGCGGTTCTCTTCTAAATGGAATGGATTCATATTTTTATAAATATATATCAGAAAATATAAAAGCAAAAAATATTAAACTTGCTCTTGATGTTTCTTCAAAAAATATAAAAGAAGCAATAAAAACAGATTTTAAATACCTAAAAGCAGATATTTCAGAAATCTCTCCCCTATTTGATTTCAAATTAAATAAATTAGAAGATACATATTCATTAAAAGATATGACAAATAATGGAAAAGAGATAATAATATCTGATTCATCAAATGGATCAATTCTTTTTGCAGAAGGAAAAATATATAAAGCAGATATTGATAAAACAGTAATAAATAAAAATCTCTGTTGTGGCTGTGGTGATTCAATGTTTGCTGTCTATCTTATGAACAGAATGAAAAATGAAGATATTTTGACTTCATTTAAATATGCTAATTCTGCAGGATTAGCCTGTGCAGAAGCCGATTTATACAGACTTGCAAATAAACAAAGTACAGAAAAAAATTTACAATATATAAATGTAAAAGAAATATATATAACTGTAAAAGAAATATAAAAAACAGGTGCAAAAATTATGCAAGACAATATTTATGATACAATCACACAATTTTATGAAAATATGAATAAATATATGCCTTCCTATGAAGGAAATCCATGTAAAGAATGTAACTTATGTTGCAAAAAAATTGCAAATTTAGGTGCTTCTGAACTGGAAATTGACTATATGGAAGAGTATGTCAAAAGAAATAACAAAGATTGGAACAAATTCTTAAAATTTAAAGATTTTTTGACAAAGAGCCCTGTAGAAAAAAAAGGGGAAACATGTCCATTTTTTGATGAACAAATAGGCTGTTCTGCTTATGGTGGAAGATTGCTCTCATGCAGGACATTTGCATGTTTTATAAATGAAAAATTTACAAATTTGGTTCCTGAATATTGCCTTATAAAATCAAATATAAAAATATATAATGATGATACATTTGCAGAAGTAATGCCATTTGTAGTTGATTTTTATCAAATGATAGAAATTTATAAAAAATACAAACAAGAACAGCAGTAAAAAAAAGAAAGCCTGTTACAAAATAAAACTTTGTCATAGGCTTTCTTTTTTTTATTTATTCATATTGTAAAACTTTCATTATATGCTCAGGTTTTACACCATATTTTGCTACAGCTTCATCTGCTGTTATTTCTTCATATTTTTCATATAAATCACTACTATCATCTAAATAATACCAAAAAAGTGCCGATTCAACCCAACCTTTTACTGGAACATATTTATAACGTGTAACACTATCGACTTTTACTATGGTATTATAATGCTTTTCATCCAAAAGACGATAATAAGTCTCTTTCTTATTCATATTGTCCTATCCCCCCCATGCTAAAAATGATATAAATAAAAATTAAACTCTAAATTACAGCAATTTTCAAAAATACTAATCCAACTTTAATATTTTTGAAAATTGAAATAAAATAAAAAGTATGTAATAAGTCAACTAATTTGTTCTTTTATTACATACCTTTCTTAAACTAAAAACTTTAAAAATTGATTTCAAACAATTTATTATTTGTAATCATTTTTAGGAACAATCTGCTCTACTCCGTCTGGTCTATGTAATGAAGCAGTCATTGCCATCTGCTCACGCTGAAGTTCCAAAGCTCTTGGTGATTCTGGGTCTTCAATCAATCTAAACTCTTCGTAAAGTTTGTGAGTCTGATCTTTCATTGCATAACTCTCTGGTGTATGATATTGTAATTCAAATTTTACGCCATCTGGAGATTCAACTGTTGTATTTATACCCTTATAAGCACTCTCTGGATTATCCCAAGTATTTTTTATAATAGTTGTCTTATAACCAGCTTTTTCAAGTTGAGCCATAGTATCAAGAGTTCTTTGAGTAAGTTGATCTGCAGGAGCTGTCAAAGTATATCTTATCAAGTCTTTGACTTCATAGTTAGGATCTGTCTTTGTCTCTGTTTTTACTTTTCTGATAAATGAATCCCAACCTTTAAGACGATATTCAATACCTTCAGTTCCCATATCCTGTTGATCTGCTAAACCTGTAACCATTGCAGTAATTTCAGGCTCATGGCTCATGGCATTTTTATAGAACTGAATATGTGAATTAGCAACAGGCTCACCATTTACAGTTGTAGTACCACTTATTGAATCAGAACTTGCTGAAACAGCTGTACCAACTGTCGAAGGAAGAGCTGAAGAAGCAACATCTGATGTAACACCAGAGGCTCTTGAAGGTGTTTCATTAAAAGCCATTACCTCAGGAGGAACAGATTTCAAAGCTACTGGAGAACCAATCTCTTTTGTTTCAGAAGTAGTTACTGGCTTCATGGCTACTTCAGGAGTTGCAACAGAAGATGCTGATGACATCGAAAAAGTTTCAGCTGGAGCTTGTGTTTCAGTTGTTTCTTGTGGAACTGAAGCAACAGAAGCTGGAGTAGCTGAAGCGATTGGAGATGATGTATTTATATATGCAAGACTTGGATTAAAACCTATGGAGTTCATAAATTTTACACCTCATATTTTTATTCTTCTAAATTTTGATATTGTTGTTATTATAAAACAAATTTACAAAAAAATAAATAACAAAATTGTTAAAATTTTTTATATTTTTTTTCAAGGAAATCAATTTTTTTAAGGCGTGTTGGTAAAGTCCCTAAGAAAAATAATAATATTTTAAATCGTTGTGCCAATTAAAAATAGTATTTTTTCTTATAAAGTGCCATAATTATTATTCTTAGTTTTTAGGTATAAGTCGCTCACTAGTTCTTTTTTTTTCCGCATATATTGTGTTAATTGTACAAAACTACTACGGAAAAAAAACATATCGTTCCTGTATTTTTCCTCCTTGCTTGCAAGGAGCTTGAATGTGTGACTTACACCGTAAAAACTCCTTTAACTGCTAAATATCTAAAAAATAATTAACACAACGAGTTAAATTAACATAATGAGTTAATTTCCGTAAATACATATCATATTTTTAAAAATATATGTATTATAAATACATCATCTCCAAAAATAAAGATGACAAGAATTGTTAAATTTTTTTAAATATTAAACATAATATTGATTATATCGCCATCTTTGACAAGATAAGTTTTGCCTTCAAGTCTTACAAGGCCCTGTTTTTTGGCTTCATGCATTGATTTTAATCTGAGAATATCTTCTGTCTCGACAACCTCTGCTCTTATGAAACCTCTTGCCAAATCAGTGTGAATAGCTCTTGCTGCGTCAACAGCTGTTGATCCAACTGGAATTTTCCATGAACGACATTCATCTTCACCGACAGTGAAGAATGTTATATAATTGATTCTCTGATATACAGCTCTTATCAATTTATCTTTTCCACACTCATCAATGCCATATTCTTTTAAAAATTCATCTCTGTCTTCAGGCTCCATAACAGCGATTTCAGATTCAACAGAAGCATTTAAAGAAATGACAGGAGAAGGATCGCCAAGTATTTCAAGCTGTTTTTTTACTTTTTCTTCGAGAGCTTTTGGGTCTTTTGTATCTTCGGAATAATTTACAACATAGACACATGGTTTTCTTGAAAGAAATCCTGAATTGCTCATGATAGCCAATTCATCTTTTGAAAATTCAAGAGAATATAAAAATTTTTCTTGTTCAAGAACAGGCTGTATTTTATTTATCAAATCGAGTTCTTTCTGTTTATCTGCTTTATCTTTACAAATTTTGATTTCTTTCTCAAGTCTCTCTCTTCTTTTCATTGCCATATCCAAATCATTTATGACAATATCAAGCCTTAGTCTATTTAATTCATCAATCATTTCTTCATCAGACATAAGACGAAAAGCTGAAATTACACAAACAAGACAATCACTGCTTCTAAGAGTTTCAAAAAGAGAAATTTTTTCCTGTTTTACATGTGAATCCATTGCATGAGTATCCAAAAAATCAATAGCTGTAAAAACTGTCTTTTTGGGATTAAACAAAGCACTCAATTTATTTAAACGGACATCTGGAACAGATACAACTCCGACAGATTGACGGATTGCATCTTCCATTGTCTTACCTGTACATGCTGCAAAAAGTGAGGTTTTTCCCGAACCTCCAAAACCTGTAATTGATATTTTCATGACATCACCCTAATTCATATAATTCTTTTTTATTTTTATATTTTTTAAATTTTTATCCTTCTTTTTTCTTTCCCCTTGTTGTAAATGCAGAAAAAACAAACAATTCTTTTCCCATTCCCCATGTTCCCATGTTGTAAATGCAGAAAAAGCTACAAGTTTCTTCTTTTCCCCATGTTGTAAACGCAGAAAAAACAAAAAATTCTTTTCCCATCCCCCATGTTCCCTTGTTGTAAATGCAGAAAAAGCAAACACTTTACGGAAATCAATTTTTGTTATTAATTTTGCAATTAAATAATCTTCAAAAATAGGCACATTTTAACAATTTAACAAAGTTTTGGGGTATAATAAAGAGAGGGGCGGAAATCAATTTTTGAAAAACAACTATTTAACAAAAAAAAAGCTATTACTTAAATATAAAATTATTCTAAATAGAATTTAGAAATATAAAAAGAGAAAAATGTTAAAGTGAACATCTTATACCCAAAAAGTAAAACTTAAAATTGAGTCATAAGTAGAAAGAAAAACTAATAATTTACAGGCTTAGATTGCCACGGTCGCACAGCTCCCTCGCAATGACATCGCTTCTAAATAGTGGCTATTTTGGTATATTTAAAAATATTAATCAACTAACACAAGGCGTTAAGTTAAAATAAATCATAACCCACAAATAACACATTACACATTTTCAAAAGGATTCGCTTTTGTAAAATCAGGAAGGTATATTTTATTTGCTTCTACATTTTGATACCAAATATCCAAAAATCCCAATTTTTCTGCAAACTTTACAACACTCTCTATTCGATCTTGCGAAATAAAATCACAAATTTCAGGATATTTAGAAGCATTGAAAACTGGATTATACTGCCCCATTATGGAAATTGGAATAAATATCTCATTTTCAGCAAGAAAAGAAAGAGTTTTCTCAGCTTCCTCAGCCTTATTTGGCAAAAGCAATATCCTTGCAATACAACCCTTAGCCAATAGATCATCTTTATAAATAAGATCTCCCCTACTCTTAAACATAGATTTTACCGCATTTTGAACTGTTTCAGGATATGATTTTACTTTTGAATATTTTAAAGAATTTTCCTCAGAAAAATATTTCATATCAAGAAGATAAATATCAACTATATCTGAAATCAAATCGAGAGCAGTTTCTGAAATATAAGAATTAGTATTAAATACTATTGGAATATTTAATCCAAGTTTTCTTGCTTCAAATAATCCTCTTAAAATTGCAGGTATATGAGGGACAGGACTGACTAAATCAATATTACAAGCCCCCATTTTTTGCAAATTCAAAAAAATATCTGCAAGTTCTGTATCTGTCAATATTTTAAAGTCACCTTTTTTACTCTGTTGACTAATCTGGTAATTTTGACAAAAAACACATGACAAAGTACAACCAACAAAAAAGACTGCACCTGCACCATTTCCTCCACAGATAACAGGTTCTTCTCCTTTGTGAACTGAATAATAAGAAACAGAAGTATTTCTACCTTGACGACAAAATCCAATTTGTCCTTCATTTCTATTTACTCCACATTTTCGAGGACATAAGGAGCAAGAATTTAAAATTTCATCAGCTTTTTCTATTCTTTTCAAAAAATCTTCATCAGATATTTTTAAAAATGCAGGTTTTGCAAGCTGTTTTCTTATTTTTAATAATCTTCTATTCATGATATTTACAATTTATACTTTCTTCTAATCCAAGTAGCTAAAAATTGCGTAATTATAGTCAATAAAAAAAATATAATAATAACTGAAATCATAGCCACAATTACTGTATCCATATTCAAAACATCTTCTATATAACGCATAACAGGAACTAATAATGGTAAAACAACAAACAATAACATTGAGGCAATTCCAAAAGAACACAACCAAGTCCAAGGTCCTCTAAAATTGTCTAAGTGAAAATAAGGTCCCTCCATAAATTCATCCATAAAATCGTCAGAAGAACATGCTTTTTTTTTCAATTTTTTCAAAAAACTATCATAAGAATATTTGCTATATTTTCTTAATTTTACTTTTGTTTTTTCTTTTGTTAAACTTATCAAACTAATATCTCCCAAAATTTACAAAAAAAAGAGCCACAAATAATCATGGCTCTGATTTTGAAAAATTATATCATAAATATCTATGTGTTTTACACTCGCGTATGCGGTCTTACAATATCTGCCACTTTCTGATTTGGCTTACAGCTGAATGTTTGTACTGGATAATTTGTAAACTGAAAATCAAGAACTTCCTTTGTATCAGGATCTACTGTTATCTGAGTAAGTCCAACCAATTTACAATGTGATCCACTTTCAACAATATAAGTTGAATTTGGATATGATCCAACTTGAATTGGAGAGTCTGTTATGGCATGGTCATGTGATGAGAAAATTGCAGTAATACCATCAATTTCTTTTGCAAGAGCTTTATCGTCATTTAATCCCTGATGGTTAACACCAATAATGATATCAGCATTTTCCTTTAATTCAGGCATTAATCTTCTCATTGCATCTGCTGGCATTTCTTTTACAAGGTCTTTTCCTACATGTGGATTTGGCTTTGTGTGCATTTTTGGTTCAAGCATACTTACAAATGCTACTCTAACTCCGCCAACATCTTTTACAACATAAGGTTTTACACCTTCAAGATAACCACCGACATAGTCAGCATGAACATTTCCTGCTATAACATCAGCTTTTCCATTTACCTTGTTGACAAATTCAGTTACTGTAGCACCTTTACCATATTGGAATTCATGGTTACCAAGTGCAAGTATATCATAAGGCATTTCATTTAAAACCTGTGTTACAGGTTCAAAACGATGTCCTGTACTGAAAGGTGGATTATATGAAGAATCTCCTCCGTCAATGACTATTGCATCTGGATATTTTTCTTTTAAAGCATCGAGAACTCCAGCTACTTTAGGCATTTTATCAAGTTTACCATGCATATCATTTGTGCTTATGATAGTAATTGTAACAGGTTCTGATTTTTTCTTTGTATCAACAGACGAAATTGAAGCAGATTTTAAATCTGATGAAAGCTTAAATTGTTCATCATCTGATGAAGATCTTACAAACCCATCAGCTGTAGGTATGGAACTTTGTTCTTCCGACACATTCTTTGTACCTGCATTGACAGGGGTTGAAGAATAATTAGTAGGAATATTAACAAAACTCGAACTGATAGAATTCATTTTTCCCCCTTGTACTTTTCATTTGAAAAATAAAAAATACATCTAAAATTGATATAATTCTTATTTAGATTATAACACAAAAAAAAGAAAAATAGCACAATTAAAATGTTAATAAATTATAAACATTTACCTAAATTTTTGGATACTGTGAACATTTTTTTCAACAGATAAAAGCTCGAGAAAGAAATCATTCAATAAATCCCAAGTACATGTTCTATTTTTTTCAATAGTCTTCAAAAATTGTTGACATTCATCAACAGAAGATTTCAAAAAATCATTTATCTTATCTATTTTTGAAATTTCACTTGAATCAGAAGCCTTTTTCTTTTCAATCAAGGTATTTACTACATCAATAATCTCTTTTGGAGCAGTAGCTTCAACCAATTCAGAAAAAAGCGGAACAGGAGGGGAATTAAATTTCATGATATAGATACAGTTAAAAACAGCTCTAAGTGCATAAATATATTTTCTTACTTTTACAACATCAAGACCATGTATATTTCTTATATCAAGTTTTGCAATATTTAGATAATGACTCAAACATCTCGGTTGAGAAAAATACTTTTCTGCCAAATATCTGAAACCAGTAAATTTTAATGTTGACTTATATGTAATTGGAGAATGAATCCATTCAATAATTGAAGGATTTGATTGATACAAAAGTCTCAAAGCCTTCTGTATATCCCAACCAGTCATATCAAGATTTTTATTTTTATCTGGCTTCCAAAGAATAGAATCATTTATCGTTTCAAGCCTCAAATAATAATCTTTTTTCCTGATATAGACAAAACGAACATCATAATCACTTTCTGGTGATTCTATTTCCCACGCTCTACTGCCAGCTTCAACAGCAAAAAGAATATTTACACTATATTTCTTTTCTATTTCCAAAAGTTGTTCATTTATATAGTTTTCCATTAAATATCCTCACTTTTTTATTTATTGACCTTCTTCAGAAGTTTCTGTCTGAGCAGATTTAGTATAAGGTGTTCTATCGACAGTTCTTCTATCTGTCAAGTAACAACTATAATCTCTACTTGACAAATAAATCAATATTTCATTTGTTATATAAGAAATCTGAAGAGGGTGAATTAAAGGAATATACTTATTTGTGGCAATTCCAGAAATTAGACAAGTTATTGGGAAAGTTCCAATCTTGCCATCACTGTCTTTACTTACAATACAACCCTTGTCAAAATCTGATTGATCATAAAACATCTTTATATTTTTATCAAACATTTTTATAGCCTGTTTTATTATATCAACAGATTTAGCAGGTGTAGTAACTATAACAAATCTACCCTTATCAACATGATAAACAGGTTGCCCTTGAACTCCAAATTCATCACAAGCACTTTCAATACACATAGCAGAAAATCTAATCAAATCATCTGCTTTACGATTTCCATATCTATTTTGATATGCAATTAAAAAATTTATTGCAATTTCACAAACAGCAAACTCGTCCTTTTTTTCTATTTTGTCAAAAAGCTCTTTCTCAAGAAAAGACATTCCATGTAAATGAGTTATATTATTTCTATCTTCGTCAACATATACAATCTTTTTGGAATCAATACCATCGAGGAAAAATACCATTCCATCAAGCTCACTATCTTTAAATACAGGAGACTCAGGAGGAGCAGATTCATTAAATACCATTGCAGCATAAGCCGTCAATTTTGTCCAAGGATTGGCAATATATTGAGAAAACCACAAGGAAGCAAATAAACCCAATGCCAATAAAGTAAGAAACAAAAATATGAGTTTGATATCCAATCCCTCTGCTTGCGGAATAGAACTCTTCGGAATATCTGCAACACATGCGATAACAAGGTCTGTTGGGTCTAAAGCACTGTATATGACAAATTTATAATTTTTATCTGATTTATCTGAATAATAACCATAAGGCTGATTAGATTTTATTTTATTTATAAATAAATCTCTATTTGTTTGAAGTTCATCAGGATCATTTCGAGATTTATTTGAAGAGACTGCAATTTCTTCTCCATTAGTTCTCAAAAGCCAAGCGTAAAAAAAAGTTCCTATTTCATAATTTGAAACTTTCTTCTTCAATCTATTTTCATAATTCTCATAATTTTGGATAATATATACAGATTCTTCTTTTACAATATTAAAAGCATCTCTCAATGTCGTTTCAGTTACACTAAGAGAATAACTTGAACGATATCCAAAATAAACTCCAAAAATTACAATTAAAAGAAGAAAATAAGGAATAAAAACGGCAAAAAAAATCTTTTTTTTCACAATCCCCCTCCCCTATATTCACTATTCAAATTCTATTTTTTCAACAGGTACGGCTTCTTTAGCTTTTAGAGAAACAGAAGCAACATGCCAAATATTTTTTTCTTTGACAAGATCGCATTTGCCAACATAAAGAGCTTTATAAAGTTTACCCTCATGAATCAATTCAATCTTAGCCTCTATTTTTAATTTTCCAATATTCGAAGTCGCATCATATATAGTAACTTTTTTTATATGTGCATTTTTTATATCTTCAGCCTTAGCTAAAAAATCGGAATATGGAATATCTCTCCTTAAATTAGCAGAAAAAGATTTATATGCCGCTTTATATTTTTTTTGTTGAAAGCAATAAAAAAAATTAACCACTGCCTGTTTTATCTCTTTCTTATTATCCATCGAATAAACAGGTAAAGAAAAGAAATAAAAACAGCCAATGGTTATTAAAAACAAAGATATAAAAAAAATGTTTTTAGATTTACTATTTCCGTACATTGGGATTTTACTAAAAATAATTATTTCTTTGCTTCATCTGCAAGTCTTACGGAAAGAGGATATTCCAATTCAACTTTTAATCCACCGTTTTGATCAGCAAGTGTAATTTCAACCCAATATACACCAGGTGCCTCAAAAACAGCATCCTGAAAAAGGTTTACAGCCATAAAAGGTGTCTTTTCATCTTTTAATTCAAAAGGCTGTTTTCCTGTTTTTATAATATCTGTCTTATGGTCTGGCTTGTATATTTTTATCTCCTGTGCAAATCTACCATTTCCATTTATCCAACTATTTGCAATGAAAAAGCCTCTTCCTGGAAATTTATAAGGAAATTTTGGAAATGGAAGTTCAAAAAATATACTTGAAAAAGTAGGAGGACCATTTTTTTCATCTACTGAAAGACATGGTACTGAAAACTGAAGTGAAGGACGCTTCATAAAACAAAACACCACCTTTAATATTATTATTTTTAATAAAAAATTTACTTTACTAAATCTTCTACAGGATATTTATCAATATATTCTAAAGCTTCTTGAGCAGCTAATGTCTCAGCCTCTTTTTTAGTAAGACCAACCCCATGACCTACAACATGACCATTCAAAGAAACTTCTGCAAAAAAATTCTTATGAATTTTTCCTGTCTCATTTATTATGTGATATACAGGAGATTGCTTTAAATTTTTCTGAGAAACTTCTTGAAGAAGACTTTTAGCTGGCTTTTTTATTACTGAAATATCTTGCAATTTTTCTTTAAAATGGCTGAGAATTAAATTTGATGTAAATTCAAATCCTTTGCAAATAAAAACCATGCCTATTATAGATTCATATAAATCAGCTAAAACAGAATTTTTATCTGCCCCACCAGAATTTTCTTCACCTTTTCCAAGAAGCAAAAATTTTCCAAATCCTAATTTACGAGATAAATCAGCAAAAGATTCAGTTGACACAAGATTTGCTCTCTGAATTGTTAAAAAGCCCTCATTTTCTTCAGGATATTCCCTATATAAAAAATCGCTTATCGTCAAATCAATTACAGAATCCCCCAAAAATTCAACTCTCTCATTACAATTCCAAGAAGGTTTCTTTTCCTCAATAAATGTAGAATGAGTTATTGATTCCAAAAAACACTGCCAATAATCTTTTTCTATTCCAAGAAGTTCTGTCAATTTTTCAAGACTATCTCTGTAATACTCAGGGTCAATAAATTTACTTTTATTATTACTCATATTTCTTAAAGACAAGAACTGCGTTTTGTCCTCCAAATCCAAAACTGTTCTTTAAAACATATTTCAAATCTTTCTTAATAGCAACATTTGGAACACAATTTAAATCACAATCTGGATCGGGGAATTCATAATTAGCAGTTGGAGGAATTACTCCATTTTGAATTGCCATAAGACAGGCTACAGACTCAATAGCTCCACTTGCTCCTAAACTATGACCAAGAACAGATTTTGAAGCACTGATCGGAATCTGATAAGCTCTATCTCCAAATACTGATTTTATAGCTGTAACTTCTGATTTATCTCCCAAAGGAGTTGAAGTGCCATGTACATTTATGTAATCGACATCATCAACAGAAATGTTGGCAGATATCATAGCAATACGCATTGCAGAAGCAGCACCTTCTGGAGAAGGATTTGTTATATGATGTGCATCACATGTCAAACCACAACCTACCAATTCAGCATATATTGGTGCATTTCTCCTCAAAGCATGTTCCAATTCTTCTAAAACAAGAACCCCTGCACCTTCTGCCATAACGAATCCATCTCTTTTTGAATCAAATGGTCTTGAAGCTGTTTCAGGTGAATCATTATGTGAAGAGGTTGTTGCCTTCATATTTGCAAAACCTGCAACAGAAGAAGGAGTAACAGCAGCTTCAGAACCTCCTGCTAACATAATATCTGCTTCATCATTTTTTATGATTCTATAACAATCAGCAATGGCATGTAAAGATGTTGCACAAGCTGAAGCAACAGCATAATTTGGACCTCTTAAACCATATTTTATTGCAATATTTCCAGAAGCCATATTTGAAATCATCATTGGAATATAAAAAGGACTTACCTTGCTTGGACCAAGGTCTGCAAGAACTTTTAATTGTGCTTCGAGAGTGTGCATTCCACCAACACCTGAGCCAATAATAACACCTATTCTATCCTTATCTTCATTTTCAAAATCAATTTTTGAATCTTTTACCGCATCAGTAGCACTTGCAAGAGCGAACTGAACATATCTATCCATTCTTCTTGCTTCTTTTTTATTTATTCCATAATCTTCTGAATTGAAATTTTTTATTTCTCCTGCAATTTGTACAGAAAAACCTTCTGTATCAAAACTTTCTATTCTACTTATTCCTGATTTACCTTCAGAAACATTTTTCCAAAAAGTTTCCTTATCCAATCCAACACATGAAATAATTCCGAGTCCTGTTATAACAACTCTTCTCTGCATATAAACACCTCAACAAAAAGTATCATATATAAAAGGAAATGTGAAAAAACTTCTTTTATTTTTCCCACACCTCATATTTTTATTTTTATTAAAATTACATTTATTGAAATTCTATTTCTTAAATTATAATCCTTCAAAAATATAACTAACAGACAAAATACAGGATTAAGAATTTAAAAAGAAGAAATAAAATAAAAAAAGGATATTAAAATAAATCATGAAAAATATTATTTTAAAACATTTATTTACAATTATATTGATATTAACCATAACAATAATTTCAAATTCTATTTTATATGCAGAAGAAAATATAATACAAAATCAGAATGATGAAAATTATAATATAACTTTTAATAAACAAGAAACACCTTTTGAAGAAGGTGATACAATAGAAGTTGAAGTAAAAGCTCCATCTCATTGTAAGGTCATCATGAAAATAGAAAGAACAATAATTGAAGAAAATATGACTGAAACAAGTGATGGAATTTATAAAATATCTTATCCTATAAAACAGGGAGACAATACAAAAAATGCACATGTAATAGCAATTTGTAAATTTTCTGATGAAACAGAAAAAGAGATAATATCAGAAGATGTATTGAGTATTTCTGCATTTTTCTTTAAAGTTAGAATAATATCTCCTGAAAATGATTCAAAAGTAGATCAATATTTTGATATAATAGGAAGAACAAAACCAAATTGTAAAGTGTTTATAAGTCCATCTCCTAAAATTGGAGGGGTAACTCCATTTACTACAGACAATAGTCTTGGAGCAATAGAGGCAAAATCAGATGAAAAAGGATATTTTAAAGTACATTGTGGATTTCCAATAAAAGTTCCAATAATAAAATTAAAATATAGATATGAGATAAATGCAATAGATAACGAAGGAAAAAGGTCTTTGCCAACATTATTAAATGTTGAATTTAAAAAATAATCACAGAAATAATTATGGAAAAAATAACACTATTTTTAAAACAACATTTTTTTAATTTAATGTCTTATGTAACGATTGGATTTCCATTTGCAGCATATAAATTTCTTGCAGGTGATGCAATCAGAAACATATATAAAAATCAAATTGGAATCATATTATTTTATATTTTTTTAGTTTGGGCAGTTACAGACCTAATATTTAATTTATATGATATGATAAAAGTCATTCAAACTAAAAGAAAACCCAAATATGTATGTATTCTCGATTACTTAGCTAAAAAAAATGAAAAAACAATAAAAATAAAAGGCATTGGTGAAGCAATTGATTTATTTTTGTCATTTGCTATTGTAGGAATACTTGTTGGCTGGAACCTATTGTCAAATTTGTCTCCAGGATATATAATAATATGGAACATAGCAACTGCGGTAAATGTCCTTGGTTCTGGAATTGTCAGAGTTGCTTATGTAATTGTAAATAACAAAACGAAAGGGGAATAATAAATTGAAAAGTAAATTGTTATTAGTAAGTTGTTTTATTGCAATATTTTTATTAATGGGCTGTCTCGAACAACAATCAGTAATAGACCCACATGCTAAGAAAACTCCTGTTACAGCTGAAGAATTTAAATCTATTACAAAAAACAACAATTTTGAAGTTTCAGAAGATTCTGGACTTTTAACTGCCAGTTTTGATGTAAATTGTGGAAATAATGGAATCCAAATATTTTTTGTTGATTGTAAAAACAGCAATCTTGCTGATGTAGCCTACAATGCTTCTAGAAGCGAGTTTTTAAACACCCTAAAAAGAAATTCTATCGGAAAATTAAATGAAAAAGAAGAAACATTTGCAAATGGCAAAAAATATACATTAACTCTTGGGCTTAGTGAAGAAGATAAGAAAAAAACTGTAACTTTTGGAGATGATGGTGCTAAAGTTGCCTCTTATGTTTATATTGTTGACAATACAGTTGTCAGTATTGCTCCTTTTAGATGTAAAGAATATAAAAATAAAGTAAATAAAATATTATCTGAGTTTAAATATTAAATTAAGGAAATGCTTATGAATAAAATAATTATAATCTGCATATTTTCCTCAATATTGTGTTTTTCAAATATCTATGCAAATGAACAATCAAATAATATTGAAAATGTTCAACATAATCAAGTAATAGCTGCTGCCAGTGATATAAGTGAAATATTAAATAAAGCAGAAGAAGGAAATCCACAGGCACAAAATAAACTTGGTGACTATTACAGACTTGGAATAAATGTAGAAAAAAATCCCAAAACTGCATTCAAATGGTATAAAATAGCAAGTAAGAAAAATTTTAACAAAGCACTAAACAATATGGGAATGTGCTTTATGACTGGATTCGGAGTTGAAAAAAATGAGGTCGAAGCTGTAAAATGGTTCCAAAAAGGTTACGAAGCTGGGGATATTACAGCAAGCAAAAATTTGGGAAATTGTTATTTTTATGGCATAGGAATAGAACAAAACCATGTAAATGCTATAAACTGTTTTGATCAATCTGCCCAAAAAGGATATCCACCAGGGATGCATAACTTAGCAAATTGTCTGTATCATGGTTATGGAGCCAACAAAGATTTAGAAGAAAGTGAATATTGGTATGAAAGTGCTAAAAATTGTGGTTATGTAAAAGATAAAAATGACTTCGGTCTTTTCGACTGGTCTGAATAAAGAATATTGCTTGTGAAAATTTAAAAATAAACTTTAAATAATTTTTGGGACAACAGTGAAATATTATAATTAGGAGGAAATATGAAAAAAGTAATTGCATTAGGAATATTACTTTCAGCAATGTGTTTTTCAAATGTTTTTGCAGGTGATGAAGAAGAATATCATTATTATCACCACAGAACAACTCAAACAAACCAATATCAAAATCACAGAAACAATTACGACCAATATCAAAATCACCGAAGCAACTACGACCAATATCAAAATCACTACGACCACCAATATCAAAACCACTACGATCATCAATATCCAAACAACTACAACCAATACCCAAATAACTACAACCAGTATCCACCACCAAACAACTACAACCAATATCCAAATAACTACAACCAATACCCAAATAACTACAACAATCAGTACCAATATCAAAATCCAATGGATAGGTTGATACAAGACGCAGAAAATGGAAATGTTAATGCCCAAATGAGACTTGCAGACGATGCAAGAAAGGGCTTTAATATGAACAAAGATCCAAAAACAGCATTTTATTGGTATAAAAAAGCTGCTGAAAATAGAGACAGAAGAGGAATGAACAATGTAGGTGTATGCTACATGACTGGTTTTGGAACAGGTGTAAACCATAATGAAGGTATGAAATGGTTTAAAAAAGCAGAATCACAAGATGATTTAGTTGGATGTAAAAATTTAGGAAATTGCTACATATATGGACAAGGAACAGGACAAAATCCTACAGAAGCAGTAAAATACTATGTAAAAGCAGCAACAAATGGATATGGTCCAGCAATGTATAATTTAGCAAACTGCTTTTACCTTGGTTTAGGTGCAAACAAAGATGAAAATGCAGCAAGGCAATGGTATGATGCTGCTAAACGTCAAGGATACAGTGCTAATCAACAAGATTTTGGCGGATTCGACTGGGAAGATTAACTAACTAAAAATTTACATATAAAAAAAAGGGGGTTCTAATTGAACCCTCTTTTTTAATGTGCCATAAACAAAATTTTTTGTGCTTTCCTCATAACATCTTTTTCATTTAAATATGAAAGTCTCTTATATGCTTCACCTGGTGAAAGCCATACAATACTACTTGCTTCACCATCTGGAGTACAAAAATTTTCTTCAAGAAGTGGCATTAAAAAGAAATAAACTGTTTTATGATAAAGAACATTTTCTTCTTTTACATAAAAATAATAACTTATTTCATCTAAAATAGCAGTAACACGAGTCAAATGTCCTGTTTCTTCAGCAACCTCTCTCCTTGCAGTATCTTCTAAATCCTCACCAGGTAATACTCTTCCCTTTGGCAATGCCCAAACACGCCCATTTTTCTTACTTATAAGGCAGATTAAAAATTTACCGCCCTCTTTTTTATATACAACCCCACCAGCTGACACCTGTTTCTCTTCTCTCTCATCAGGTATAATATCACTATTACTTTTTATACTATCTTTATAAGAGGATTTTCTATCTGCAGCGATATCACCAAAAAGCATAGCCCTCTTAAATGCTGCAACAGCAATTTTTTTTGAAACTGCATTCTTATCAACAGGCTTATTTATAGATTTATTATTATTTGTTGAATTTATTTTAGAATCAGCTTCTGCTCTTTTTAAATGTTCCTCAGCAAGCCTCTGTCTCTCTAATTCTTCCTGTTTTCTTCTTTCCTCTTCAATTTTCTTGCGTTCTGCTTCTTCTTGTTCTTTCAAACCACTTTCAAGAGCAGAAATAGCAAGCGATTCAGCTTCTTTATTTCTTGAACTGTGAATATATGTTACTTCAAAAGGCACACCATCTGCAATAGATTTTACATCTTCAATCAATTTTATAATTTCTTCATCTTTAATACTTCCAGTCCTATTTATATTTCTTATAAGACCTTCATTATCTGTAAAAATCTTTATTGAAGTTGCATCTGACTCAACTGCTATCTCAACACCTGAAAGCAATGCTGTAAAATCTGCCTGAATAGGAGTTGTTTCCCCAACAAACATGGAAGTTTTATTTAATACTCGACCCCAACTATCACATACAACAGCACTTACAGCTCCATATTTACCTTTAGTTATTCCTTTTATATAGACCATTGCATTAATCATAATACTTCCACCTTATGGGTTCAAAATATATAATATTATTTTCTAAATATTATAATATATTCATGTTTAAATACATAAAAACCCTGCTTTAAAGCACGATATTTCCAAAGATTTCCCTGCTTTCCTTTACCCTTTTCATTACCTTGAATATCTTTTACATTTATGGCTTTTAATTTAAATCCAACATTTCTACAGACATTCATACATTCAAAACTCAATGGAACAAGCTCACCTTTTGCATATTTATCACCGATAACTAATGTCAAAAATCTCCCTTTTTCTAAAAGCTCATAAGCATTTTTTGCAACACGAGAAAATTTTTCAAGAAAATCTTCACAAGTTGGAGAACAAGCTAAATCTCTCTCATCATCAGTAAATTTTATAATATCCCAATATGGTGGATGAAGAATAACATGTTGGACATTATCTCTTCCATATTCTCTGCATTTAGAAAAAACAACATCTTTTATTTCAGATGAAGCAGAATCTCCATTTATAAGACAAGTTTTTATATTTTTAGGATTTTCAGAAAGTGCAACTCTTTTAGAACTTGCAGAAACAACATCTGGATTTAATTCTACACCTATTCCATTTCTTCCTAAATGACAACATTCAATCAATGTCGTTCCCATACCACTAAATAAATCTAAAACAATATCGCCTGCTTTGGTATATCTCGTTATAACCTGATACGCAATTTGAGGTACAAAATTACCGTGGTAATCCCCAGAATGTGTATCTGATTTATCTCTTGCTCCCAAAAGCCAAAGAGTGTCTGTTATGATGTCGCCTAAATAATCTTTCCAATGGGTCATATCTATATCAGAAAAAACAGACTTATTTTGTTTAGTATTTAATGACTCTGTTATTACACTCTCTCTCAATAAATTATTGGACATCAACAGTCCCCCCTGACTATATTCAAAAAAAATATTTCTTTAAAATATTATATTCATAAAAAAATTCACTAAAATTGATATTTTCTTCATGGGTCATGTAAATCCTGCAGATAAAAAAAATATTTTTTTAAAAAAATTTAAATGGTCATGACTTTTTAAAAGATACCATGGTAAATTCATAAAAATTTAATTTTTATTAAATATTAAAACATAACTCAAAAAAGAAGATTTCTTTTCTAAATATATAAAAAAATTCCTTCTATAACAAAAAAAAATACAAACAAGGAAATAAATAAAATAAAAAGAATAATAAAAGGATTCAAAATAATATAGCTTATAATGTTTAAGGAGAAAAAAGTGAAACTTACAAAAAATTTAATAGCCACAGCTTTAATAGTTGTGTCTTCTATGATGTTTTGTGGTTGTCAATCAAATACAGTTGATTTTAAGTACAAAGCAAAAGCTGGAACAGTAAAAGAGTATAAATTAACAGAAACAAACAAATTGTTAAGTCAAAAAGCAAACAGCAAAGAAGATGCACAATTAGAACAATCTATAAATGTCATAATATCTGAAGAAACAAAATCTATAACAGATAAAGGCGAGAGAAATATTGAAATATCAATGAGTGATGCAACAATGAGCAGAACTGTTGATGGAAAAACTCAAGAAATGCCAATTCCTCAAATGAGCGAACAAAAAATCAAATTCAAAATGACAGATAAAGGTGTCATCACAGAAAAAGATGGTACTGAAGTTACAGATGTAAGCAATGACAGTGATTCAATAATATCCATAAAATTTGATGACAAACCAACAACAAAAGGCGAATCTTGGGAAACAAAAATAGAAAAAACAATTCCTTCAAGCCCATTTACAACAGACAAAGTAAATATTGTAAAAAAATACACATTTGAAGGGTATGAAAAATATAAAAATAAAAGTTTGGCAAAAATTACTGAAAAAACAGTAACAACAGTAGATAAGGAATTTAAAAATCCTAATGCAAAAGACAAAGATAAAGCTCCAGAAATTCCAAAAATGACGAGCGAATCAAAAGGTGATACAATAGGAACAATATTATTTGATGTAAATCAAGGCTGTGTCGTAAAAGCAGAAAGAACTTCAAAAATAACTACTACTATCACAATAGATCAAAGTAAAATGAAAGATCTAAGTGAAGAACAGAAGAAGAACCCTATTACAAAACAAGAAATGACAAATGAATCAACAATGAAATATGAATTGATAGACAACGATTCTGCAAATTCAAACGATAAAGCAAAAGAAGAAAAGAAGTCTGAATACAAAAAAGAAGACAAAAAAGAAGATAAAAAATAAAAAATAAAAACTCCGAAAATTTCTAGAAATTTTCGGAGTTTTTTATTACATAAACATAGTAGTCTATTCAGCTTTTAAGTGTTTGATATCTTCTTTAATTTCATCTATATTTTTTTTTACTTCTTCTACTATATTTTCTATTTCTTTTAAAGATTTTTCTATATCTTCAACTGTTTTTTTTTCTTTGACTTCCTCAACAGGTACTTCTTCTACATCACCTTGAAATTTTGGTTCTGCATCTAAAAATTCTTTTTGAACAAATGGAGAATCATTCAAAATTCTAAAGAAAGAAGTAAATTCTCCCTTGTCAAACCATAGACCATGGCAATTTGGACAACAATCAATATAGAGATCTTTTATATTTTCTGGAAGATTTTCCCATTTTTTCAAGACAGAGCCACAATCTGGACAAACTCCAGAAACAGCCTCTGCACCTTCACCAACACTTTTTACAAGATCATTCAAAGCATCACTGACTTCAATTTTTGTCATATCGCCCAATGCTTCAAATTGACCACCTGGAACCCAAATTCCCTCACAGGCTTTACATTTTGTAACATTGATGTCCATTATATTTCCATTAGAACCACCAGTATGTTTGTTACATCTTGGGCAGGTAAATTCTGCATTTTCATTTTCAGAATCTTCTATATTTTCTTCAATGCTTCCTAATTCTATTGATTCCTTAAAAACCAAATCAAATATTTTCTTCAATTCTCCCTTATCAAACCAAATACCATTACAGCCTTCACATTGATCGAGATAAACAACATCATTACTCAATTCAAAATTCAAAGGCACTGGGTGAAATTTTCCACCACATATAGGACAAGCTCCATTGACAGGTGTATATGCTTCTGGAGATAACTCTTCAGGGTTTCCAGCAAATTTTGAAGCAATATCAGTTGATTCAATTACTTCGGCTGTACTTGAATAGTCAGCAAGAAAACCACCACAATGAGTACATCCCTTTACTTTCATTCCCATTATACCAGTTTCAGTGAGTTCTTCATTCATTGGATGTCCACATCTTGGGCAAATACTTGGCATATAAAAATTCCTCCTTTGGTTAATTAACAAATTCAAATAAAAAATATATCCAAAATTTCTATTTAGAAACCAACTCATCTATTGCTTTTTTGAGTTGAATATCATCTTTTTTACCTACAAGTCTTGGTTTCATTTCTATTTTAACATTGGGTTGTATCCCTTTTTTGTGAATAATGCTTCCATTAGGTGATAAGAAATGTGCAATGGTGAGTTTCACAGCACAACCATTATCTTGTTCAAAAACCTGCTGGACAGAACCTTTACCAAAAGTTCTTTCACCAACTAAAATCGCAGAATCATTATCCTTTAAAGCACCTGCAAATATTTCTGAAGAACTTGCAGATAATCTATTTACAAGTAATACAGTAGGAATGCCTACAAAAGGTTTATTACTTAAAGTATTGCAGGATAAAATTATATCATTGTGATCTACTTGTTTATGAATAACTTTTCCTTTTTCAACAAATCTACTTGCAAGTTCCAATCCTGCATTTAAATAACCGCCACCATTATTTCTAACATCTACAATAAGACCTTTTATGTCATTAGAAGGTTTCTTAACTTCAGCAACAGCTATATCAAATTCTTCAGCAGTTTCAGATGCAAACGATCTGATACGTATATATCCAACATTTCCCTTATCTGATTTTATCACTTTATGGGACACTGATGTTATTTTTATATCATCACGTCTAATTTTTACATCAAAATATTTGTGGTCTCTCAAAATTTTTAATTTCACATCTGAACCTTTAGGACCTCTCATTTTAGAGACACACATCATTATATCTACACTTTTAGTTTTCATTCCGTCTATCTCTGCTATTACATCTCCTGGCAAAATACCAGCCTTAAAAGCAGGGGTTCCTTCAACAGGTTCAACAACAGTCAACTGACCATCACTTGACTGATTTTTTTCAATATAAACTCCTATTCCACCAAATGTCTTCTCATTTAAGCTAAGCATCATATCTGAATATTCAGAGCTTGTCATAAGAGTTGAATATGGATCATTAAGTCCTAAATATAAACCAGTCATTATTGCATAGGAAAATATATTTTCTAGCTCATCAAATGATACAATCTTGTTGGTAGAATTTTTTTTTTATCAAAACCTTCTTTTATCTGTGGCTCATATTTACTAATTACTGATTTTAAAAAACCAAATTCAATATTACAATCACTTACATCTGATTTAAAATCTTTTACCCCAATTTCTTTAAAAAAACGATTTATTTCTCTTTCAACACTATGTTTTATATCTATCTCTGAAACTGTTCCCAAAAATACTTTTTTTATCAAAGTATAATTTACATCCCAAAAAAGCTGATCTGCCTTAAAATTCAATTGTTCTTTACCTGAGATATAATCAGAATAGAGATAAATTTCATCAAGTATCTCATCTCCAAATGACTTATATGTCAAAGGATTTCTTTCAAGAGTGTACCAATCTATTGGATTCCATTGGTCTATAAATTTGCCAGTTGGAATATATGTAGGTCTATCAAAAGAAACAGAGTTTGATGATTTTGCAGGTTTATTTTTAATTGCCTTTGCTTTTGCCATAAACATATTAAATCCAAAAAATAGTAAAGCAACAAAAACAATCATAACAACTGCAAATACAATTATATGGACTGGTCCTATTTTGCTTTTCTTATTCTGATTTTCTGATTTTATATAATCATCATATTTCGTAAAAGACATAGGCCATGGTTGCCCATTGGCATCATATCCTTCAGAACCTTCAGCAACATCTTCTATATTTTCTTCAACCCCAGCTTGTTCTTCAGAAACATTTTGTTCTAAATTTTCATCACTCATAAATTTTTCCCTTTCAATTAAGGATTAGGCTCCAGTCTGACCAACAAAACTCCTGAGCATAGGAGCTCTTTTATCTTCAGGAGCTAAATTTAAAAATTTTTTAAAATATGGAACAGCTTCTCTATTTTTACCTGCCTTTATTTTTACTTGTCCCATATTAAAAAGACCTTCTATATCATCAGGACGCTTTTTCAAATATGATAAAAAATGTTTTTCTGCAGAAGCAAAATCTCCTGTCATTTTTTCCGACTGTGCCAAATTAAAAAGACTGCCAGAATCATCTGGTTTCAACTGAACGGCTTTTCTCAAATATTTTAAAGCAGATTCATACATTTTTTGGTTAAAATAATATGTACCAAGAAGAAAATGTGATTTGTAATTATTTGGATCTGCTTTAACTGATTTTTTATAATATTCGAGAGCAGCCTGTGGATTTCCTGAATTTTCCAACAACTGACCATTTAAACTAATGCAATCACTGTCGGAAGGATTCAGTTTCATAGCCATATCACAATATTTTCTCGCCTGTTTGTAATCACCTTTATCAAAATAAATAAAAGCAGTATTCAATACAGGTTGAAAAAGTGTTTTGTCAAGTTTTATTGCCTTTTCATAATATTTTAAAGCCTTTTCTTTATCTCCTTTTTTATCGAGAATCATTCCAATATTATTGTATGAATTGGCATAAGAAGGATCTGCTTTTATTGATTTTATATATAAATCAACAGCTTTTTTATCATCTCCTGCAACCATTGCCTTGTTTCCCTGTTCTTTAAGCATAACAGCTTTCTGTCTATCAGCTCCAAGAACAGCATTTGGAATAGCTAAAAATATAAAGACTGAAATAAAAAATATTGAACAAATTTTTTTCATATCAAAAACCGCCTTTTTTTTATAATATTATTTCAAATTTTCAAAAGTCAATTTATTGATTTTTGGATTTTGCAAATTAATTTTTAACCACTCAACTATAAATTTAGCACTATAATTTTATTAACGGCTATAAATTATAACAAATTTGAAATAATTTTTATATATATAAACAGACGAATTATTTTCAAATATATTTTACTTTACAAATTTTCCATCTTCCATATATAAAACCCTATCACCATAAGGAAGAACGAGAGGGTCATGTGTAACTGTTATAACAGAAACATTATATTTATCAGAAGTATCTCTCAACAATTTCATTATGACAGAAGAAGATTTAGTATCAAGTTCAGATGTAGGTTCATCTGCTAAAATCAACTCAGGCGAATTTATCAAAGCCCTTGCTATTGCGACTCTTTGAGCTTCTCCCCCAGATAATTCATTTGGAAAAAAATCAGCTCTATTTGAAATTTCGAGAATTTCAAGAAGTTCATTAGCTTTTTTTGTTCCTTCATCATAATTCTTGCCTGAATATCTAAGAGGAAGCAATATATTTTCGAGAACATTCAAATGAGATTGTAAATATATTTTCTGAAAAACAAAACCAACATGCTCTCTTCTAAAAATTGTCATATCTTCAGAATTAGAAAAAGACAATTTTTTTCCTTCAAAATATAAATCACCTTTAGTAGGAGTATCAAGAAAACCGATAATATTTAGAAAAGTTGTTTTTCCACAACCTGATCTTCCTGTAACACAGACAAATTCTCCTCTATCAATACAAAAATTGACAGAATCAAGAGCATTTACAGTATTTCTTCCCCTTTGAAAAATCTTAGTTAAATTTTCTCCTTTTAACATCAATCCTCATATATTATTGATATTATCTTTTTCAGCCTCTTAAAAGAACTGATGTATTTTCTGACAATATACTTTTTAACGGTATCCAAACAGCAAAAACAGAAACTAAAACAGACCAAACAAAAGACAAAATCAAAATTTCAAAACTTATTCTAAATATAGAGCCTCCACCTGTTTGAGGTAAATATTGAGCAAAAAATACAAACAAATAGGCAAAAGACACGCCAATTATCCATGCAAACACAACCATCAAAAAAGACTCTGAAAAAAATTCTGAAAAAATATGTTTTTTCTCTGCTCCTAAAGCACGCTTAACAGCAATTTCAGATTTTCTTTCAGTAACAGACATTGAAATAACAGCTGAAATAGAAGCTAAAGAACCAATCCCTGAAATCAAAAAGAAAACTAATGTCAAATAATTCCAAAAAGCCAAAGAACCAGATGTCTCTTTTTCTATTTCAGATGAATCAACAGATTTTATATATTCTATTTTACTTTTTACATCAGAAGATATTTTTTCAAAAGAAACACCTTTTGATGGAATTGCCATTACACAAGTAATTAAATTTTGTCTTTCTGTAATATCCTGCAATGTTTTTAAATCTACAATGACTTGTCTATCAGGAAATGAAGATGTTTTTTTCATAATTCCACTGACTTTAAATTTTTTCCCTTTTAAAGTCAGTTCACTTCCGATATTTAAATTGTCTCGTCTCGCTATATCCCAACCAACAAGAGCTTCCAATTTATTTGTTATATTTTTACCTGAAAAAATACTCGACGAATCTGCATATATATTTGCTTTTTCAAGTGAGATACCGATAACAATATCAGGAATACCAACAACAACGATGTCATCTGAAGACATTCTTGTTATAAGCATTGGAACAAATTCTGAAATACCATCAATCTTCGATATTATTTCAACTTTTTCTTCTGGAATAAGTCCTCCACCTATCCAAAAATTTTTCTTTTCACATAAAAATATCCTATTAGAAAAAAATTTTGAAATTCCAAAAGACAATTCAGTAAAATAAGAACCTATGGAAGATATAAGAATCATCAAAAATATCCCTGTTGCAGTTGCCAAAACTGCAGGTATCACACGAGATTTTCTCCTCGATAACAACAATAATGATTCTTTAATTATTTTTATCATTATTTTCTTCTTCCAAATATTTTTTCAACCGATACATCAATTTAAAAACAGAATATCCAGCAGAAAAAATTCCAAACAAAAAACCTAAAATAATAAATAAAGGAGTTGTATCAAACTTTTTATCAAGAAAATATCCTAAAAAGAAGCCACCAACAACACAAAAAACTACAGTAAAACCAATCCCAGAAGCCTGTGATGACAAATAATTAGCTTTGAATTTATCTTTCATCAACCAGCAAATTCCTCAATTTGTCTTGTCTCGACACCTTTAAAATTAAGAAGAATATCGACTATTCTCTCAGATGCCTTTCCATCTCCATAAGGATTTATTGCTTTTGACATTTTTTCATATACTTTATTATCTTCAAGCAACTGAGAAGATAATTCAAATATTTTATTTTCATCTGTACCTGCAAGAACAGCAGTGCCTGCTCGCAGTCCTTCAGGTCTCTCTGTATTTTCTCTCAAAACAACAACAGGCTTTCCAATAGAAGGAGCTTCTTCTTGAAGACCTCCTGAATCAGTCAAAACGAAAAATGATTTTTTCATCAACCCAATCATAACAGGATAATCAACAGGATCCATTAATAAAACTCTTTCAACATTTGAAAGCTCTGGAAAAACAACTTCTCTAACAGCAGGATTTCTGTGAACGGAAAAAACGATCTCAATATCTTTGTACTTATCAACTATTCTCTTTAAAGCTCTACATATCTTTCTCATAGGTTCGCCTAAATTTTCACGCCTATGTGTCTCAACAAAAAGAATTTTCTTTTTATCATCATGAAAATCTACAAAATCTTTTGGATAAACGGCATTATCTTTACTTAAAATATATTGAAGAGCATCTACAACAGTATTTCCTGTCAAATATATTTTACTTTCTTCAACTCCAAATTTCAAAAGATTTTCTTTTGCCTCTCTTGTAGGAGCGAAATGAAGCGAAGCAAGAGATGAAACGATTCTTCTGTTCATCTCCTCAGGAAATGGGTTGTACATATCATCTGTCCTAAGTCCTGCTTCAATATGACCAACTGGAATTTTATGATAAAAAGCAGACAAAGCTCCAGCAAATGCAGTAGTAGTATCACCTTGAACCAAAACAACATCAGGCTTAGATTCTTCCATAACTTTTTCCAAACCTGTCAAAACTCTAACTGTTATGTCAGAAAGAGTTTGTCTGTCTTTCATAATATTTAAATCATAATCAGATTGTAAATCAAATAGCGACATAACCTGATCGAGCATTTGTCTATGTTGTGCAGTCAAAACAACTATTGGTTGGATATTTTTTTCAGATTTTAATTTCATTACAACAGGAGCCATTTTTATTCCCTCTGGTCTTGTACCAAAGACGGTCATAACCTTTAACATAAAAACCTCCAAAGTTCAATTTATTTTTTAAATATTCTGTAAATAATGATGTTTATCCTCTACTATTTTATTTGTACTGAACCGATAAAAAAAGACTCGGCCCAAAGGCCGAGAACAATTATTTTCATATATTTATTATTTTTTCTATCTATTGTTTATTTTTAACTAACTTCACTCCTTGTGCTAGTTAATTAATATTTTACAATATACCAAAATAGCCACTATTTAGAAGCGATGTCATTGCGAGGAAGCTGTGCGACCGTGGCAATCTCAACCACTTAATTTAAATTTAGTAATTTATTAAACAGATCTGGCAGAAATTCTATAAATAGAGGCGATCGACTTAATTTTTAAGTAAATAATAATTTATAGGCTTAGATTGCCACGGCTAAAGCCTCGCAATGACAAAGTGGCACTATACAGGCATTTATTGGATAGTTTATAGCAAATTTTTATTACTTATTTTAAAAAAAATAAACTATCACAAGGCGTATTTTTTAAGGAAAGAAGCAAATTTCAAAAAAATCGACTCGGCAAAAGCCGAGAAAACAAAAATAATAGTTAAATATCACCTCTTCAAATAACTGCCTAAAAAGATTATTTTATACCAAATTATATTTTTTTTAGATTAAGTGCCCAAGGGCACTGATTAAAGATTTATATATAAAGCGAGCCGCACAACACCGTCATTACTGCTAACACCGTGGTAGCGGATAGCACCATCATAACTGACACAATAGACACTATCGCCATAAGAAGAACGAAGCCACCAAAAACAAAAACCATCATCATCTTTCCAGCCACCATTCTCAAAAGCATAATCAGTTATTTTACATTTTCTCGCCGCGTCATTGGCAAAATATTTTTCTGCTTCTTCTTTACTCAAAAGAAATATATTGTCAGTTGTGCCAACATCTGAAAGATTAGAAGATTTTATATATTTCTTCTCCTGTTCGGAAAAAGCATTATTATAAAAATAATCATTCAACCATTGACGAATTTTACTATTTTTCCAAACATTTGAACTATTATCAAAACGCTTTGCGTCAAGACCATATTTAGAGATCACAAGCATTTTATTATTTTCTTTTGACAATACCTGCCATTCTATAGGCTGAACTTGACCATCAACAGTCTGTGGATAACTACCAAATTTTATATAATCGCCAACTTTAACATTCTTACACGAAGATAAAGAAAATGAAAATGACTTAAAATCGATCTGCTTATTGACATCATCTTTAAAAACAGTAAACCGTGTTGGAAGTGTAAAATGCTGTATTTTTGAACAACCACCAAATGCTTCTAAACCAACAAATTTTACAGAATCTGGAATAACAAAAATATCAATTTTTTTACAATTTACAAATGCCTGTTTTCCTATTTTTGTAACTGTCTTTGGAATTATAATACCAACAAGAGATTCACAAGCTGCAAATGCTTTATCACCTATTTCTGTAACCCCATCTGGAATAATAACATTTGTAAGAGATTTACATTTGCCAAAAAGTCCCTCTGATATTTTCGTAACTTTACTTGGAATCGTTACATTAATCAGTGAGGAACAGCCACCAAACGCACTATTTCCTATTTCTGCTACACTCCTTGAAATATTGATCTCAATAAGTGATTTACAATTTGTAAATGCCCTATCACCTATTTTAGTAACACTATCTGGAATACTTACTTTCTGCAATGATGAACAACCTTCAAATGCACTATTACCTATTTCTGTTACTGTATCAGGAATATTTACTGCCTTTAAATTTGTACAATCCTTAAATACTCCACTGTCAATCTTAATTACTCGATACATAGTACCAAAAGGCGATCTATATGTAGAAGGAATATCGAGAACATCTAGTATTGAATTTTTATCTTGAAAACCCCATTGTTTCAAAATATCTTCACTAAGTGAAATATCTGTAACATTTGCATTTACTTGATTTTGACTTTTTGGCTGATTATTAAAACTTGGAATTTGCATTGGAGAATCAGCTTTTAAATCAAGAATCTCCTGTTCCCAACCAAGTGGAATTCCAAAAGATTCAAGAATAAAATAAACCTTGTCTTCTGTAAGACCAAAATCTTCAAGTTGATCTTTTATCAGCCTAACTCTATGACGAGCTTTTTTTGTATCATCCACAAAAAGATTCAAAAGATCATCATCAAAAACTCTTTTTAACATTTTCAAATCTTTGGCATATTCTGGTGACAAATCACCAAGTAAAGAAAAAAACTGTTTTTGATTTTTAAAAATATCTTTTGTTCGAAGCTCTATTATCTTCTTGACTGATTCTTGAATTGTAGCCATACCTATATTCCCCTGTGAAGTCCAACTATCTCAAAGTAAAGTAACAAACAGAAAGAGCAATCAAGCCTAACAATATATTTATTGAATATATAATTAATACAGCCTGAACCTGAGTCAATCCCAAAGCGAGTAATCTGTGATGAATATGACCTTTATCAGGTTTAAAAATTGGTTGATGATTGCTTGCTCTTCTCACTATAGCCCACGCAGTATCAAAAATTGGCAATCCCATTATTAAAAAAGGAATTACCATAGCAACTGTAGTTGTTGTCTTTAACCCTCCTACAACAGAAGCTATAGCAAAAATAGAACCTATAAAAAGACTTCCTGTATCACCCATAAAAATTTTAGCAGGATGAAAATTGTATTTCAAAAATCCAAGAGCAGAACCTGCAAGTGCAGCCATTATTCCTGCAACAAGTAATTGTCCTTTCATTATAGCAACAAATAAAAAAATAACTGCAGATATTACAGTAATACCACCTAAAAGTCCATCTAATCCATCGAGAAGATTGACGGCATTTGTAATGCCAACTATCCAAAAAATGGTAACTGGAACAGCAATATAAATAGGTAAATATATGAGACCTTCACCAAACGGATTTGTAAAAAAATTTACAAGGATTCCAAAAAACATAACGATGGAAACTGTAAAAATTTGACACAATAACTTAACCTTTGCAGGCATATTTATTATATCATCAATAAAACCTGTAACAAATGAAAGAAAAGCAGCAACAAGAAAACCGCAAAATAACATCAAATCTCTTGAAGAAATTTCAGGATTATAATGTTTCCAAATAGCCATTCCAACGCAAGAAGCAACCAAAAAACCAATAAATGTTGCTATTCCTCCCCCATAAGGAATCGGCTCTTTATGCACTTTTCTTTCATTAGGGCGATCAACAAATCCATTAGCAGAAGATATTTTTATCACAGTAGGTGTTAAAAAATATGTTACTGAAAGTGCCAATAAAAAAATGACAATAAGTACAAAATACACTGAATCAACCTCTAAAATATTACATTATCATCCAAGAACCTGATTTAAAATTTTCATAATCAGAAATAAAACGATCGACTAAATCTTTAGCCTCTCTATCAGTAGCAGAACAAGGGTCTATTTTACCCAATAAAGATGGGGATAATATTCCCTCTTTCTCATAAAGTTCAATACATTTAGATGAATCATTTTTCTTTATAATCAATTCAAATTTAGTTGGACATGCAAGTGTTACAACTAAATAATCGAGATTTTGTGGAATAAAACTTGTATAACGCTCATTTTCATATCTTTTAATTAAGTCATTTAAAAGAGGAGACAAAATTTGAGAATGAAATTTATTTACAGATTCTGTAAATACAAAAGAATCATCATTACAATATGAAAGTGGATTATATCCTAATTCAGCAATAAGTCTTTCCTGCATTTCACCTGCAGTCTGAATTCTCTCTTCAGGATTCCAAGCAAGAGAATCATAAATTATATTTGCAAGACCCTGTGGAACTTCAATACCAAAATCTTCAAAAGCCAAGAACTCAAAATCAGTTGGTCTATGCCCTGTCAAAAGCTCATGCATTGCAGCTCCCAAAGCATATAAATCTGATCTTGGCTCAGGCATTCCAGCCTGTTGCTCAGGTGGAGCATATCCAGGAGTTCCAATCCAAAATCCCTCGCCAGGATTTGAAACTCTTGCAATTCCAAAATCTATGAGCATTATTCTATTATCACAGTCTCTGACAAGAATATTTGATGGCTTTATATCTCTATGTGCAACAGGAACTTCAAGATTGTGAATATATTTTAAAGCCTCACAAACTTCTATACCGACCTTAGTTACATACTCTACTCCAAGACCTGGATTGCCTTCATTTTTCAAAATATTTGAAAGATCTCTTCCTTCAATAAAATCCATTACAAAAAAGAATGAATTATCAGAGACAAAATTATCCGTAACTCTTGGAATATTTGGATGACATATTCCATTTAAAACTTGGATTTCAGAAACAAATCTATCAATAGAATCTCTTCTTTCCTGTGGGTCTCTAAAACTGTCAAGCATTTGTTTTAAAGCCATTATCCTGTTGTCCATATTCAAATCAGCAACTTGATAAACGGCTCCCATTCCACCTGCTTTTACTCTTTTTACTATTTTATATCTGCCATCTAATACAGTATCTTCTTTCAGCCACATTCCATCATCATTACTATTGAAATTCATATTATTCTCCCCTTTTTAAAATCTTTTTCCTACTCCAACAACGCCTTGTTTGGTATCAAAAGCATCTCTTACTCCACCCATAAAATACCAACTGTCATTTATAACATATTTTCCCATTAAATCAACTTGAACATCTCTTGTATTATATGCATCAACACTCAATTCTAAATTTTTACCAATAAACGAATCGACACCAACACCAAGCTTAGACCTTATAACACCTACTCGAGGTCTAAATGAACCGATATTCTTACCGTATTGTAAATTCAATCTATTTTCTTCTCCTATATCGTCAACACCTATTTTGAAAGCATTTTCACCTCTTGGAAGAAGCCAAAGATTTGCATTTCCAGCAGATATCCCGTTATTAGTTGTCCAAAGCATATCTGCATCAAGTTGAACAAGTCTGGAAGGCTTTCCATTTTTGGAAACTTCTCTATCACCCAAAATTCCTCTTGCTCTTTTTATTAGCTTATTTGCTCCCTCCATCGTCTCCTTTGTTTCTCTGATTGTTGCTTTTAAATCATCTTTTAATTGTTGATCCGATGTGAGACCATGAACATCATTTACTATTCCATTCAATTCAGTAGTTGTTTTTTCAAGATTTTCAAGAATTCCAAGTATATTATTGCCAAATTTCTCATCAGATACGATTGTTTCCAAAGATTTCATTGTTAAATTTAATGAATGTGAAGTCTCTGTCAATGTCTTAATCATATCAGATATAGATGCTTCATTATTTTTTAAAATATTTTTTACAGAAGATGTGATATCTTTTACATCTCCTCCAGAAGCTACAACAATACCATTGACATTTCTGATAAGTTCATTTGAATTATCCAAAATACCACTGACTTTTTCAACAAGTCCAGAAATACTTCCATCAGCTTTTTCAGCAATTTCTCTAAAACTGTCTGCTGCAGCTTTAACATTACTAACAGCATCTTTTAAATCTTGTTGTAACTTTTTATCTCCCAAAAGGCTATTAAAATTGCTTACAGCTTCATCAACTTTTGCAAGAGTTTTTTCAGCAGATATCATTATATCGTCAACAGAAATTGGAGAAATACCTGAAGCATAAGGCTCTTTCCAAGGTTCTTTTGCTGAAACATTACACGGTTTTAATATATCTCCACCTTTTGGTCTAATTTCAATCCATTTATCACCCATTAAATTAGAAGATATATAATAACCTGATCCCAAAGTCAAAGTCTCTTTTTTATTTGTAATCAAAACAGTTACTCTTGCCTTATCCCTCAAATTTTCTGGTTCAGAATGTGGAACAACAAGAATATCTACAACTTTTCCAACCTTTACACCAGCTTTTAACACTGAAGCACCAACTTGAAGTCCAGAAACATTTTCAAAAACAATATAATAATTGACCCCTTCGGTCTTTTTATTCCAAACTCCCATAAATATCGTTATGGCAAAAAGCAAAACAGTTGCTATGACAACAGTTATACCAACTTTTACAGAAGCACCTAACATAAAATATCTTCTCCAAATATTATTTTACTACTAAATCACATTTTGACAGGTCCCTTAGAATCCCCATCTATAAACTGTCTTATAACAGGATCATTTGAATTATCAAATTCTTCAAATGTACCTGTCAATAAAAATTTACCCTTATGTAACAAAATTATTTTATCTGCTATAGCTTTAGCACTTTTTAAATCATGAGTTACCACAATGGAAGTCATGTTAAATTTCTTCTTTAAATCATTTACCAAATCATTTATAACACTTGACATAATAGGATCAAGTCCACTTGTAGGTTCGTCATATAAAATAAGTTCTGGATTAGTAACAATAGCTCTTGCAATACTCGCTCTTTTCTGCATACCTCCTGACAATTCAGAAGGATATTGATTTTCTGTTCCATGTAATCCAACAATATCAAGTGCCTCTAAAACTCTTTTTCTTATCTCAGATTCTTTAGTTTTTGTATTTTCTCTAAGACCAAAAGCTACATTGTCCATTATTGTCAAAGAATCAAAAAGAGCAGGAGACTGAAATACCATGCCTATATGTTTTCTTAATTCGTCAAGTTCTCTTCCTTTTAAATGTGCTATTTCTGCCCCGTTAATAAAAATCTCTCCAGAAGTAGCAGGTAAAAGCCCAATAATACACCTTATAAGTGTACTCTTACCTGCTCCAGATAATCCCATCAAAACAAGAGTTTCACCTTTTCTCAATGAAACATTTACATGGTCTAAAATAACTCTATCCCCTCTTTTTAGAAGAAGGTCTTTTACTTCCAAAAATTTTTCAGAAGATTTTAATTCATTTTTATCTTTCATAAACTTATTATAGTGAAAATATTATAGAAGAAAGTAAATAATTACTTATAAAAACAACAATAATCGAAATAACAACAGAGCCTGTAGTTGAAATACCAACACCAGCAGCTCCACCTTTTGTAGTCATGCCTTGATAACAACTTACCAAAACAACTTCAACAGCAAAAAATAAAGATTTATACAAACCGCCCCAAAAATCTTTCATTGCAAGCATATTTTTTATACTATCTGTATATATTGTAATATCCACACCTGCAAGCATATTGGCAACAAATCCTCCACCAAGTACACCTGCAAAATCAGCGAATAAAGTCAATATAGGAAAAGCAATTAAACAGGCAATAAGTCTTGGAACAACAAGATATTTTACAGGACTTACAGCCATGACCGTAAGAGCATCAAGTTGTTCTGTAACCTTCATAGAAGATATTTCTGCAGTTATTGCAGAACCAGCTCTGCCTGCAACTACAACAGCAGTGAGCATAGGAGCCAATTCCCTACACATAGCTATAGCCACACCGCCACCAATAAACTTAGCAAGTCCATATCTAACAGCAAGTTCTGCTAGTTGCAGAGAGACAACAGCTCCAGAAAAGAAAGTAGTAACAAAAACAATAAAAATAGAATCGACACCCAATAATGCAGCCTGTTGAATTGTTAGATTTATCCTAATGTCAAGCCTCAATATCCACATTAAGGTATTGAATAAAAGTATTACAATTCCACCGACATATTCAAAAAATGATATTGCTTTTTTTCCTATATTGTCAAAAAATTTAATAAAAACTTCTTTCATATTACAAAATAATATAACTGCATGAAGAGATATATTTCCCTTCATGCAGTAAAATAAATCATATATTAATATTTATTTGGATTTGCTCCAGTTGGTTGAGATGGTGTAACAGAAGGCTTTACATGTGAATTAATAACATCCATAGATTCTTTTAAAGAAGATTGAACTGATTTCTTTTCAACTAAAACCTTATTTATTGCCCCACCATGTACATTAATAACATTTTCATGATTATCTATTGCTGGTTTTACAGGGTATTTTCCCATAAGAGTTAAATATGTTCTAAAAACAGGGTATTTCTCTAAAAAGTCAAAAAATTCTGGTGACAATGCAACTTGCTTATTTGCAGGAAATACTGGTGAAGCAAGCACAAACTTCTGAAGTTGTGGGAATTCAGCTAAATAATACATAAAAAACCAAGTATTTTCAGGATCTGAATTTGCTTTTTTCATAAGTGCAAGATTTGTCAATACAGTATTTCCAACTTTATTTTTTCCTGCCCAATTTACAGCTTTTAAATTAGGTCTTGTTTCATATATATTTGCAACATCTTCAAGTGATCCAATAAACATAGGAGATTTTACAGGGTCTTCACACTGTGCATATTTGTAAACATTCAAAAGATCATCTAAATAATAGAGAATCTTTTCAGCATTTACTCCATCAAGACCAGTAACATCTAATTTTTGATCTTCTGGGGAAATTTGAGCTAAGAAAATATTAAATACATAGGCAATTTCTACAGTTTTTCCTGCAGGAATATAGAAACCATAAATACCTTTTTCAGGTTCTGTCAATTTTTTAGCATAGTTAAAAATTTGATTTCTATTTGTAGGAGGTGCTTTAATTCCCTTTGCAGCAAGTGCATCTGAATCATATACAAGTGCATAATTATATGCAACATATGGCAATGTCCAAAGTTTGCCATCAAATTCTGAGGCTTTCCACAATGGAGAATAAGTGTCCATTTTTAAAGCAATTCTAACTGATTTCAAAATCTGATCATCAACTGGTAAAAGTTTATCTGCATTTCTCAATTCATTCTGCCAAGCTGAATCAATAGCTGCAATATCTGGAAGAGAATTTGCGTCTGATTTCATAAGTTCATCTCTCAATTCAACTTTTGAATCAAACTTTCTTAATTGTATATCTACACTTGGATATTTTTCCTTATATTTAGACACCAAAGAATCCAACACTTTTGACTGCTCATCATTGAAGGCATGCCAAAAAGTCAATGTTCCTGCATTTGCTGCAGTTGAAGCGATAAAAACAAACAAAAAAACTGATAATATCGCAATTAAACGTTTCATTTTTTATTCTCCTTTATTTTTTTAGTTAAAAAAAAACATTATTAATTTATTAAAATTACTTAGAATCTTCTTTTAATGTAAGAGAAACTGTAAAATTATCTGTAATAACATTTCCAACAATCCTATAAAAACCTGGTTTTACTGGATTTCCTTTTTGATCTATCTGTGGCCATGTTGCAGAAAAAACTTTTGATTCTTTTGCATTAAATGTAATTGAATGCTTTTTCTTGATATCTTTATTATATACAGAAGATTGCCATATCAAAGTAGGCAACTTAAAGAAAAACCAATCATCTTCTCTATAAACTAAAAAATCAACCTCATTTGAATTAGGGAAGTTTATAGTAATAGGCTTAGAAGAAGTGTTTGTTATTTTCATTCTGAATTTTATTTCTTCTCCCTTATGATATTTTTCCCCTATATCCAAATGAAAAGACAAATAATTTAAATTTACATTAGACTTTTCAGAAAATGGATCAGAAGACTGAACAAAATATCTAATAAGAAAAATGGAAACAACAAAACAGACTAAAATAATAAAAATAATTATTACAGTATTATTTAAAAAGGTAAATTTTGATTTTTTAATGAATTTAGTTCGCAAGGATATTACACCAATATATAAAATATAGTTAATAAAAAATAAATATACTCTTGACTATTCAACAGAAATAAGTTATATCCTTTATATAAGCAATAACTAAGGAGGGATAATGTTTAAAAAAATAAATGTATTGTTATTATCAATATTTCTATTGTTATTCGTAAAAACTGGCTATTCAGATGATTTATTTACAAGTCCAATAATAGTAAAAACCGATAATGGTCAAGTAGTAGTAAATCAGGGATTTTATGAAAACATAGGAAATAGCCAAATTTTTACAGTAAAACATGGCGACAAAATAATAGGGAAAATAAAAGTCAAAGAACTATATGAGCATTATTGTGTATGTGAACCAATAGATAATACAGTAATAACATCTATATCAAAGGGAGATTCTGCTATTCCTGAAGCAAAAAATACAGGAAACAACAAACTTTCCAATACAACTACAACAAACAATAACAACAAATTGAATGAAACAACATCAAAAGTAGAAAAACAACTGTCAGAAAGAGAACTAGCACAACAAAAGAGAGAAGAAGAAAAAGCAATAAGAGAAGCCAAAAAAAATGAAGAGAAACTAAAAAAAGAAGCCGAAAAAGCTGAAAAAGATAGACTTGCTGCAATCGAAGAAAGAAAACAGCAAATACAAGATGACTATGTAGAAAAACTTGCAGGCTGTACAAGAACTGTTTCTTTCCATAAAAAAACAGGAACAAGCCTACTTCCTAATCCACAAAAATTATACCAAGCATATTCATTGTACAAATATGCAGATGCCATGAAATATTTAAATAGCTCAAGCTATATGGGTGGACATCATTTGACAACATACAGAATGATGGGAGTTACATTAACTTTAAAAAATATGATTGCAGGTATGAAGCAAGACAATCAAAAAGCACAGAAGGCAAGTGTTAAAAAATATGGAGCAGAAATAGAAATAATATATATGACTCCAGAATTAATGAAATCACAAGCACTTTTATTGGCCTCTGGCGACGATACTTATGAAGATGAAAATCAAGTAAATGCAATAGCTCTAGGCATGGTGCAACAAAATGAACTAGATTCATACTCAGTATTTCAAGTTACAATAACAAATAATGAAAATTCAGCTGAACCACTACAACTAGCTCCTTTTAAATGGAAAATGGTTATAATAACAGATACAAATGAAGAAATAAAAGCAGTAAAATATGATGAAGCACTCGACAAAACATTAGGTCCTGGGCAATCTGCAACTGGAAATATATACTTTCCACTGACAGACTCCATGGGGCACAAACTTACTTCACATAATTTAAAAATAAGACTACAGTCAATACTTGATAAAAAAGTTGATATAAAATGGAGTGACTCAAAAGGAAAACCAAATACAAAAACTAAAGGTAAAGTAAAATCTAAGAAAAATAAAAAATAATTAATTAAGGGGCTGTGAAAAAACAGCCCCTTTTTACAATAAACATGGTTATAAAAAAAATAAAAATAAAAAATTTTAGAAATATCAAATCTGCGGAAATAGAACCTATAGACGGAATAAATATTTTCACAGGTGAAAATGCACAAGGAAAAAGTTCTTTTTTAGAATCAATCACTTTTATTTCAAACGGTAGATCTTTTAGAACAACAAACGATTTTGATCTAATAAATAGGGAAGAAAAAATTGCATTTATTGAAGCAATATTTGAAAATACAGAAAATATTAAAGATGAATTTTCTGTTTCTGCTTCAATTACAGATATGGGAGAAAACAAAACAAATAAAAAAATAACATTTTGCAAAAAAGATGTAAAAAAATTATCTGAATTTATAGGAAAAATAAATAATACAGTATTTTCGAAATACGACTCTGAAATAGCTTCTGGAAGTCCTTCTATAAGAAGAAATTTTATTGATAGATTACTTTCTTTTTTGGACAATGAATACCTAAAAAATATCAAAAAATTTTATACGCTACTAAAAGAAAAAAATTTTCTTCTAAAAAAAGAGAAAAATATTATTGTTGCAGATGTTATAAATGAACAACTTGCCGAACTATCTGCATACATATCCGAACAGAGAAAAAGCATATCAAAAATAATAGAAAAAGAAGCAAACAAAATAAATTCAACAGAAATGCTTCAAAACTTCAAAATAAAATTCGAATACATTCCAAATATCGAATATGAAGGTAAAACATTAGAAGAAATAAAAAATCAAATAAACTCAACATTCAAAAAATACTTAAATATTGAATTTGAAAGAAAAGCGACATTAAAAGGGATACAAAGAGACGAATACAATATTGAACTAAATTCAATGTCTGCAAAAAAATATGCTTCACAGGGACAATTAAAAATAATTTCGACAGTATTAAAATTAACAGAATTTAACCTGCTTGAAAAACAAATAAACAATACACCAATATTTTTAATGGATGATTGTTTTTCTGAACTCGACGATATAAATCAAATAAATTTGTGGAATTGCCTTCAAAAAAAAGGACAAATATTTCTAACATCAAATGGGCTTCCTAAAAATTATGCAGAATATAAAAATAAACAAATAAGAGAATATATAATAAAACAAGGTAATATTATAGATATAGTGGATAGGTAAAAATGGACGAAAAAACAGAAGAATTAGATAGAATTATAAGTATTAAAAGAAAAGCAAAAGATAGTGAAAGTATAAAACAAATACTTGAAGAACAAATACAAAAAGCAAGTGATATAGCATTAAGCATAAAAATAGCACAAAACTGGAAAGAATGTGTTGGCAATAGAGTAGATTTAAAAACAGCAATCAGTTATCTAAATAAAAAAAAGTTATATGTAAAAACATATAACAATTCTTGGGCGGCAAATTTAACTTCTATCAAGTCAGAAATAATTAAAAAATTAAACGAAAAAATAGCTCCAAATATAGTTGAAGACATAATATTTCATTCTGCTTATCCATTAAAAAAGAAAAAAAATGTAGAAGAAAAAAATAAAAAAGAATATCAATTAAATAAAGAAGAATTGTCAAAAATAGAAGAAACTGCTTCAAAAATTGAAAATGACAAAATAAAAAAAGAATTTGTTGAATTGATGACAAAAGATATGAAGTACAAACTTGAAAAAATAGATAATGGGGGTTCAGAATGTCCAATATGTAAATGTATTCACGAAAAAAAGGGCTTATGTATTTTTTGTAAAAACAAATTTATTGAAAATCGTTATTAACTTGATGATTACAGCAATTTTCATAGAAAGTGTTGGTAAAGTCCCTAATTAAAACAAGGAGGAAAAAATGAAAAAACTATTGAATTTACTGCTCTGCTTTGGCTTGGCAGGACTATTATTAGTAGGTTGTAATAATGGCAACAATACACAAAATCCAAATCAACAACAAAATCAAACGACAAAAAAAATAAAAAATTTAGGAAAACCAGATTTATCAAAAGAAAAAATTTCTTCTAAATTTAATACAATGCCGACAGCACTCAATGATATAGCCATATATGAAGCACAAAAAATTATAAATGAACAATCAAGCAAGGCTTCAATATCAAAAGCAGAGCTGATAAAAAAACTTAGAAGAAAAGATTTCACAGAAGAACAAGCAAAATATGGTGCTGAAAATAGTGGAATAGATTTCTACTTACAGGCTTACAAAAATGCAGAAAATGAATGTAAAAAAGCACATGGAATTTCAAAGAAAAAACTTGAAAAAGAATTAAAAGAAAAAGAATTTACAGATGATGAAGTTGCTTATGCTCTTCAATACTGCACAGCAGACTGGAAAGAACAAGCTATAAAAAGAGCTAAATCAGTCACAAGTCCAACTTATGCTATTGCACAATCTAAACCTGACCTAAAAGAAACACTTATGAAATATGGTCTATTTACGGAAGAAGAAGCAATACATGCTATTGAAAATGCCCAAATAGATTGGGCAGAACAAGCCAAAAAACATGTAAAAGCAAGATTAAATGCTAAAGTTTCAGCAGATTCCTATGAAACATTAAAAGAAAATATGGAAAAACATGAATATGCCCCTGAAGATATTGAAACTGCTCTAAAAACAATAACAGAAGATGATTGGAACAAACAAGCTCTAAAAGTTGCAAATAGCTATATTAAGCTAAACAGTGGAATATTTAAAAGTGATAAAAAAGAGCAAGCCGAAAAATTTATGGTGGAAAATCTAAAGTTCACACCTTCCCAAGCTAAATATGCAATAGAACATGCAGATTGGAAGTAAAGCAAAAAAAGACATGAAAAAAAATATTATAATCATAACTATCACGATTATATTAATAATCTGTTTCGTTATATTTCTTTTTATTTCAAATGGACACAAGCCACCTGACCAAACTCCAATGCCTCCACCAGTAACAACACCAGAAACCACAACACCACCTGTTACGGAAACACCACCAGAACAGCCACCTACTGGAACAGGAGAAACAATAGAGCGACAACCTACAGCAACAGAAGATGAAACTATACAACCTCCTAAAAAAACAAAAAGACAGTTAAAAGAGGAGAAGAAGAGAAAAGAGGCGGCAGTAAAAACAGCTAAAGATTATGTAAATAACAAAAATTTCACTCTTACAGCACATTCTCTTTACAGCATTAAAGAATACCTTGAAGAAAATAAAAAATTTAGTGCTGAAGAGGCTGAATACGGAGCGGAAAATTGTGGAGCTGATTGGAATGAAGAAGCAGTAAAAGCCGCTAAAATGTGTCTTGAACTTGAAACAAAAGTAAATTACTCATATTCTAAAAAAGAACTTTCGAAATCTATTGAAAGACAATGGAAATTTACTCCTGAACAAGTATCTTATGGGGTGGAGAATTGTGGGGCTGATTGGAACAAACAAGCTGAAAATTATATTAAAGTAATGTTGGATAAAGACCCTAAGACAAAAAAAGAACAAATTGTTAAAACTCTTACAAATAAAGGATTTAACAAAGAAGAAATAAACTATGGCATAAAAGCCTGTAAAGTAAAGTAACAAAAAATAACTCTATCAATTTTGATGATAGAGTTATTTTTTTATGATTTCGTCATATCGTACATTTATCTTTAATACAGTATTTTCTATAGAAAAATTTTCTCTAATGCTTTTTTGGGCGTTTTCAGATATTTTTTTGTAAAAATCTTTATCGTTATAAAGTTTAATCATATATTCTGAAGCCTGTTCAATATTTGGATCAGCCCATTTAGGTGTTAATTTACCTTCAAACAGTGGCAAATAAATAATATTATCTTCAACAGGTATCAAATCATAATCGACAAGACAAGAATTTTCCGAGTTCATAAAATCTAAATTGGCAGAATAACCAGTAGCAATAGAAGGAATACCCAAATACATTGCCTCTGCAGGAACAAGCCCAAATCCTTCACTTCTATGCAAAGAAACAAAAACATCACAAGAACTCAATAGAGAATTGAATTCTATTTTAGACAACGATTTTTCAAAAAAGATTATATCTTCTCTATCTGAAAGGCTTTCTTTTAACTTATCAATTTCTTCTTTTTTAGCATTTCCAATTTTTAATAAAAGAACAGTATTTTCAGAATCTTTAAAAGCTCTCTTATATGCTTCAACTGCTCCTTGCGGATTTTTTCTCATAGCACCACTGTTAAAATCATAAGCTACAAAAAATATAAATTTATCTTGTGGAAGACCAAAATAATTTCTGTCAAGTTTATCATCATAATTGACAGAAATACCATAAGGTACAGTATATACTGGTACTTTAGATTTTTTTTCAATAGCTTTTGAATTAAATACAGAAGGAGTCCATATTTCATCAGGAAACAAAAAATAATCATTCCAAGCCTCAGGATAATCTTCAAGTTCCCAAAGCCAAATACATATATTATAGTGATTTTCCCAAAAACTTTTTGGAAAAGAAGAAAGATGTATAAAAAAATCCCTTGGATTTACATGGACAATATTAATTCCATATTTTGGAGTATCTGAAAGATGGTCTGCAAAAAAATCAGGATAATTTTTTTCATTTGAATATTCTGTTTTCAAATCAATTAAAGTAAATGGAATATCTGATTTATAAAGTGCTTCTGCAATGATTCTACTTCCCTGCCCTACTCCAGAATTAGAAGATAGAAAGCCAAACAGATTAACCCCATATTCAAATTTAGAAGGATCATATTTTCCAGAATAATTCCAAGAAAATGCCTTTTTTTGAATTAAAAGAGATGCAAAATTAATTAATGAAGCAGGCACAATACGCTTTATAAGCTCTTTATTTTTATTTGCAAAAGAAATAAGTAAATTTTTAATTTTATCAATCATATTATTTTTCTCCTTGCTTGCAAGGAGCTTAATTTGAATTTGAGTAAGAATCACTAACAAGACATAGTCAATTTTGAATTAAATGCAACAGATTCAGCAACTTCTCTTATAAAAGTTTTGTCTTTTTCCTTTTTTAAAAGTGAAGAAGCAATATCAAGAAATTTTTCTTTAGAACAAAACTGTTTTTTATTTAATCTTTCATCTGTCAAATATTCTTTTATATATTTCCAAGTTTTATCAGCTGTATTTTTCCAAGTAAATTTTTTTGATTGCACTTTTGAATTTTCTAATAATTTATTGTAAAAATCATGTTCTGATATTGCTTTTTTAATTTTTTCCGCAATGGAAGATATGGAAGTTGGATCAAAAAGTGCTTCGTTATCCCCTACAACTTGTGGGATAGAAGCCCTATTTGAAGCAATTACTGGTGCAGAACAACACATAGCTTCAAGTGGAGTCAAACCAAATCCCTCATCAAGGGAAGGAAATACAAACAACTTACAAAGATTGTAAAAATATCTCAAATCTTCATCAGAAACAAAAGTAGCAAAATTAATCTCTTTTTCAGATAAACCAAGTTTTTTAGAATAATCTCTCAAAGAATTAGCTCCTGATTCGTCTTTTCCACATACAATAAAAAGAGAGACACCTAAAGAGCTAATATCATGTTTTGCAAAAGATTCTATGAGTTTTCTTACATTTTTTCTATGATCGATTCCACCAGAATATAAAATAAAAGGCTTTTCTATTCCATATTTTTTTAAAAAAGACTTTTTTTCATCTTCTGAAATCTCAATTTTTTTCCAAAAATCAGATGTAGCAGTATCAACAGAAAAAATATTTTCACAATTTTTGATAATTGATTTAGCCTCATCTCTCACAAAATCAGAAATGCAAAGACACAAAAAATCATCTTTTAAAAAAGAAATTTTTCTTTTATACCAATCCTCACGCCAACCTGAAAGATATTCATTTCTATAGTGCATTGGAATAAAATCATATAAAATAATTCCAGTTGGCAAAAATGAATATTCATTTATAGAAGATAAACTGAAATAAGAATCAAAATAACTATATATCAATACAAAATCAGGATTTAAACAAGAAATAGCATATTCCCTTAAAAGTTCTGAGACTATTATTCTATTTTTATTTACCAAATTAAAATCAAACCAATTTTTTTGATTATTTTTCAACGAAATAGGAAGAGAATATGTAATTATTTTTTCATTTTGATATTTATTTTCTATTTCAGAAATCTTATCAGATGAATCATTCAACAATATAAAAACTTCAACATCATTTGGCTTATTTTTCAATAATTCCAAAGAATGATTCAAAGTCCACCTTCCTATTCCACGAAAAGATGATTCCCCTTCAAGAGCTTGAAGGTCTAAAAGAATCTTCTTCATTTTTTCTCCTATTTTTGTTTTTCTATTCTCATCATCAATTCATCATAAATCTTCTGACCATCTTCTGTCAAAATCAATGTCTCTTTAGTAGTGGTACTTAGTAAAGGATGCTCAATAATAGAAAGAACTTTTGCTTCAAGAGGCGGAATAAGATGAATCACCTTTTTTATAAAATTTATAAACCAAGGAAAATGCGAAGCCACTTTAGCAGAAAACTTAATAATTTTTTTTGAAATAGTAATTGGAGAATATATAATTGCAGTAATCATCCTACCTATCTTATAAGACCAAGAATTTTGTATTTCATTAAAAGAATTTTGCAATTCAGCTTTTTGTTGTTCTAATAAAAATATTTTGAGATTTTTATCAGAAATTAATTCAAATTGTTCTATAATAATTTGTTTATCTAAATCAATATTTTGATAGTCTATATCATTCATTTCATCAAATATATTTTTTATAATTCCAAAATTTAACAAAATTAGTAAAATATTTTTTTAAACACCATAAGCAAATATCCCTTTATAAAAATTTAAAAAATAACATATAAAGGAAAATTATTATATTTAAAGAAGGAATTTATAAAAAAGCAAAATTATTCTTTCGCAAAAAACACAGAAATGTCACTTATAAATAAATTTATAACAAAAGCTAATGAAATTGCTAATAAAAATCCTTTTATTTTAAATACAATAAAAAAAGTCATAAGTCTATGTCCTTGTTTAGAAGAAAAAATATGCAAAACAATAGATAGAGAAAATATAAAAAAAATAACAGAGAAGACAGGTAAAGAATTATTACTGTCTAAAACAGGACAAGAAATATTTGATATAATATCTTCTTCAAAATTTGAAAAAAAAGCAAAAGACAAGCAAGAAATAGATTATATATTAACTTCAATAGACAATCTATTTTTAAATAAAAAAATAGACAAACAAACAGCTTTACATGAATTGTCAAATATAATTTCACAAGAATATGATGAGATCATATTAAAAAATATTGCTCAAAGAACTGCTGAGTATCTCTATGATAGAGAAGATAATTATATTTTTATAGAACTTTCTGAATTAGCTAAAAAAGATGCAAAGACAGGTATTCAAAGAGTTTCAAAAAATGTACTAAAATTATTACCTAAAATTTCAAAAAAAACATGCATTCCAATATACTCAGATAAAAAAACTTATGGATTCAAAAATTCTGCAAAATTAACAGAAGATAAACAAAAAAAAGATGAAGAATATATTGAATTTATATCTAATGATATAATATTTTTTCCAGAATTATCAATAGAACAAACTATTGATAAAGAAGAATACTTAATGTTTTTAAAACAAAAAGGAATAAAAATAATTTATTTCATACATGATTTAATTCCAATAATAAATCCCGAAACATGCCAAAACGGTATGGTAGAATTATTTCCAATATACATAACTTCTATTTTAAATTGTGCAGATGGAGCTATATGTAATTCAAAGGCAACAGCTGATAATTTAAAAAAATATATAAAAGAAAATAGACCAGATAGAATTGAGGATTTTAAAATAGAATGGATTCATTTGGGGAGTGATTTTGAAAATAACTCAAATTCTAATGGGATACCTAAAGATTCTGAAATTTTATTTAAAGCTATGGAATCAAGAACGACTTTTTTAGCCGTAAGTACAATAGAACCTCGAAAAATGTACGATCAAATTTTAGATGCTTTTGACATACTATGGAAGAAAAATCAAGATATAAATCTTGTTATCGTAGGCAAAAATGGATGGAATACAGAGAAATTAGTCAAAAAAATAGAAAATCACAGAGAAATAAACAAACGATTATTTAAATTATCTACTATAAATGATGAATATCTAAATAAAATTTATGATAAATCATCAGCCTTGATAATGGCTTCAAAAGCAGAAGGTTTTGGACTTGGAATAATTGAAGCAACATATCACAAAAAACCTCTAATTATAAGAGACATTCCAGTATTTAGAGAAATAGCAGGAGAAAATGCTTTCTATTTCAATGGATTTGAAGGCAAAGATTTAGCAAATACAATAGAAGAATGGCTAAAATTATATAAAGAGGATAAACATCCTAAATCAGACAATATAAAATATTTAACTTGGAAAGAAAGCATTTCAATGTTAAACGAAAAATTGGAAGAAACTACAAAATGAATATAATAAATAAAATTATAACAGCATCACACAAAATTATTTCAAAAAACCCTTTTATTTTAAATTCTATAAAAAAGATAATAAGTTTATGTCCATATTTAGAAAAGAAAATATGTAATACAATAGATAATCAAAATAAAAATGTAAATGACAAAATTTTACTATCTAAAACAGGACAAGAAATATTTGATATAATATCTTCTCCTAAATTTGAAAAAAAAGCAAAAAACAAGCAAGAAAAAGACGAAATATTAACTTCAATAGATAACTTATTTGAAAATAAAAAAATAAGCAAAGAACAGGCATTAAAAGAATTATCAACTATAATGTCAAAAAAATATAATAAAAAGAAAATTATATTAAAAAACATTGCACAAAGAACAGCAGAATATCTCTATGAGAGAAAAGAAAATTATATTTTTATTGAACTTTCTGAATTAGCAATAAATGACGATAAAAGAGGTATTTGCCGAGTTTGTAATAACATAATAAAATATTTGCCTAGTATAAACAAATATAAAGTTTTACCTATCCATTCACCACAAAATGAATTTATAAAATATGGTTTTAGATATTGTTCAAAATTAGCAGAAAATGAAGAAAAAGAAAATGAAGAAGTAATAGAATTTGTAAAGGGCGATATATTATTTTTTCCTGAATTGTCAATAAATCAAAACTTAGGTAAAAAGGAATACTTAAAATTTTTGCAAAAAAAGGGAATTAAAATAATATACTTTATACATGATCTAATTCCAATAAGAGAACAGAATTCTGTTTCTCATGAGTTTACAGATAATTTTTTAAAGTTTATAAATATTGTTTTAGATGTTGCAAATGGAGCGATATGTAATTCAAAAGCAACAGCAGATGATTTAAAAGAATATATAAAAGAAAACAGAAAAGATAGAATTGATGATTTCACAATAGAATGGATTCATTTGGGAAGTGATTTTGAAAATAATACAAGTTCTAAAGGAATACCTGAAGATTCAGAATCTCTATTCAAAGCTATGGAAGCAAGAACGACATTTTTAGCAGTAAACGCAATAGAAGCAAGAAAAATGTATGATCAAATACTAGATGCTTTTGACATACTTTGGAGCGAAAATGAAGATATAAATCTTGTAATCGTTGGAAAAAATGCTTGGAACACAGAAAAATTAGTTAACAAAATAGAAAATCATAGAGAATTAAATAAAAGATTATTTAAATTATCTACTATAAGTGATGAATATCTAAATAAAATCTATGAAAAATCTTCTGCACTTATAATGGCATCAAAAGCAGAAGGTTTTGGACTTGGAATAATTGAAGCAACATACCATAAGAAGCCTCTAATCATAAGAGATATTCCTGTATTTAGAGAGATAGCAGGAGAAAATGCTTTTTATTTCAATGGATTCGAAGGTAAAGAACTGGCAAGTGCAATAGAAGAATGGCTAAAATTATATAAAGAGGATAAACATCCAAAATCAGAAAATATAAAATATTTGACTTGGAAAGAAAGTGTTTCAATGTTAAATGAAAAATTAGAACTGATAACAAAATAAGGAGTAAAAAATTGAAAAACGCACTTATAACAGGAATAACAGGTCAAGATGGATCATATCTTGCAGAACTTTTACTTGAAAAAGGATACAATGTATATGGATTGGTAAGAAGAAAAAGTCAACTATCTTATGGCAATTCAGAACATTTAAAAGATAAAGTAAATTTCATAGATGGCGATATGACTGATCTCTCATCATTGATAAGAGCTATAAAAACATCAAATGCTGATGAAGTATATAATTTAGCTGCTCAATCATTCGTAGCAACAAGTTGGGTTCAGCCAATATACACAGCAGAATGTGACGGCATTGGTTGCACAAATTTACTCGAAGCAATAAGACTTGTAAAACCTGAATGTAAATTCTATCAGGCTTCAACAAGTGAAATGTTTGGACTTGTTCAAGAAATTCCACAAAAAGAAACAACTCCATTCTATCCAAGAAGTCCATATGGTGTAGCTAAACTCTATGCCCACTGGATTACAAAAAATTACAGAGAAAGTTATGGAATGTTCACCTGTTCAGGAATACTCTTTAATCATGAATCAGAGAGAAGAGGGCTTGAATTTGTAACAAGAAAAATTTCAAATGCAGTTGCAAGAATCAAAGCAGGCTTACAAGACTATGTCGAACTTGGAAATTTAAATGCCAAAAGAGATTGGGGACATAGTGCAGACTATGTAAGAGCTATGTATTTGATGTTACAACAAGAAAAACCAGATGACTATGTTATAGCTTCAGGTGAGACAAGAACAATAAGAGATTTTTGCAATTCAGCTTTTAAATATGCAGGATTCGAACTCACTTGGGAAGGCGAAGGAGTTGACGAAAAAGGCATTGACAAAAACACAGGAAAAATTCTTGTAAAAGTAAATCCAAAATTCTTCAGACCTGCTGAAGTTGAATTGTTACTTGGTTGTCCTGAAAAAGCAGAAAAAATTCTCGGTTGGAAGAGAGAAATTTCTTTTGAACAACTTGTAAATAGAATGGTACAACATGATATTGACCTAATAGAAAAAGAGGATAAAAAATGAAAAAAGCTCTTATTACTGGAATAGCAGGACAAGATGGCTCTTTTCTTGCCGAATTTCTTTTAAGTAAAAATTATGAAGTAATCGGTCTTGCAAAAAAAGAATTTACAACATCTGAAAACATAGAAAATATACAAGATAAAATAAAAATAATAAATGGTGATGTTGCTGATTTTGATTCTGTTTTAAAAACAGTAAAAGATATAAAACCAGATGAAATTTATAATCTTGCAGCTCAATCTTTTGTTGCTGACAGTTGGAACAACCCAAGTATTACTGCTCAATGCAATGCATTAGGTCCAGTAAACATACTTGAATCAATAAAAAGAGAAAGTCCAAATACAAAATTTTTTCAAGCCTCAACATGCGAAATCTTCGGAAAACCAAAAGATTCTCCACAGACAGAGGAAACAGCAATTCATCCAATTACACCTTACGGAATTGCAAAATTATATGCACATCTAATGGTTGAAACATATCGCAAAAATTATGGAGTATTTGCTTCTTGTGGAATCCTTTTTAATCATGAATCAGAGAGAAGAGGAAAACAATTTGTAACAAGAAAAATTTCAAATTCTGTTGCAAGCATAAAACTTGGATTATTAGATCATATTGAGTTGGGAAATCTAAATTCACAAAGAGATTGGGGATATGCTCCAGACTATGTAAAGGGTATGTACTTAATGCTTCAACAAGAAAAGAGTGATGATTTTATACTTGCAACAGGAAAACCTGTTAAAGTAAGAGATTTTTGCAATATTGCATTTTTATCTGCTGGAATAGAACTTGAATGGGAAGGTTCTGGACTTGAAGAAAAGGGAATCGACAAAAAGACTGGAAAAACGCTTGTAAAAGTAAATCCAAAGTTTTTTAGACCAACTGAAAGTAACATATATGTGGGAAATCCACAAAAAGCTGAGACACAGCTTAATTGGAAAAGAGAAGTTTCTTTTGAACAAATGGTCGAAAAAATGGTACAGCATGATTTGGAATTATTGAAGAAGTGAATTTTTAGATATAAATTTGTCTAAAATCTTTTATAAATTTTTGTTTTACGGCTTTTAGTTATTTTTTAGTTTACAGGTGTAAGATGTTCACTAGGTTATTTTCCGATATAATTAATTTACTATTTTAAAATATATCCATTTCATAAAATACTAAATTTTGTAAAGAAACTACTTTAGGAAAATAAATTTCGTTCACTATCTTACACCTGCTAAACTTTTCTAATTGCTGATTTTGTTGTATTTTATATAATAGATTTTAGACAAAATGGCTTTTTGTGGATTTTAGGGTAAAGTAAGACTAAAGAGAAAGAGAAAAATAAAAAAAGAAAAGGAGAAAAAACAATGAAAGTCATCATAATGGCTGGGGGAAGTGGCACAAGACTTTGGCCACTCAGTAGAAGCAATTACCCAAAACAATTTTTGAAACTTAAAGAAACAGATAAATCAATATTTCAACAGACAATGTTACGTTGTCTAAAACTAACTGGAATAGAAGATATTTACATAGTAACAAATAAAAATTACCGTTTTTTGATTTCAGGTCAAATAGAGGAATTGGGTTTAAAATCTTATGAAGAAAATATTCTTCTCGAACCACAGGGAAAAAATACACTTCCTGCAATATGTTATGGAATCAAAGAAATTAGAAAAAAAGGCGAAGACACAGTTGCAGTATTTGCAAGTGATCATTTAATTGGTCAAACGGACAAATTTATTAATCTCATAAAGTCAGGAATAGAACTATCAAAAGAATATCTAATAACATTTGGCGTCTGTCCAACATCTCCTGAAACTGGATATGGTTACATAAAAAAAGGAAATCCACTTTCAACAGGATTTAAAGTCGATTCTTTTAAAGAAAAGCCAAATCTTGAAACAGCAGAAAAATATGTAAAAGAAGGCTATCTTTGGAATAGTGGAATGTTCATGTTCAGAACAGATATATTTATGGACGAAGTAAAAAAGCACTGCCCTGAAGTTTTTAAATCATTCTTAAATGATGATACTGAACAATGTTTTAAAGAAACTCCTAAAATTTCTGTTGACTTTGGAGTTATGGAAAAATCTGACAAAGTTGCAGTAATAGCACTTGATGTTCCTTGGAATGACCTTGGAAGTTTTGCTTCTTTTTATGATGAATATGATGGCAAAAAAGATGAAAATGGAAATGTAACTTTTGGAGATGACATAATTATCAACTCAAAAGGAAATATGATATATTCTGAAGGCAATAAAGCAATTGCTGCAATAGGAATAGAAAATCTTGTCATAGTCGATCAAAATGACGCACTTCTCATATGCAAAAAAGATGAAACTCAACTTGTAAAAGAAGCTGTTGACAAATTGAGAGCAAAAAAAGATTCAAGAGCAGATTTTCATTTGACAGAATATAGACCTTGGGGATCATTCACAATTCTTGAAGAAGGTTCTTTTTACAAGATAAAAAGATTGACTGTATTACCAGGTAAAAAACTTAGCTATCAAATGCACTATCACAGAAGCGAACACTGGATCGTCGTATCTGGAACTGCCAAAGTAACAATAAATGATGAAGAAGAACTCGTAAAAAGTGGTGAAAGCATATTTGTTGGTGCAGGAGAAAAACATAGATTAGAAAATCCTGGAAAACTTCTTTTAGAAGTAATAGAGGTCCAGTCAGGAGCTTATTTAGGTGAAGATGATATTGTGAGATTCCAAGATGATTTCAAGAGATGTTAAAAGATGAAAATTTTAATAGATATTCAATCACTTCAAGGATATTCAAATTATAGAGGTATAGGTCGTTATGTCTCAAATCTTGTGAAAAATATGATTGCAACAAAATCTGAAGATGACGAAATATACCTCTTATATAACGATTGGAATGAAGAAACTGAAAAAGATATAATCAATAGATTTGGAAATTTGGTTTCAAATGAAAATTTAATAAAAATTTGTCTTCCTTTTAATTTACGAGATGAGACTTACTGGTATCAAACAAATGAATTTAACAAGTGCCTTTTAAAACAAACTGAATTATTGAGAGAATATATAATTTCAAAGCTAAAACCTGATTTTGTTCTTATATCAAGTTATTTTGAATTAATAGGTTCATCTTTATCTATTTCTAATTTTTTTCAAACAACAACAGGATCAATAATATACGATTTCTTGCCAATGCAAAATAAAAAAAAATTATTACCAAACAAATTATTAGAAGATTGGTATTATTCAAAAATTGACCCTCTCAAAAGATCTGATTTATTTCTATGTATATCTGATTTCGTAGCAAACGATGCAAAAGAAATTTTCAAAGACGAAAAAATAGAAATAAAATCAATAAGCACAGCTTCATCAGATTTTTGGAAAATAGTTAATTATTCAAAAGAAGAAAAAGAAAAATTTAATAAAAAATATAAAATCACAAAACCATTTATATTATATACAGGTGGTATAGAACAAAGGAAAAATATAAAATCACTTATAAAAGCATTCGCTTCTTTAGAAAAAATTAAGCAAGATTATATATTATTTATAGTATTAGGAAAAGTTGGAGATAAAAACTTAGAAAAGGAATTAAAATCTTTGGCAAAAGACGAATCTCTAACAGAAGATAAAGAAATTATATTTAAAGAGTATATTTCTGATGAAGATATGCGAATGATGTATAATCTATGTGAACTTTTTGTTTTTCCTTCATTAGGAGAAGGATTTGGGTTGACTCCTTTAGAGGCTATGAAATGTGGTGCTACTGTAATTACAAGTAATTCAACATCTCTTCCAGAAGTTGTAGGATTAGATGATGCAATGTTCGATCCCACATCTATTGAAAGCATAAGCAATAAAATAAGCGATGTTTTAACAGACAAAGAATTATATAAAAAAATTAAAAATAATTCTCCAAAAAGAAGCAAATTATTTTCTTGGGAAGAAACAGCAAAAAAGGCGTGGAAATATATAAAAGAACAAGTAAAAAAATCTAATAAAAAAACTGAAGAATTTTCAAAAGATAAATTTTTAGATGAATCTGCAAAAATATTTAGTGAATATAAAGACATTAAAGATTTTAAATTATTAGTTCAAGATTGTATAGCAACATTAAGTTTTAATGAAAATAAATACCAAACAAATAAAACAATATATATAGATAAAAGTTTGACTAACTCAACCTCAAATGATGAAATAATAAAATTATTACCAAAAACAATAAATGATTTTGAAATAAAATTTATTGAAGTTCTAACAAGTAAAGAGATTGGAATAAAAAATCTCAAAACTGGAAAAGCAATATTCCCAAACAAAGAAGAAATAGTTTTTCTTAATAATTGTCTTTTTAATAATAATTCTATAATAAATTATATAGAAAAATTAAAAAAAAGAAAAACTAAATTTTTTTATACAAATCATAAATGTCTTTTTGGTAATGATGAAGATTTTGATAAATTATCAAAAGAGGATAAAGAAAAAGCTGTTGAATATTTTAAAAAATCTATAGAAGTATTTTCAAAACTTTTAAAAATAAGTAAAAGAAATGAAATAATCTGTATTGACAATATTTATGTCAACGACTAAAACAAAAAATGGACTGTTTTCACAGTCCATTTTTTATGAATGGAGATAAAGGGAGTCGAACCCTCGACCTTCTGGGTGCGATCCAGACACTCTACCAACTGAGCTATATCCCCAAAGTCTCAACATCATAAGAATAAATTTTTTAAAATATTTGGCTGTTAAATAATATATATTATACTATAAATAAAAACTATGTCAATAAAAAAAATGGAAAAAACAGAAGAATTAAAAAACAAAGCCAAAGAACTTGGTATAATTTTAATAAAAATAACAGACACAGAAGACATTTCATTTACAAGTGAATCAATACCTGATTATTTTAAAAAATTTATTCCAAAATCCGCCATAGTAGCAATTCAAAATTACAATTTTGATGAAGTCTCCCCTTCCCCACTTTATGGAATAAATGCCCCATTTGTAAGAAGTAATTATTATAAAGAGCTGAAAAAAAAATTAGAAAAACTTTCTAAATATATAAAAAACAATTACAATGGAAACTCCTATATATCTTGTAATGGCTCAATAAGAGAAAAAATATTGGCGAGAAAAGCTGGTATTGGTTCTTATGGGAAAAATCAAATAATATCGAATGAAAAATATGGCTCTTACATAATAATAGGCTTAATTATAACAGATATTGAATTTGAAAAAGATAGACCATCTGAAATGTTTGATCCATTTTGCAAAAATTGCAATCTATGTGTAAAACATTGTCCAACAGGTGTTATAAATTTAGACGGAACTTTTACAAAAGAAAAATGCCTTCAATATATGGGACAGAATGCAGAATTAAAAGAAGAACAGATAAAATTTTGGGATAATAGGTTTTATGGTTGTGAAATATGTCAAAAAGTATGTCCTAAAAACAAAAATATTCCTCGAAGAACAGATTTTCCTGAAAATGGGAAAATAGGAAGTTCTGTATATCTTCCTGAGATAATATTTTTATCAGATGATGAGATAAAACAAAAATTTAGGGGAAGTCAACTTGCCCTCAGTTGGGTTGAACCAGAGGCACTTATAAAAAATGCACTTATTGCATTGAGTAAGACGGAAGAGGGGAAAAAATTTGTTGTTGAATTTATAGAAAATGGAAGAGAAAATATGAGGGATATTGCAGAAAAAATTTTGCTGTTTTAGAACTATAACTTAACTCGTTGTGCTAGTTGATTTTTAAAAATAAGTAATAAAAAAGTTGCTATAAACTATCCAATATAGCCTGTATACTGCCACTTTGTCATTGCGAGGAAGCTGTGCGACCGTGGCAATCTAAGCCTGTAAATTATTATTTACTTAAAAATTGAGTCGATCGCCTATATTTATTTAAAATGCTGTACTCGATTTATTTAGTTTTTTCACACCCTACTTTTTTGTTTCAATCAATCATATTGGAAATTATTTCTTGCAATTTATTTTTCATATAACAAAATCCTATCCTTCATTAATGATTCTAAAAACTCTTTATCTTCAATTCCAGTAGTAACAACATCTACATGACAAGAAAAAACATCTTCCAATCTATGAACAAATGAAAAATAAGATATTAATCCCTCAATCTGTCCTTTATCTATTAAAAAGTCAATGTCGCTTTTTTCGTTCGCCTCTCCTCTTGCATAAGAACCAAACAAACTCAAAGATTCAACACCATATTTTTTAGCGATAGGAATCGCTTTTTCTTTTATCTCTTCTATCGTGTATGGCATTTTTAATCACTCCATTTTTTTTTATTATAGCATGATATTTCTATAAAAACAATATTATAAACAAGAGAAACAATTAAGGCATGTTATCTTCTACACAAATAAAAAATGGGCTGTTATTTTGCAGTCCATTTTTTTATTGTTTTCAATTTTTTTACCCAAAAGCACCTAAATTTATAAGGAGTATATCAAATTTTTATAGATATTTTGCATATTTTATTGATAAAATGTACAAAATGTGATACAATATGTATATAAAATAACTACAAAAGGAGTCACTTATGGCACAAACTACTTTACATGTCCGAATGGACGAAGAGATGAAAAAAATGTTTGATGAGTTTTGTAATGATTTAGGTATGAGTATGAGCACCGCTGTCTGTTTATTTGTGAAACAAGCATTAAAAGAGCAGAGAATACCATTTGAGTTAAAAACTTCCAAAAAGAAAATTGATATAAGTAAACGAATAGGATCAGGAGTTGGAATTATAAATCTTCCAAAAAATTTTGATGAAGTCTTCGATTCAATGGATGGAGAAATTGCAGAATTATTTGAGAATGGTGGTAATTTATGAAGATATTGCTTGATACACATATTTTAATTTGGGCATTGACAAATAATTTATTTCTATCTGACAAAGCAAAAGAAATAATTTTGAATGCAGATAATGAGATTTATTATAGTATTGTTTCACTATGGGAAGTAGAAATTAAGCACATTAGTAATCCGAAAAATTTAACTATATCTTCAAAAGTTGTTGCGAATGTTGCAGAATTGTCTGGTTATAATTTACTTTCATTGAATCCATTGAGCATCTATAAACTTCAAGAGCTGAAACGACCAGATTCTGCACCTCGACATAAAGACCCGTTTGATAAAATTTTGATTTGTCAAGCAATAACAGAGAATATGATTTTATTAACACATGATCATTTGATTTTAGATTATAATTTATCGAATATTTTGTTTGTTTGACTATGTTATAAAAGGAAATCATTTTTTTAGTTTTCTTGCTAAATAGTACAAATTTTTCTTGTTTTTAGTTTAGACAAATTCTGAAAAACTTTACAGGATTATATTTACAATTATAGAAATACTTATTGTGAAAATTAAATTTCAGACCTTTTAGAGAACTGAAACAATTATTATCTGCTTAGATAAAACTAATATTCTTCGTCAATAAAGCCCTGTCGGCAATAAAAGCCGACAGGGCTTTTCGATTTTTTAGGACAATATCAAGTTTACATTTTGTTAACATAATTTTTCAAATTTTTTAGCAAAATATCTTTTTAGAGGTTGCCCAATATTGAAAAATTTTAAAGAAAGGAAATAAAATTATATGGAAAATTATACTCCAGAAAATCTTCATCCAATATATAATTTTATATTTGAAGATTTAAAAGAAATTGATTTCAACAAAGAAATGTTCGAAGCTCTTCTAAAACAAATAATGAAAGAAAAAGGACATACAGATAAAAACCAAATAAACGAGTTGAATATTCCAAATTTCTGTGAATACAAAAAACAAATAAGAAAAGTTACAAAAATAGAAAAAGAAGTCTGTAAAAATTGCAATAACATAAAAACAGTTATAATTCCAAATACAATAGAAAAAATAGGAAAACAAGCATTTTTTAATTGTGAAAACATACAAAAAATTGTTATTCCCCCAAGTGTAAAAATAATAGGTACTGCTTCTTTTAGTGACTGTAAAATGTTAACAAGTGTTAATCTGTACGAAGGTTTAAAAGAAATAAAAGCCTATGCTTTTGCAAACTGCCCAAATTTAAAAAACATAATTGTACCTAAAAGTGTAATAGAAATTGAAGATCATGCTTTTGAAGGAATAGAGCATATCGAATATCATGGGACTGCTAATGACAATGTCAATCATTGGGGTGCAAAATCAATAAACTAAAAAAATAAAGGAAAAAAATGGAAGAAATAAGTTTAGATAAAGATATTCTCAAAGAGTTAGGATACAATATAAATATAATAGGAGAATATCCAGAAGAAATCAGCATAACAAAAAACGGTAAAATAATTACTGAGATAGAGATTCCATGTGGGTTCAGAGCTTATGGAGACACTTATAGAATAACTGGAATAAAAGATAAGACTTTTTATAATTGTCAACACTTACAAAATGTGATTATACCTAATACTGTAAAAACTATTGGAAATTCTGCTTTTTGGCATTGTACATCTTTAAAAAACATTGATATCCCCAATGGTGTAGAATATATTGGTAATTGGGTTTTTGAGGATTGTGAATCATTAAAAAATCTTACTATACCTAAAAGCGTCAATACTTGGATGATACACAGTTATGGAATGGAATTTAAAGGTTGCAAATCATTAGAAAATATTAATTTTCTTACAAATAATATTACATTTGTTACCCTAAAAGAAGATTTTAAAAGTCCTATTATTCATCGTAGTATTGAAGAAACAACTGGTTTCATTGGTAGTGAAAGTTTTTGCGACTGTATATCTCTAAAAAGCATTAATATACCTAATGGAATACAAGAAATTCGATATGGAAGTTTTTCGAAATGTAAACAATTACAAAATGTAATTATACCTGATAGTGTAACAGAAATTAGACAATCAGCTTTTGTAAATTATGGAACATTAAAAAGTTTACAAATTCCAAAAAGTGTTAACACAATTTACGATAGTGCTTTCTATAATATAGATATAGTATATTATACAGGTTCTGCAACAGGCTCACCTTGGGGAGCTAAAGAAGTCACTGACAATAAATTTACATATAACAAAAGAATAGCTGAACTAAGGCAACAAAACCAATAAATTTTTTCCAACAAAAACCATCACAACTTGACCGCTCGATTATAAAAATTTCCAGCGGTCATTTTTTTTCTTCTTATTTTTAACTCGTTGTGATAATTAATAAGTAATAAAAAAGTTGCTATAAACTATCCAATATATGGCTGTGCACTTGCCACTTTGTCATTGCGAGGGAGCTATGCGACCGTGGCAATCTAAGCCTGTAAATTATTATTTACTTAAAAATTGAGTCGATCGCCTATTTTTAGAATCCTGTACTTTGTCTATTTAATAAACTACTAAATTTAAATTAAGCGGTTAAGATTTCAACCACTCTCCCCTCTCCCCTATACTCCCTATTTTTCCCTCACAAATAATGTTATTTTTCTATTTTTACTCTTTTCTTCCAGAGGTTCGCCAAAGAATATTTGTTGGAATAAATAAAGAATATTTTTCCATTCTTTGAATAAAGAAGGATAATTTAAGCCATTTTGTCAAAGTATTTACAAAGATTAATTTTTGTAAATTTTTATTTAGCACCAAATGTTATTTTGTTATAAAAATCTCACTCTAACATTTTTATATTTAAATAACCTTTTATTTAAATATAAAAAGTGATGTCGTTCGATTTTTCAAAACAAAACAACATTTATATAGTTTGTGCTATTTGCTAATATTTTTTTCTACTTATGACCTAATTGCAGGTTTTACTTTTTGGGTGTAAGATGTTCACTTTAACATTTTTCTCTTTTTATTTTTCTAATTTTATTTAAATAGAGAATCTTTTAAGTAAGAGCTTTCTTTTTAGTCTATACTACGAGAAAAAGTGATGTCGTTCACTATCTTACACCCAAAAAGTTTATTAAATTGCCTAAATAATACAATTTTCCGTTAAAATATTTTTAAAAAAACTTTTACAAAGATTAATTTTTAATTAAATAATTTGGTTTGTTATCTGCTTGCAAATTTCTAATGTATAAAGAGCTGAAATTAATTTTTGTTAATTTTAATTTACTGCATACACAACTTTTTGGGTATAAGTCATTCACTCTGACAGTTTTCTCTTTTTGGATTTTTAATTTTTTTTTGTAATAAAATATTGCAAATTAATAGGCTTTTATTTTGTTTCTACTATGAAAAAACTGAAGCCATTCCAGTATTTTTTCTCCTTTCTGTTAAGAAAGGAGCTGAATTGCCGACTTACACCGCACAAAAGTTGCTTATTCAAATTATTTATATATAACAAAAAATTAATTTCCGAAAGAGAGAGATGACAGAAGAGACAAAAAATTGGCTATTGGAAAAAAAACAGCCAAATATTTAAAAATTTTATTTCCAAAAATATAAACAACAAAAAAGGAAAATTCGCTTCTTAATTTTAAAAATTAATGAGAAAAAATATAAAGGGAGGAACTATGAAGAAGTTATTGGCACTTGTACTGGCAGGGGCTGTATTATTTATGATGAAAGCCTCAGCAGACGCTAATGTAATAACAAAAACAGAGACAAGACAAGAGACAAAAATAGGAGCTGATAAATACACATTCCAAGATTTTATAAATGTGAAATGGATAAAAGAACCTGTTTTATCACCTGACGGAAAATCTATATTGTTTACAGCCGAGCAGAAAAACCTCGATAAAAATACTGCTTTTAGCAAAATTTGTATTTTGAATACAGAAACAGGAAAAATAAAAGCAATAACTCCTGAAGATCAAAAATCAATGTCAGGCAGATGGTCTCCAGACGGAAAGAAAATTGCATTTGTAAAAGTTGAAAAAGGCAATGCTGAAATATGGACAATGGACACAACAGGCAAAAATGCAAAAAAATTGACAGATACAGCATTTGGTGCAAGTGGTCCAGTTTGGTCTCCAAATGGAGATAAAATATTATTCGCTTCTGAAGTCTATGCAGACTGTAAGACAATGCAGGACAATAAAGTCAGAAAAAATGCAAAAGAAAAAAGCAAAGTAAAGGCAAGAATCATTGAAGAGCTCCCATATCAAGTTTTTGACAGATACAGAGACGACCGCTATAGTCATCTTTTCATAATAAACACTGACGGAACAGGCTTAAAGGATTTAACACCTGGAAAATATGATTGTCCACCAATAGATTTGGGAACAGATTGTGATTATTCATTTTCACCAGACGGAAAAGAAGTCTGTTATGTAACAAACACTGATGAAAACCTTTCTTATTCTACAAACAACGATCTTTTCATATACGATTTAGCAACAGGAAATACAAAAAGAATAACTGAAAACAAGGCAAACGATTCAGGCTGTATATATTCTCCAGACGGAAAATACATTGCATATACATCAATGGAAAGACCTACATTTGAAGCAGATAGAAGAGTTTTGACACTCTATGACAGAGAAACTGGAAAACATCAAAAAATAAGTGATGATTTTGACAGAAGTATTTTGAGCTTTAGATGGCTTCCTGACAGCAAATCACTTGTATGTAATGCCGACAATGACGGATTTACTTGTATATATAACATAAATATAAACGGCGATGTAAAAAAACTATCTGACAACAACACAGATGATTCACCTTTTGCCTCTGCAGATGGAAAAACAGTCTATTACAGATCACACAGAACAACACATCCACCAGTCATAAAATCTGTAAGTCTTGAAAATTCTGATAACACAAAAGTTGTTGCAGACATAAACAAAGATTTTGCTAAGTTCAAAATGAATGAACCTGAACATTTCCACTTTAAAGCCTCAGATGGTCAAGAAGTTCAAGGTTTTATAGTAAAACCATACAACTATATTGAAGGCAAAAAATATGGTCTTATCTATCTCATTCACGGTGGACCACAGAGTTCTTGGACAGATGATTTCCACCAGAGATGGAATACACAGCTATTTGCTTCAAAAGGATATGCAGTTGCAACAGTAAACTTCAGAGGAAGCACTGGCTGGGGACAAAAATTTACTGATGAAATTTCAGGAAATTGGGGAGGTCGTCCTTATGAAGATCTCATGGAAGGTCTTGATTACATAATCGACACATACAAATTTGTTGACAAAGACAGAATGGCTGCCGTTGGTGCTTCTTATGGCGGTTATATGGTTGATTGGATTATGGGACACACAGACAGATTCAAATGTGCAGTTTCTCTTTCAGGTGTATTCAACACAGTAAGTGAATATGGAACAACAGAAGAGCTTTGGTTCCCTGAATGGGAAATGAAAGGCACTCCATATAACAATAGAGAGTTATATGAAAAATGGAATCCAATAAACTATGTAAATAATTTCAAAACACCTTGTTTAGTAATACACGGTGATGAAGATTACAGAGTACCAGTTTCTGAAAGCAAACAGTTATTTACTGCATTGAAAAGAAACGGAGTACCTGCAAAATTCTTGAACTTCCCAGATGAATGTCATTTCATCAGAAAACCACAAAATATGCAATTATGGTATTCAACAATGGACGATTGGTTCAAAACTTGGTTAAAAGAGAAGTAAATTTTTAGAGGAAAATTTATTTCTTTGGTAAATTAAAATCATAGTAAAAACATTATAGTTAATATAGACTAATTTTATATTCATAGAGGTGGCGAATCTCATAGAGATTCGCCACTTTTTTTTAGATATATTAACATTTATATTCTTCAAATTTTTTAGCAAAATCTCTTTTAGAGGTTCGCCCTATGGGTGACAATTTTTAGAAAATAACAGAAAAAGGAGGTAAGAAAATATGAAATTAAAAACAGCAAAAGAAAAAATAAAAAAAATTACAAATGTTAAATTCAAAAAAATATTTTCAGAATCAGACTTAAAAAAAATTAATAAAAATAAAGGAATTATTGGACAATTATTAGAGCAAAAAATCGGTTTAAAATTATCCAACACAAATAGAGATTTTGAAAATGGAGAATTAAAAACTTACAAATCTGATAAAAATAGATACCAAGAAGAAACAATATGTATAACACAAATAAGTAGTATAATCGATGAATTAATAAAAAACAAAAAATTCAAAAAAACGAAATTATATGAAAAAATAAAAAATGTATTGTTTGTTCCAATTTTAAAAGAAGAAAATCCTAAAGAATGGGTATTATTAAAATATATCCATATTAAATTATCAAAATCTAAATATAAATCTATATATAAAATACTAAAAGAAGACTACAATTATATATGTAAAAAATTAAATGAAATGATAAACAAAGATGAGAAAATACATTCAATTAGTGGACAATATTTAGAAATTAGGACTAAAGATACTAAAAATAAATCAGGAAATTATCATCCGATATCTTCTAACAAATATAATAAAATAGTTTCAGATAAAAATTATGCCTTTTATTTTACTAAAAATTTTATAAAAGACATAATCAACAATTACTAACAATTTTACAATATTATAGAATTATTTTAAGGAAATAAAAAAATGGTAAAAAAAATAATAATAATTTTGTTGTTTGTCTTTTTCTGCAGTCAAGCAATTTTTGCTCAATATAATGAAATAAAAGCAATAAACGAAAATATAGAGAAACTTCAAAGAAGAGCTAACATGACCATAGAAAAACGGTTAAACAAAGAGTCATCCTTTAAATTTACAAACATAAATCAAGGTGAGTTAGTTGATACAAAGGAAGGAGTTGTATTTATAATTCCAAATAATGATTATAAAGTACGAGATTACACATATGAAGAAAATGCAGAGGTAAATAATATTTATCCAGAATTGCAAAAACATATTAAAATGAAATCACTTATATGTTATAATTATGAGTATAATAATCCAAATGATGAAGGTAATGTGATTAAAATTACATGTACCAAAGCAATTTCTAAACTCTTATTATCACATCTTGAAGAATGGGAAGACAATACAAAAAAAGTTTTATCATATACATATGCAAAAAAATGCGAATCATATATAAATGTACATGAAGGTGTAGATATTGCAACAAAAGATATTGGAAATAAAAAGAATGTATTTATAGAATCTTTATCTTATACAGCAGATGTAACAGATATACTAAATCCACTGGCACTACATTTAGCTGAAAAATACAATTCAAATTTAAAAAGATCAAATTTAAAAAGATTTCAAATAGGATATGTATTCAGATATAAAACATCTTTATTTGTTATTGAGGGAAACTGTCAATTAAAAAACAAAACAAAACTTATAAAGGATATTGAATATATTATAAAAAGTATTGAATAAAAATTTTATTAACAAAATATTTCCCAGCCGTTGCGGATAAAATTACAATCCCAACGGCTTTTTTGTTATTCTAAATCAACTTATGATTAAAGAGAAACAAAATTTAATGAGTGTGTACAGAAATTTCTGTATGTGTAATACAGCGAACTGAATAGAGCGAAGCGGAGTTGAAGTTAGCGTATTATACAGAAAACTATTTAGAAAAATACAGAAAAAATTTTACACACTCATTTTAATTAATTTGGCTTATATAAAATCCATATTTTTCTTTTGGAATATTTAATCCAGCTAAGGCTTGTTCAAGGGAAAAATTAAAGTTTTTCATTAGTGCTTTTAAATACTCTATAGTAGCTTCAACCTTTCCTTCTTCCTTTGCTTCTTTTCTTTCATCTCTTATTTTTAATCCATATTGCATATACATTGTTCTCTCCTCCTCTTGATTTTTTATAAATTTTACTCGATCATCAATCAAATTAACCAAGGGATTATCAACTTTATCTCCATTAATATAAGCAAATAAAGCCTCTAAATCAGCATTTACATTTTTATTTTTTTTGCCTTTTGTTAAAACAAGAATTTTTGTAACATCGTCTTTTAATTCAATTTCTTTATTTTCTTTGCAATAATTTTTAAATGTGTAAATTTGTTGCTCTCCACCAAAAAGTTTAAATGGGCATATAAAAATTATATACAATTTTTTGAGCTGTTCATAATCTTGTCCAACATACAAAATCGAAGCATCAATTAATGCCTGATAATATCTAAGCCTTTTCGCAAACTCTTCTTCTTTTAATGCTTGAACTTGCATTTCAATATCATAGATGACACCATTTGAATCTTCTAAATATACATCAAGTCTAATACCCTTATTGTCATAATTTTCTTTAAAAATTACTTCTTTTTGTATGTATTCAACTTTAATTATTTTGATGTTCAAAAGTGTTTCAAGAACTTTTGTACATATGTCTATTTCACACATTACCCTTTTGAACAAATAGTCATCTTGAAAAGTCAGTTCTTCCCAAGTTTTTCTTTTTCGTTCTTTAATTTCTGTTGTTTCTTTATTTTCAATATTTGTATTTTTTGTATCCATAGCTATAAAATCTTATTTTTTATAATTATACGATATTAACAACAAAAAAGCAATATTTTTTAAAATTATTAATTCAAAATTTAAATAGTAGCAAATAACCACTTTCCCAGCCGTTGCGGATAAAATTACTTTCCAAACGGCTTTTTGATTTGATTATAAAAACAAATCAAAAAATGAACTCTAAATATTGACATATAAAAGATTTAATATTATAATATAAATAACATCTCCCTCAGGCCTCTGTTACTTCGGTAATATGCACACTTGAGGGCGTTTTATTTTTGGAGAAAAAATGGAAGAGAAAGAATTTAAAACCATAGATGAGCAGTTAGAAATTCTAAAATCTCGTGGATTAATAGTAAAAGATGAATCCATAGCTAAAGAATTTCTTTTATATAATAACTATTATCGTATAAGTGGATATTCTTTAACATTAAGAGAAAATGATATTTTTCATGAATTAACAACTTTCGAAAACATTATGGACATATATAATTTCGACTATGAATTCCGTCACATAATATTAAAATATATAGAAAAAATCGAAGTAAAATTTAAATCAATATATGCCTATGAATTCACTAAACTATATGGTTCTACTGGTTATTTGAATATATCTAACTTTACAAATGAAGAAATTTACAAAAAAATTATAAATAAATCTAATGATTTGAAAAATAAATTAATAAATGATGAAAAATATTTACAATATTTTATAAATAGAGATATGCCATTATGGGCATATGTAGATTTATTTACTATTGCAGATGTTTCTATTTTATACTCGATCTCATTAAAGGAAGTACAAAAAAATATTGCCAATAATTTTAAACTATATGCAAACAAAGCCCCACAAATTCTAAAAAAATTTATGCATAGTATGACAATAATTAGAAATCTATGTGCTCACGGTTGCAGAATTTATGACAGAATTTTTCATCAAAAACCTTCTCTAAATAAAAAAGAAAAATCATTATTAATACAAAATAAGAATGGAGAATTGGATAATACACATTTTTATGGTTTTCTAATGATAATGAAAAAATTATTATCAGAATTAGATTTTCAATCAATGAAATCAAGTATTATTGAATTAACAAAAAAATACACAATTAAAATGAGTTATTATGGATTTCGTGAAGATTGGATAGAAAAATTATAAAGAGAGGAATAAATATATGAAAGAGCATTTATTGACTATAGATAATCACAGTTAAGACTCAGAGAGAAGAACTGTTGATGATATAAAGTTATTTTCTAAAAATGCTAATTTTCCCATAGAACAAGTTATGCAAATGTTAAATATTTCTCCCTAAGATCAGACACTATTTACAAAACTGATAAATGTTCCTAAGTTTTAAGATGAATATTTTTATCCTGAAACATATTATAAAGTTGTAGAAGTAGAAAAATAACCTGAAAATTTTTATATTTCAATACCACTACCCCAAAAAAGACCGCTCGGTAAATCCTCAGCGGTCTTTTTTTTCTCTTCTTCCCTACTATTTTTTTTTTCTTTCATATCTTTAATTATTCTCTAAGTCTCTACTCCTCCAGTGATTCGCCAAAGGAAGAACTCGCTCCTAAATAAATTTAGGAGAAAAAACATGTATTTGTAAGTATCAAAAATAAAAAAATGTAAAATTATTGCTTTTTTAACAATTTTTATATTATAATAAAATTGGTTAAAATAATGGAGTAAATCAAAAATGAGTGAAGTAAGCGTTAGTATGTCAGAAGTAAGAAAAACTTTAATGGAAGATAAAGAATTTGTTGAAGAATATAGTGAAGCTATGCTCGGCTAAAGACCGACCATCTTCTGATTGGAAAGTAGCTGTTGCTTCACAAGTCTAAGCCTCAGAAATGGGAGCTATGTTGAAT
>CADASF010000004.1:58804-60529 GCA_902790465.1 uncultured bacterium | reverse complement strand
ATACTGTTGATTAAGGCTTCTTCAAAGTCTTTTTCAACTTCTTTATCTGGAATACTGTCAACTAAGGCTTCTTCAAAGTCTTTTTCAACTTCTTTATCTGGAATACTGTTGATTAAGGCTTCTTCAAAGTCTTTTTCAACTTCTTTATCTGGAATACTGTCGACTAATGCTTCTTCATCCATTTCAGCAATAAGTTTATCAAATTTTTCTATAATTTCTTTACTTTGTGAAGTTATGTTTTGATAACCATGGTTTTGTAAATATTGTCCCTGTGAAGATACATCTTGATTGCTATAATATTGTTGATATTGTCCTTGTGAAGATACATCTTGATATCCATAATTTTGTTGGTATTGTCCCTGTGAATTGGTATTGTCCCTGTGAAGATACATCTTGATATCCATAGTTTTGTGGATATTGTCCTTGTGGAACTACATCTTGATACTGTTGATAATTTTGAGGATACTGACCTTGTGGAACCGCATCTTGATATTGTTGATAATTTTGAGGATATTGTCCTTGTGAAACTACATCTTGATATTGTTGATAATTTTGAGGATATTGACCTTGTGGGACTACATCTTGATATTGTTGATAATTTTGCGGATATTGTCCTTGTGGAGCTACATCTTGATAAGCGTAATTTTGCGGATATTGTCCTTGTGGAGCTACATCTTGATAAGCGTAATTTTGCGGATATTGTCCTTGTGGAGCTACATCTTGATAAGCGTAATTTTGTGCATATTGTCCTTGTGGAGCTACATTTTCAGATTGTTGATAATTTTGAGGGTACTGACCTTGTGGAGCTACATTTTCAGATTGTTGATAATTTTGAGGATACTGATCTTGTGAAACTACATCTTCAGATTCATAATTAGTTTTTTTGTCTGGTAATAAGTTAGAACCTATCGTTGTTCCTTCATTAAAATCTAATTCACCTGTAGCTGGTGCTGTAGAAGATAAATCTACTTTAACTGAATCAGATGAAGAATTTTTAGATTCTTTAGTCTCTGCAGAAGATTTAGATTGGTCTGTCTTTTCTGTTTGAGAAGTTGAATCTGTCTGTTTATTTTCATTTGTATCGCTTGTTTCTTCTATTTCATCATTTAACAAAATAGAAGAAGAATCAGAAATCTGATGTTCTTGTATTTTTTCACTTTCAGATTTTATGCCATTATTTTTTTGCATTCCAACATGTTGTGCATTTTTGATGAAATCATCATGTGATACTCCATCAGTTATTCTCATCATATTTGGACTTATCAGCATATTTAGTAGCATAACATTCCCCCTAAAAAATATTTACTGAGTTTATGTTTCCTTATTTTTTTATCATATTGTATAAAAATTCTTTTAGAAATAAAAAATCCCCTTTATCATTTTTTTAGATAAAGAGGATTTGTGAATTAACTCGTTGTGCTATTTGATTAATATTTTAAAATTCACCAAAACAGCCTCTGTTTAGAAGAGAGGTTATTGCGAGGGAGCTGTGCGACCGTGGCAATCTCAACCACTTAATTTAGTAACTTATTAAGTAGATCATAATCTCATTCTAAATAGAGGCGATCGACTCGATTTTTAAGTAAATTTATAATTTTCAAAAATACTATTTTTTTATTTTGTGCCGAATGTTACTTTGTTATGAACCGCTCATTCTAAACACAATTATTTTTTATAAAATTTTATTAAAAAATAATTGTGATGTCATTCGCTTTTTCATAACAA
>CADASF010000004.1:0-58768 GCA_902790465.1 uncultured bacterium | reverse complement strand
TATTCACTAGTTCTTTTTTTTCCGCATATATAGTTCTAATTGCAAGAAACTACTATGGAAAAAAAACATATCGTTCATTAACTTATACCCAAAAAGTTTGTTTACTTGTTTATTTTATAAAAAGAGTTTATAAAGAAAGAATTTAAAGAGAAGATATAGAAATTAACCAAAAACACACACAACAAACAACGGACGACAACTGACGACGAGGGACGGACTATGGACATAAAGGAAAGAGCGAGAAAATTTGCCGAGGAGTGGAAAGGCAGAGGTTATGAAAAGGGAGAAAGTCAAATATTTTGGCTTTCTTTACTTCGTGATATTTTTGATGTTAAAGAACCTGAAAAGTGGATAAGTTTTGAAAATAGAGTTTTTCTTGGTCATACAAGTTTTATTGATGCCTACATTCCTGAAACGAAGGTTTTAATTGAACAAAAAGGTCTTGGAAAAAATTTAAAAGAAGCGATTCGCCAGTCGGACGGAACGCTATTAAATCCTTTTCAGCAGGCTAAAAGGTACATTACCGAATTGCCAGTTTCCAAACACCCTCGATTTGTTGTTACCTGTAATTTTGAAAAATTTCTCGTCTATGATATGGAAAATCCAAAAGGTGAGCCTGAAGAGATACTTCTTGAAAACCTCGAAAAGGATTACTATCGCCTTTCGTTTTTAGTTGAGACTGAAAATGTTCACCTGAAGCGTGAAATGGAACTTTCTATAAAAGCAGGTGAAATTGTCGGCTTACTTTATGACGAATTTTTGAAGCAGTACATCGATCCGACGAATGAACACAGCCTAAAATCGTTAAATATGCTCTGTGTCCGCCTTGTTTTTTGCCTCTATGCCGAAGACGCAGGCATTTTTGGTTATCACAGCATGTTTCACGATTATTTAGCACGCTTTGAAGTAAGAGATATTAGAAGAGGGCTAATTGATTTATTTAAAATTTTAGATACAGAGCCTGAAAACAGAGACCCTTATCTTGATAAAGATTTAAAAGCCTTTCCTTATGTAAATGGTGGGCTTTTCAGTGATGAAAACATAGAGATTCCGCAATTTACGGATAAGATAAAAAGTTTGCTTTTGGCAAAAGCAAGTGATGATTTTGATTGGTCTGAGATTTCGCCAACAATTTTTGGGGCTGTTTTTGAAAGCACATTGAACCCAGAGACAAGGCGAAGTGGTGGAATGCACTACACAAGCATTGAAAATATTCACAAGGTTATCGATCCGCTTTTCCTCGATGACCTCAAAAAAGAACTTGATGAGATAAAAAATATTTCTATTGAGCGTACAAAAAAGAACAAGCTAAAAGATTTTCAGCACAAGTTGGCGAGCCTAAAATTTTTAGATCCTGCCTGCGGTTCTGGAAATTTTTTGACAGAGACTTATATGTCCCTGCGAACCCTCGAAAATGAGGCACTTGCGATTTTGTTCAAAGGTCAAGTGATGATTGGAACTGAGGACATAATGCCCATTGAGGTATCAATCAGCCAATTTTACGGAATCGAGATTAACGACTTTGCCGTAACTGTTGCCAAAACCGCTCTTTGGATTGCCGAAAGTCAAATGATGAAAAAGACGGAAAGTATTATCCACGCACATTTAAACTTTTTGCCTTTAAAGTCTTACGCAAATATTGTTGAGGGAAATGCCCTAAAAATCGCTTGGGAAGATGTCATCGATCCCAAAAATTTAAATTACATAATGGGCAATCCTCCATTTGTGGGCAAAAAAGAGCAGACAAAAGAGCAGAAGGCAGAACTTACAGATTTGTTTGGAAAAAAATTTAAAGGGATTAACAATCTTGACTATGTAACGGGATGGTATAAAAAAGCCTCTGATTTTATAGATAATACAAATATTCAATGTTCTTTTGTATCCACAAATTCAATAACACAAGGCGAACAAGTCCCAATTTTTGGAAGATTTTTGCTTGAAAATGACATAAAAATTAATTTTGCATATCGCAGTTTTAAATGGAATAGTGAATCAAAAGAAAAAGCAAGTGTTTACTGTGTAATAATTGGATTTGGAAAAAAATCTACAATAACTAAAAAAATATATCCAAATGAAGTTCAATCAATAGTTGCAGAAAATATTAATCCATATTTAGTAGAAGCTCCTTCTATATTATTGGAAAATAGAAAGACCCCAATTTGTGATGTCCAAGAAATAAAATTTGGAAGTATGGCAATAGATGACGGAAATTTGATTTTAGAAAAGGAAAATGTCGATGAACTGCTTGCTGAAAATCCTGCAAATGCCGAAATGATAAGACAATATTTGGGAAGTGCAGATTTTTTGCAAAATAAAAAGCGTTGGTGTCTTTGGCTAAAAGATGTTTCACCTGAAAAAATAAAGAAATCAAAAATTATAATGCAAAGGGTAAGAGCTGTTGCAGAATTTAGAAGACAAAGCACAAGACCACAGACTGTTATTTTAGCAGATACTCCGACACTTTTTGGAGAGATAAGACAACCTGAAACAGATTATTTACTTATTCCACGGCATAGCTCAGAAAATAGGCGATATATTCCAATAGGTTATGTATCAAAAGATGTTATAGCAAGTGATGCGAACTTTACTATATCAAATGCTTCACTTTACACATTTGGAATTTTGACATCTAATGTTCATAATGCTTGGATGAGAATAGTAGGTGGAAGAATAAAAAGTGATTATAGATATTCAGGGGGGATTGTATATAACAACTTTCCTTGGCCCTTTGTTTTTTCTCCTACGAATGTAGGAGCTGAATCTTCCCTAAGGAAAAATTCGCTCCTTAATTTTGAAAAAATTAAAGAGAAAATAGAAAAAACCGCCCAAGAGATCTTGAATGCAAGGGCATTGTATCCCAACAGCTCATTAGCCGATCTGTATGATGAATTGACTATGCCACCAGAACTCCGCAAAGCACATCAACAAAACGACAAAGCAGTAATGGAAGCATATGGATTTTCAATAAAAATGACCGAATCCGACTGCGTCGCAGAATTAATGAAGCTGTACCAAACGCTGACGAGGGAGTAAATAAAAAGTTGCTATAAACTATCCAATATATGCCTGTATACTGCCACTTTGTCATTGCGAGGCGTAGCCGTGGCAATCTAAGCCTGTAAATTTTATAATATTATTTCAAATTACCAAAAGTCATTTATTGACTTTTGGATTTTGCAAATTAATTTTTAACGCAGAAAACTATAATTTAGCACTATAATTTTATTAAGGGCAGTAAATAAAACCAAAATTTGAAATAATATTATTATTCACTTAAAAATTAAATCGATCGGCTCTATTTAGAATGAGATTATTATCTTTTTAATAAATTGCTAAATTAAAATTAAGTGGTTGAGATTGCCACGGTCGCATAGCTCCCTCGCAATGACATCGTCCCCTAAATAGAGCCTGTTTGGAAAATAAGTGCTATTTGATTTTTTTTTGATAACTAAAATATTAATCAACTATCACAACAAGTTAATTTTTAGAAATAAAAAATCCCCTTTATCAATTTTTTAGATAAAGAGGATTTGTGAATTACCCAAAAATCTAATCTATAACTTTCATGGTCGGGAAGAGAATGACATCTCTTATTGAAGCTGAATCTGTGAATAACATTATCATTCTGTCAATTCCGATTCCCATACCTCCTGCAGGTGGCATTCCATATTCAAGAGCTAATAAGAAGTCTTCATCAAGTACATGTGCTTCTTCATCGCCACAGGCTTTGAGTTTTGCCTGTGCCATAAATCTTTCTCTTTGATCAATAGGATCGTTTAATTCAGAAAAAGCATTAGCAAATTCCATATTACAGATAAACAATTCAAATCTATATGTAAGTGTTGGGTCTTCTTTTTGCTTTTTTGCAAGTGGAGAAATCTCTATTGGATAATCTGTTATAAATGTTGGATTGACCAAATGAGGTTCTGCAACTGCTTCAAATACTTTGTCAATCAAATGACCTATTGGATCGCCCTTTTTGTAAGCAATTTTGTATTGCTTTGCAATTTCAAGAGCTTTTTCTTCGTTTCTTAAATCAGCTATTGAGATATTTCCCCATTTTTGAAGTGCTTCGTCCATTGTCAAGCGTGCAAATGGAGCTTTGATTGAGATCTCCTGCCCCTGATACATAATTGTATCGCCTGCACCAACTACATTTGCTGCATCCCTGAAGATCTCCTCAGCTAAATCCATCATTCCCTTATAGTCAGAATATGCTTCATACAATTCTATAGTTGTGAATTCTGGATTGTGTCTTGTGTCAAGTCCTTCATTTCTGAAAAGACGACCTATTTCATATACTTTTTCAAGACCACCGACAAGACATCTTTTTAAATGTAACTCTGTTGCAATTCTGAGATACATATCTATATCTAATGCGTTGTGGTGTGTTATAAATGGTCTTGCAGCAGCTCCTCCTGCCAATGATGACATACAAGGGGTTTCCATTTCAAAAAATCCCTTTGAGTTTAGAAGATTTCTCATTGAAGCAATTATCTTACTTCTCAAAATAAATGTATTTCTTGATTTTTCATCTGTTATCAAATCGAGATAACGACGACGATATTTTACTTCAACATCTTTTAAACCATGCCATTTTTCTGGCATTGGGTGAAGTGATTTTGACAAGAATTCAAATCCTTTTGCAAAAACTGTCAATTCACCAGTTTTTGTTTTAAAAATCTTTCCTGTAAAACCAATTATATCTCCCAAGTCGATTAGTTTCATTTGAGCAAATTTTTCTTCGCCCAAAACATCTTTTCTAAGATATACTTGAAGAGTTCCAGTTACATCTGCAAAGGTCATGAACGATGTCTTGCCATGTGAACGAATTGCAGTTATTCTCCCTGCTACTGAAACTGATTCTTCACTTTCTACGCCTTCTTCTATATCAGCAAATTTTCCTCTTACTGAAGAAGCTGTGTCTGTTCTGTTGTATTGTTGACCATAAGGGTCTGCCCCCGTTTCTTTTACAGCTTCCATATTTTTAACTCTCTCAAGTTCTTGTTCACCTTGAAGAGACTCAGGAAGTAATTCCTTTTCCATAACTTCCTCCAAAATTATGCCATGTCAAATTGTTTTTGTTTTTGATAAATTTTCTCTATTTTGTATATTACTTTTCCATTTGGAACTTCAACTTCAACTTCTTCTCCTAAAGCTCTACCCAAAATGGCCTTTCCTATAGGTGATTCATTTGAGATATACCCATTTGAAGGATCAGATTCAAGAGAGCCAACTATTGTCATTTCAAATGTCTCATCTGTTTCAATATCTCTTATACATGCAGTAAGACCTAAATTTACAATGTCTCTTATTACTTCTTTTTCATCAATTACCTTGGCATATCTTATTGTATTTTCAAGATTTAAAATCTCTCCTTCAATAAAAGCCTGTTCATTTTTTGCATCTTCATATTCAGCATTTTCAGAAAGATCACCGAATTCCTTAGCAAGTTTTATTCTCTCTGCAACAGCTTTTCTGTGGTGAGTTTTAAAATAATCAAGCTTTTTTTGGCAATTTTCAAATGCTTCTCTTGTTAGAATTATTTCCTTTCCCTGTGATGTTGCCATTTTTATTCACTTCCTTAAAAATTAATTTAATTTCTCAATTCTCGGCTTTAATCCGAGTTGTTTTATTAGATTTAGATAATCTTCAGGCTTTACTTCTTCCCATGGTTTCTGAAGAATAGATAAAAATACAGCTTCAAGAACATTTGTACCAAAAGATCTGCCTCCAAAATTTGGAGTTGTCGTTATCAAATATGAAACTCCCCTGTCTTTTAGATCATTTATATTTGCCTGTGTAACAGTATTTGTTATTATAACTTTTCCCTTAATCTCTGGTGGCAAATATTTTCTTATATAGTGGAAATCTCCAGCTATGTAATCGGCCCACTCATAATATTTTGGAAATTTATTTTTTGAAGGCTCATTTTGATGTTTTCCAAGTGGATAAATAAAAGCAAGGGGCAATTTTGAAATTTCAGGTAAATATTTATCTGCATATTTAGCTAATTCTTCCAATGTATAAATTGGCTTATCTGTTGACATTGAAAAAATCAAATCGCCAAATATCATTTCTGAACCAGCAGATACAAATGCTTCAGCCATTCCAAATCTGTCCATAGCTGAAACCATTAGAACATGTTTTTTATCAAGTGGAAATCTTTCATCTTTTGCTATTGTTTTTATGACTTCTGCTTCAAGTGAATTTTTTAATCCACTTCCATCAACAGCTGGAGTTTTTTTCAATACATTTAAGAGATTTAATCCTTCTCTTAATGCGTATTTTCCATGTTTTGAATAGAGATATACATCGAGACCGCCAAGACCTATAACATCGACAGTACCGTCAAGTTTTTTAAGTAAATCTTTAGCTTTTCTTGTATCTCCATCAAGACCTATTCTCTCGATTAAAAATTTTTCGCCCAAAAGTTCAACTTCTGCTTTATGGTCTCTTCTTGAACTTCCGAGACTTACACTTACTATGTGTTTCACTTATTTTCTCCCTTTAATAGCTTTAATTACATTGTCGATCATTTCATCTGTTACAAGTCTCTCAAAACTTCTGAAACCTGCGAGAGTGAATCCCTGTCTTTTGGCTATCTGGTATATTTCCTTAACTTTCTCAATCTGAAGTCCTCTTCCAATACTGTAATTTTCAAATCTACCTTCCATGCACAATGCCATAGTTTCTGTCATACATGCAAGAGCAATACCTGGAGCAAAACCAAAGTTGTAATCCAAATCAACTCCCTCAGGAACTTGCATTAATCCACCTTCTATTACCAATACATCTGGTCTCAATGTCGAAACTTCTCTGCAAACATCATGTGGAAGTGAAACATCACATATTAAAGCACCTGATTTTATGTATTCTGGTTTTATTATATCACCAGAAGAACTTGTTGCAGAAATAACTATATCTGCATCTTTCAATCCTTCTTCAACAGAATTACAAGTCAAAACATGTTTACCTGTCTCAGTGTGAATCTCATCTGCAATTTTTTCAAGTCTGTGTTGATTTCTTGCGATCAAAACTATTTCTGCAAAATCTTCATTTGCTGCCAATACTTTAGCACATACAGAACCTATCGAACCACTTCCACCAACTACTGCTAGTTTTGCTGATTTTATGTCGATTCCGATTCTCTCCGCAGCTCTTCCTGCAGCATCCATAGCAGCGGCAGCAGTGCAACTATTTCCACTTGTCATTGGAATCTCAGGAACCATGTTAGCAATTTCAATTCCACCTTTTCCAATAACAGATGTATAGCCACCAAGTCCTAATATTTGAGCTCCATTTTTTATTGCAATTTCTGCTCCTTCTTTTAGTCTTGAAAGAACAAAATCTTTTGGCAAATCTATTATCTGATTAGGCAAAAGTGGAATACCTATAAACCAACCTTCTGCTTCCTCTCCATCTGCGCATTTCAATCCTGTTATATGTGAAACTTCATGTGAAGGTGTCCATTCCAAAATTTTTTCAACAAGTGGTCTTCTCTTACCCTCAGCTTGAGGAGCAATTCTAACAACATCTCTCATATCGAGAGGATGGACAAAAAATCCAAATTTTCTCATGTCATGTCCTCATTACTATATCTTTTTATCTCTCTTTTATATCTCTTCTCTCTCTATGTCTATTGATTTTGGCAAACATTTTGTTATGTTTGTTAGTAAACTATCCAATAGAATTAAGTAAAGTTTTGCGGTACAAGTCACACATTTACGATCCTTGCGTGCCACAGAAATCAATTTTTGTTATTAATTTATTTTGCAGTTAATTTCTCTCTGCATCCAAAAAGTTGCGAGAGCTGAAAACAAACTATTTTTTCACAGCCCCCCTGAATTGGCTAATTATACACAAAACTAAAATATTATTATTTTTCTTAGGGGATGTTGGTAAACTACCAATTAGCCACTTTTTATTATATGTATTAAAAATGTTTTGCCAATTAAGTAAAGTTTTGAGGTGCAATGCGGGCAAATTAGCTCCTTGCCTTAATTTTTTCTCCTAAATTAAAAATTTAGGAGCTTATTTGCTCCAAGGAGAAAAAATACTGGAACTGCATCACTTTTTCTCGTAGTAGTTTCTAAAAAGAAAGCTCTTACTTAAAATATTCTCTATTTTAAATAAAATTAGATAAATAACAAGAGAAAAATGTTTCCCAATTAAGCCCCTTTCTTAAAATAGAAAGGAGAAAAAAAATTGGTGAGTGTATTGCACCGCAAAACTTAAAACTAAATATTAAAGGCTATTATAATAAAGTTGATGTTTTAGCAAAACATTTTTGTGTTATATATAGTGAACATCTTATATCCCAAAAAGTGGCGTAAGCACTATATCTTTTTATCTTTTTCACAGAGTGATTTTAACCCTGCAAGCATCATATCAGAATTTTCCCTTACTTTAATTATAAGTGTAGGACCAATCAATTCCTCAAGATGTGGAATGCCAAAATCAAAATCTACTCCCAATGTAACAAGAGTTCCTGAGCCATTTTTTTCAAATTTCCAAGTACCCTCGAATTTATCGAGATCACCTTCGGTCAACTGATATGTTATAACAAGATTATCATCATCAAAATTATCTCTTTCAGTCCAATAAATAGGAGTTCCTTCGATATTAGAAACCCAATCTGTAAGAGTTGTATGATCGCCTCTTTCAGTAACAGTTACGCTTTCCACATCTTCCATATATTTTGGATAGCTTTCCATATCACTTGCAAGTTCATATGCTTTTCTCGGTTCTGAATCTATGAAAATAGATGTTTCTACATAAGGCATTTATTAATTTCTCCTAACTCTTTTTTACTTTGAAAGTGCCTTTTCTGCTTTTGTTACGGCTTCTTCAAATGATTTTAAAACTCTATCTATTTGTTCTTTCTTTATGATCAAGGCAGGCTCAAATCTTATAACTTTTTGGTTATTTAATGTATAAACAGCAGTAATTTTTGATTTAGCCATTTCATATATGATATATCCGCCATATTTTTCTTCAACTGTCTCAACACCGATCATGAGACCTATACCTCTTACATCGGCAATTACTTTTTCATGGCGTGATTTTATTTCTTTAAGTCCACTTATAAAATATTTTCCCAACTCATTTGCATTTTCAATAAGATTTTCTTTTTCCAAAACTTCTAATGTTGCCAATCCAGCTCTACATGCAAGTTGATTTCCGCCAAATGTTGATGTGTGGATGGTTGGATTTTTAAAGAATGGTTGCCAAACTTGTTTTGTTGCAACTATTGCACCTATTGGAGCAATACCACCGCCAAGACCCTTTGCAAGAAGTACCATATCTGGTTTTATTCCACAGTGGTCTAATGCTAGGAATTTTCCTGTTCTTCCCATTCCGCTTTGGATTTCATCTGCTACAAAAAGTATTCCCTTATCAGCACAAATCTTTTTTACTTTTATAAAGAAGTCTTCATCAGGAACATTTATTCCGCCTTCGCCTTGAATTGGTTCACATATAAAAGCTGCAGTGTGTTCGTCTATTGTTTTTTCAAGAGCTTCTGCATCATTGTATGGAATTTGAACAGTACCAGGGAGAAGTGGATCACAGCCTTTTTTATACATTTCTCTTCCTGATACAGAAAGTGAACCCATTGTCTTTCCATGGAAGGCATTCTTTGTAGAAATAATAGTTGTTTTGCCTGTTGCAAGTCTTGCAATTTTTATGGCACCTTCTACTGCTTCTGTTCCACTATTGCAGAAGAAACAATACTGAAGGTCTCCACCACATTTATTTGCAAGTTTTTCTGCAAGCTCTGCTTGGACAGGATTAAAAAATACATGTGAAAGCATAGGCATTTTGTCTATTTGGTCTTTTACTGCACTTACAACTTCAGGATGTCTGTGTCCTAAAATAAAAACACCATAACCGCCTGAACAATCGAGGTATTCATTTCCCTTTTCATCATATATATATACTCCATTGGCAGAAACTTCTTCAGCATAGAATCCACTGAATTTTAGAAGTCTTGTCATTGAAGGTGATATGTGTTCTTTATATCTTGTTTCTGTTAAACTTAAACTGCTCATATATCAGCCTCTATTTTTTACACAAAAAAATAAACTTAGTTTAATAAGTTAACTGTTGAATTTCTATATAAATATTTATTTTTCCTTTTTACATCTATATAAATAAAATAAACCCTCTCAAACTTTTGAAAGGGTTTTGATTCACTTGTTATTTTTAAGTTCCAGATTTCTTAAGTTCTCTATTCACAAATTCTTCTAATATTTTATCCTCATTTTCCACATTTGGAGGCAAATCATAGTCTCTTTTTATAAAATCTTTTAATGATATATCTTCAACTCTTCGCTCTCTCTTCCAATCCTTAACAATATCATTAAAATCAAGAGATGACAAATATTCTTTAATCTTTTTTTCTTTTACCTCAATAATTTTTTCTTTTTCTTCTTTTGTACCTCTATATTCTCTATCAATGAATTCTTCTAATGATATATCCTCATTTTGTAGACATTTTTTCCAATCAGATATAATTAGAAGATCACTAATATCAACAACTTTATCAACAAAAATTTTGGCACATTTTTCGTCTTCTTGAACTTTTTTGTAATTATCCCATAAATACTTATTTAAAGAGATGCCATTAGTTTTTTCATTGGCTTCCCAATCTTTAATTATGTCCAAGAGGTATGTATCGAAAAATTCCTCATCGGTAATTGAATTATGTTTCAATTCTTCTATAGAAAGTCTAAGTGGTGTACATATACCTTTGTTTTCAGTTCTAACATATTTATCAATATATTCTTCCAAAGACATTCCTCTTGGTTTTTCTCGTTCTTCCCATCGTTGAATAATATATGGTAAAAAATATTCAATATACTCTTCATCTGTTAATTCATTTAATTTTTTACCACAAGGTAGTACTTTCTCTTTATTTTTCTTTGGAAAATTGTTAAACAAAATAAAAACAATTATTAAAAGAATAAATAATATTAAATAATAAGTTAACATTTTTCTTCCCTCTATTTCATATCTTTATTTTTCTTATCATAATCTTCATCCCATTTTTTCATTGAAATAAAAGTATAAACCAACAAAATTATGAAATACAATACAGGTAATAACTTATAAATTATTGTAGATCCTTTAATTGGACAAATCCAACTAAATATTATTGTTACAATAAAAAATACAAGTATTAAGGGATTTTTTATAAATAATATAAAACATTGGATTAAACTGCAATATAAATTCAGGGAAAATATTTTTAAGTTAATCATAAATTCATAATAACAAGCTACTAAATCAAAGCTCCTAAAAGCAAAATCTATATCTTCACACCAACTACAAAAATTGTACCACAAGCCTTCTAATCCACCAGATAAACATGCCATTATTGAGATAATAATAAGAAATACTACTCCTACCCAAATACCAATTTGCCACAATTCTTGAGATGAAAATGTAAATGCCATTTTTTTGACCTCCAATGTTTAGGGAAGTTCTTCTTATTTATTATATTATACCACATTTTTTGGACAGATTCTGTCATTGTCAAAAATATAAATATTAAGATTTCTTCACAAACATAAAAAGAGACTGTGAAAAAACAGCCTCTTTCATATTAATTCTATATCAACAAACTCTATAAATGTTCCATGACTTCTTTCATAAGTTCACCAATATTATCTCTCATCACAAATCTTGCCTTAAAATCATAAGGTGTTGATTCTCTGTTTACAATGACAAGATTTTTACCCTCAAAATAATCAACAAACCCAGCTGCAGGATAAACTCTCAAACTTGTACCTGTAACCAACATTGAATCTGCATTTGAAATATCTCTCGCTGCTTCTGTCATTACTTCTGCATTTAGAGGCTCACCATATAAAACAACATCTGGTCTTATTATAGCACCACATTCATCACATTTTGGAATTGGATTTTTGGGGTCTTTTACATAATCTATTGAAAAATTCTTTCCACATTTTGAACAGATATTTCTAAACATATTTCCATGCATTTCAAGAACACGCTTAGAACCACCTAATTGATGTAAATTGTCGATATTTTGTGTAACTACAGAACGGACAATGCCTCTTTTTTCAAGTTCAGCAAATGCTCTGTGGCAGTCATTTGGCTGTGGCTGACTATTTAAAAATATAGTTCTATATATTTCATAAAAAAGTTTTGTATCTTCCATAAAGAAATCAATACTCAACATTTCTTCAGGAGAAAGATGATATTGTTTCTCGATCTGCTCAAAAACTCCACCTTTTGATCTAAAATCTGGAACACCACTTTCTGTTGAAACACCTGCCCCTGTAAAAATAACCATAGATTTTGATTCTTTTATAATGTTTATAAGTTTTTCAACATTCTTATTCACAAAGCACCTCCATTATCTATTTACAAATCATGTTAGCAACTTCAGCAAGACTATTTACAAAAGGAACTCCTTCAGGCAATTTTTCAACTTCATGAGTTCCATATCCTGTTGTAACAAGTATAGCTTTTGTTCCAAGATTTAACCCAGTCATTATATCTCTAATCTTATCACCGACAACATAAGAAGACTTTAAATCAATATCAAAATCTTCACATGCTTTTAAAATAAGCCCTGATTTTGGTTTTCTACAATCACAACAATCCTCATCAATATGTGGACAGCAATAAAAAGCATCAAGTTTTACTCCACCTTCTGCAAGTAAATCTTCAAGTCTTTTATTCACTTTAGAAAGTTCTACTTCTGTAAAATATCCCCTACCTATCCCAGATTGATTAGATACTATAATCATTAAAAAACCTGCTTCAGCTATTTTTTTCAGTGAAGGTATTGTATCATTAAACAAAACTACTCCATCTGGGTCTGAAAGATAATTTCTATCTTCCATTAAAGTTCCGTCTCTGTCAAAAAAAACACATGATCTTTTCAATTTTTATCTAACCTATCTTTTCTTCTTATTTTTCTTTGTATTTTTCTTTTTAGTTACTTTTTTATTATTGTTTGTTTTCTTTGTCTTATCAACATTAAAAACTTCTGTCAATCCCATAGATTTAGCCAACATTTTTGGAGATTTGCCATTTTTATTTTTTATATTCTGGTCTGCTCCTGCTTGTACAAGTAATTTAGCAACATCTATATTTTTTTTGTATATCGCTATATATAATGGAGTTCTTCCCAAAGCATCTTGTGTATCGAGATTAGCATGAACATCAATAAGTGCAGAAACAGCTTTTGGTTTATTATTTTCTGAAGCTACAAAAAGGGCTGTTTGCCCACTTGAATTTGTGGTATTTACCTCGGCACCACTTGAAACCAACTTATATATAATTTGCTTACTCCCTGAATAGGCTGCAGCCATTAATGGAGTTACTCCATTAGGAGTTTTGGCATTTACATCAGAACCTGCTTTTATCAAATACAATGCTCCTTTATCAAATCCAACATAACAGGCTTTGTGAAGAGGAGTTTGTCCATTATTGGCAGTTGCATTTACATCGGCCTCATACTCCAGTAACATTCTTATCATCGTAAGATTTTTATTATTTGCAGCTATATGAAGAGGAGTCCAACCATACTCATTTCGTTCATTTTTTAAACTATCATATTTATCCAAAAGTTCTACAGCTTTTTTAACATTCCCCTTTCCAACTGCATCATGTATTGGATCAGCAAATACTGGAGAAAAAAACAAAAAAACAGATAGCAATAAATAAAAAAACTTTTTCATAAACACCTCCTCAATTTTCATAAAAATATTAGACTCTAAAACCCACTTTCTAAAGGAAGTGAGTAGTTGACTATAACTCTTTATATGTATCTTTCAATTCTCTTTTTGTTGTATGCAGTTTACTTGGTTTTGAATCATCGGCAGGATAGCCAATAGGCAACATACAAACAGGCTTCATATTTTTAGGAAGATTAAAAACTTTAGCAACATTATCTGAATTAAAACCCCTCACCCAAACAGAACCTATTCCAAGTTCCCATGCTTCAAACATCATGTGGCAACATGCAATACTTGCATCCATTTCTCCAAAATTATAACCTGGTTCAAAATCAGGTTTACCCACTCTGTCATCATCATAGCAAACTAACAAAATTATAGGAGCTCCAAATGTTGACTTTGTAACTTGTTGAGCTTTTTTCAATGCCTCTTCACTCTTCAAAACATAAATAAATTGCGGTTGTTTATTCATAGCTGTAGGAGCAACTCTTGCAGATTCCAAAATCTTAATCAATTTTTCCTCTTCAATAGGCTTATTTGAATAAGACCTCACAGAATAACGCTCTTTTGCTAAATCCAAAAAACTCTTAGTCTGTTTGGAATTTTCATTTTTTTGCATATTTGGAGGAGGCATACCACATTGCTTTTCTGCAGAAGGCTCACAACCATAAAGTGAAAAGATCAAACCCATTCCAACAAACATAGTCGCAAAAATAGATAAAAATTTTTTCATAAAATACCTCAAAAAAATTAATGTTATAATAAGTATTTTTTTTCAACTCAAAAAAATATTCCTTTTAATTTTAACTGTGTTTTTCATAAAAAAAACAGACCTTGCAAAATAATTGCAAAGTCTGCTTTAAAATTTAAATTAAATTATGCAACGAGTTCAAATGCTTCGTAGTTATCTGGAACTTGGATTTCATCAAATATATGTAATGTTTTTGTTGCCTGAGTTACATTATATTTGTTGAATGAGCTGAAACTTACTTGACTATTGTTCTTTGCATCATCTTTCTTACTTGACTTATTTGTCTTTGCTTCAAAGTTACCAAGAGCATTTAAGATCTCTCTAAGATTTCTGCGTGAATAAAGTGGATTACTGTCTTTTACATATTGTTTGTATTCAACATCTACCCATTTTCTCAAATTCTGAGCAAATTTCTTTCTCTGAACTTCTGGACGCTGTTTTGTTTCAGTTCCTGCATTAGTTTCGTCCATTGTTTTTGAGAAGTTATATTGAATTTGCTTTGCATTATCAAGTGTGGTTGTACCAGCAGTTTTTTGTGCTTGTTTTGGAGCAACAGTCTTTCCTGCTTCTTTTGATTCGGCTGTTTCACCTGCTTTATTTTTAGTATCGAGAACTGTTTCATCAGAAACTCTCTTTCTTGATACTCTTGCTGTAGATTGTTGCTGTGCTCTCTGTGCTTTATTTGAAGCTTGTTTATTTCTTACACCAGAAGAAGCAGAAGACTCTTCTTCAACTTCAGCACTACCACCTTCACCAGCACCTTCTGAAGATTCTCCAACTCTACTTGAACTGCTTCCGCTTTCTTTTGAAATTTGTTTAGCTCCATCAGCTGCTTTATGTGGTATTCCTACCATAGAAGACATCATGGAAATATTATTACTATTAAGACCTATATTCATAACAGAAGCCTCCTTTGACAATTCCTTTCACTAATCTTTATTATTAATAATATCACTATTTTAGTATTTTAGTAAAGTTTTTTTTGTAAATTTTTTGTTAATTTTGTTAAATATTTATAAATTAACTTATATTTTCCATTTTTATATTTTTAACTTTATGTTCTGTTTTATCCCATTGTATGTCATTTTTATTTCTAATTGAATTAAAATAACCAATAGGAGTTGCTATAAGCCAAATTGTGTTGTAAAACCAATATATAATAAATCTAATCAAATTAATAAATTCAAATTTATCATAAAACTTTAACAACCCTCCGATCATGACCCCTGCAAAAACAAATAACAAAAAAATATTACTCAATACTGCGATATAGTGACAAGTATAATATTGAAGGTCTGGGAATATAATCAATGTAGAAAGTTGAACATATCCAATCAAAACAATAAGAGTTGCAACAATTCTCATAAGACCTGAAAGACCATCTATTTTTTGAATAAGAGTTAATTTTTTATGTAATATAACAGGAAAAAAATATTCATATATACATCTGAACATTCCTTCAGCCCATCTAACCCTTTGCCTTATAAGTGGATACATTTTTGTTATTGCTTCTTGCCATATAACAGCATCTGGAACATATCTGACAATAGTTCCATTTAACAAAAATTTAATAGTCAAATCTTGGTCATCTGTTGCAGACATTTCATTCCAACCACCAACTTCTAAAAGTGCTGTCTTACGAACAATCTGCCCATTTCCAGAAAGTTGCATTATTCCACCAAAAATTGCTTTAGATAATTGCAACATGTGTGCATAAACAGTAAATTCAAAATCCTGTAATCTCGCAAGCAAATTTTCTTGTTTATTAAAAATTTTTACCCTACCTTGAACTCCAGCAACTTTTTCAGATGAAAAAAACTTCATTGTTTTTTTCAAAAAATCAGTTTCAACAATTGTATCAGCATCAAAAACAGCTATAAATTCACCATTTGCTTTTGGAACGGCAAAATTTAAAACAGCTGATTTTCCCTTTCGTCCACTTTCTCTGTGAAGTGGTCGTAAAGTAGGATATTCTTCTTTGAGTGTATTTAAAATTTCAAGTGTTGAATCAGTAGAATTGTCATCTATAATTATAACTTCATAATTTGGAGTCCCATCTTCTTTTTTATAATCAATCTTAAAAAGCGAACGCACCGTATTTTCAATAACTAATTCCTCATTTTTAGCAGGTACTAATATTGATACAAATGGTTGTTCGTCTGTCTGTTCTCCTGTTTTAAAAGAAAACGGAAGACATATTCCCATCGTTCCCATAGTATATAATGAAATCAACAATATAGAAAGCTGATATGGTGTCATATCTCTTATTGAAAGGGTATATATTAAAATTGCCAACACAATAAGTGTCATAATGGCAAATCCAAAATTCCAACCAGATTTATAATTATCCGTTTCTTTACAAGAGGACTGTTCTTTTTCTTTTAAATTATCCGTTTCCATTGAAATCCTCAAAAAACAAGGTACAATCCTAAGGTGTTCCTTGATTTATTTAATTGAATCTTAATTTTTTTGACAGAAGAAGAAAATATCCTTCACACATATTTTATAAGAATATCAAAAAGGATAATAATGACATTTTAACGAAATAATAAAATATCAATTTTGCAAGTACCCACGAAAACTGCCATTACTGCATAATTGAGATTTCGTGGGCTTTTTTCATGCACTGTCGAACTATTTTCTCTATAGCAGTTTAATTTTTAAAGCAGTGAGAGTTCCCTAAATGCATGTGAAATTTTCAAATAAAGGGGGCCTCTTGAAATTTTTCAAATTTAAACAATTATCTATATTTTTATTTCTGTTTATTTCTTTATTTCTTTTGGGAACTGATTTATTAAAGGCAGAAGAAATAAAAGAAGCTAAATCAGAAACGACAAGTATTATAATAATAGACGGAAATGAAGATTCATTTTATTCTACGACTATGATGGGTTCTGTATCTGAAAGAAGAAATTTAGGAGATTGGAGAAAAAGGGCTTCTCTTAGTAGTAGAGGTGGAATGATCGTAAATACAGCCAAGAGATTTATTGGAGTTCCTTATGTTTGGGGAGGTACTACAACTTCTGGATTTGATTGTTCAGGTTTTATCATGAATATATATGGTCGTCATGGTTTCAATCTTAAAAGACTTGCAGACGAACAATATTATGGTGGCAAAAAAATATCAAAATCTGAGCTTACCCCTGGAGATTTAGTATTCTTTACAACTTATGCACCAGGTGTTAGCCATGTTGGCATATATGTTGGTGATAATAAGTTCATACATGCTTCAAGCAGTAGAGGCGTTACTATAGATAGTCTTGATTGTGAGTATTTTAAAAATGCTTATGTAGGTGCTTGTAGATACTGGTAAGACAAAATAATTAACCCCTTTTTAGGGGTTTTTTTGTATATTTTTGATATAATTTAGGAGAACCAAAATGGCTTTAAAAATGTTTTTAGAAAATTTGATTAGAAATCCAATACAAAAACAAGATGTAATGTTGATATATTTATCTGTAACTTTTGAATCTTTTGTATCAAATATTACTCCTATTGGAATTTTATCTATAGGCACGGTATTAAAACAAGATGGTTTTAAAATAAGATGTCTCACATCTAATGATATTTTTGGAATAAAAGCCGATCTCAGAAGAACTTTCTTTGCCTCTCAAGCTCCAAAAGTAATTGGTTTTTCTGTAGATTCAGACAATATACATATTACGGTAAAATTGGCTGAAAAAATGAGAAAATGGCTTCCAAACACTACTTTTATAATAGGAGGTCCACTTGCTACAATTGAAAAAGAAAAAATACTCGAATATAAGGTTTTTGATTACTGTTCCATTGGAGAAGGTGAATATTCAATAAGAGACTTTTGCAGAGCTATAATAAGGGGAGAAGGAGATGTCAAAAAAGTTCCTGGTATATATTATAGAGATCATGACAAAATATGTCTGACAGCTCCTGCAAAAATCATAGAAAATTTAGATGATCTTCCTCAACTTGATTATTCATTATCTGGAAATAAAGCAAATAACATGTATCTTTCTGGAAGAGGTTGCCCATTTAACTGTGCTTTCTGTACAAAAGTTATGCCAGAAGGATATCGCTATTTCAGCTCCAAAAGAGTTGTTTCTGATATAATCAGAATTGCTGAGCATGGGGAAACTTTTGTAAAAATAGGCGATGATACATTTATCGCAAATGTCAATAGAGTAAAAGAAGTTTGCGAAGGTCTAATAGAAGAAAAAAGAAAGAAAAAACTGGATTTTAAACTTTATTGTGAGGGAAGAGTTGATATAATAAATAAACATCCCGAACTGATTGATTGTTTAAAAGAAGCAGGCCTGATAAGGATCCAGATAGGCATAGAAAGTGGATTAGATGAAACATTAAAAGCCTACAACAAAAGAATTACAACAAAAGAAATAGAAGATGCGGTAGAACTTATATACACAAAGAAGCCTATAATAATTTGTGGAAATTTGATTTTATCAGCTCCTTTCGACACTTATGAAAAATTTAGAAAGTCTCTTGACTTCATGAAAAAATTGATAAATAAGGCTCCTGGATTTGTCGAAATATTCCTTCCTCATTTATGTCCATATCCAAAAACAGCAATAAGAGAACATGTAGAAGATTATGGACTTGATATAATTGATACAGAATGGGTTACAGGTGTTACTTGTGATATGGTCTCTTGTATTCCAAAAGGCTTGACAGAAGAAGATATTCTAAAAATGAGATTAGAGGCCAATAATGAAATAAATAATGAATACGATAGAATACTCAGAAATATGCCTTATGAAGATGTCTTGTTCCATTTAGAACGCCATCTATATGGTGGAAGGTCTGTATATTATAACAGGCTAATAATGAAGATGTTGATGATTGAGCCATATTTCAAAATGAAACAAGTAAAAAATGGCTGTAGATTAGATGATTTAAAACCATCAGATTTTAAAAATTCATATCCAACAAGAGTAATGATGAGTCCTAAATATACAGATGATTGCAAGGGCTTTATATTGGATATAACCCAAGACGAACATGAATATATAACAGATGAACTTGAAAAACAATTATATCTGTTCTCATTTGGAAAGTTGAATGTAGATGAAATAGCCGATCGTTTTACAAAATTGATGCCAGAAAAAACAAAAAATGAAATAATTGAGAATTTCATGATTCCAACTTATAGAAAATGGGAAGACTTATATCATTTATTTTTTGTTTATTAATTTCTAAAGGTATTTTTGTAAAAATACAAAATAGAATAATATAAAATCATAATAAATAATTGGCAGGTTATTCAAAATGGCAAGTGTCAAATTAGTTAAAGTAAAGAAGACTTATATCGGTTCACAACCTTTGAAAAAATCTTGGTGGGAATTTTGGAAACCAAGTTCAGAAAAGAGAGAAGTAAAAGTAATAAAAGGATTGTCTTTTGATATAAAAGATGGTGAATTTCTTGTATTGGTCGGTCCTTCAGGCTGTGGAAAGTCAACGGCTTTGAGAATGATTGCCGGTCTTGAAGACATAACAGATGGAAAAATATATATAGATGGAAAAGTTGTAAATGATGTCTCTGCTAAAGATAGAGATATAGCAATGGTTTTCCAAAGTTATGCCCTATATCCTCATATGAATGTATATGAAAATATGGCATTTGGATTAAGATTGAGAAAATTTTCAACAGAAGACATAGATAAAAGAGTAAATGAAGCTGCTAAAACTCTTGGATTAGAAGATTTACTTCTCAGAAAACCTGGTGAATTATCAGGTGGTCAACGTCAACGTGTTGCCATGGGTAGAGCTATCGTTAGAAAACCAAAAGTCTTCTTAATGGATGAACCATTGAGTAATCTTGATGCAAAATTAAGAGTTCAAATGAGGGCAGAATTACAGAAGTTACATAAAAAACTTGGAGTAACTACAGTATATGTAACCCACGATCAAACAGAAGCCATGACTTTAGGAGACAGAATTGTCATTCTTAAAGATGGTATTGTCCAACAAGTTGATACTCCACTACATTTATATGATTTCCCTGCCAATAAATTTGTTGCAAGTTTTATTGGAAGTCCTTCAATGAATTTTTCAAACGCTGTAATGGGCAAAAATGGAGAATTTATAGAAACTGAAAAGATAAAAATAAGTATCCCTGAAGAAAAAAGAGAGCAGATGAAAAAATATCAAGGTAAAAAATTGATATTTGGAATAAGACCTGAACATATACAAGATATAAGATTTGCTTCAGAAAGAATCAAAAAATATAAATTACATGGTACTGTTGAAGTAGCAGAACCTATGGGTTCAGAAATAATGCTTCATATCAAAGTTGGAGAAAGTATATTTGTTGCAAGAGTTGATTCTCATTCTGCAGTAAGACTTGGTGATGAAATTGATGTATGCCTCGACATGGATAAAATGCACATTTTTGATGTTGAAACAGAAATGAATTTAATATATCCTCCAACCCCTGAAACTTCTGGAACTGTATCTTATGACGAAGAAGAAGAGGACGAAGAAGAAGACGAGGAAGAAGAGGACGAAGAAGAAGAGGACGAAGAAGAAGAAGAGGACGAAGAAGAAGAAGAGGACGAGGAAGAAGAAGAGGACGAAGAAGAAGAAGAGGACGAAGAAGAAGAGGACGACGAAGAAGAAGAGGACGAAGAAGAAGACAAAGAGGGTCGTCAGAGAACTCATCATGAAGAACACAAAGTTGAAGAAAAAGAGCGTCAGAGAGTAAATCAAGCTGAAGAAGAAGCTAAGAAAAAAGCCGAAGAAGAGGCTAAGAAAAAAGCTGAAGAAGAGGCTAAGAAAAAAGCTGAAGAAGAGGCTAAGAAAAAAGCCGAAGAAGAGACAAAGAAGAAAGCTGAAATTGAGCATGTCGCTCCCAAAGATAAAAGAATGAAATCAAGACGTAGAAGAAAAAATTAAGAATCTAAAAAAATAACCGCAAAATGAAAAATTTTGCGGTTATTTTTTTATAATAAAAAAGCGATCGCATTTTAAATACGATCGCTATCTTATACGGGGCAGACAGGATTTGAACCCATGGCATTCGGTTTTGGAGACCGACGTTCTACCGCTGAACTACTACCCCATAATTGCTTTAAATAATATAGCACTTTTTTTAAAATATGTCAAGATAAAAATTTTAAGTATATAACTTTTTTTTCACTTTTGCTAAAAATAAGTAAATAAAAAGTTGCTATAAACTATCCAATATATGCCTGTATAGTGCCACTTTGTCATTGCGAGGGAGCTGTGCGACCGTGGCAATCTAAGCCTGTAAATAATAATTTACTTAAAAATTGAGTCGAACGGCTCTATCGTAGAATTACGGAAATCAATTAGCACGCACTTAACTTAAATATTTTTGAAATAATTGTTCAACATTAAACAAACTCAACTTCTCTTTTGCATATTCAATTTCAAACTCTTTGACAAAATCAAAATATTTAGCAAATTTCTCTTTAAGTTCTTTAACTTTACGAGTACGAAAAATAATATCTCTCATAACTGAAGCCATTGGCATGCCCTTTATATACCAACTCAAATGCTTTCTTATCTTTTTAAAACCTGAATCTTCACCATCTGCCTCTATTTCAAAATCAAAATGTCTAAAAGCTGTTTTCAATTTCTCTTCAGAAGATACAGGAGAAAATGGAATTTTTCTATCTAAAAAATCACTATCTCGCAAAATCCATGGATTACCTAAAATTCCTCTTCCTATCATGACCCCATCACAGCCACTCATATTTAATTTAGTTACAGCTTCCTCAGGAGTTTTTATATCACCATTTCCAATAACTGGTATAGAAACACGCTTTTTTATGCTTGAAATAAAATCCCAGTCAGATTCACCAGAATACATCTGTTCAGCAGTTCTTCCATGAATGGCAATAGCTTTTATTCCACAGTCTTCGGCAGACAATGCTATTTTAACAGCACCGTCAGAAGATTTTTCAATTCCCTTTCTTATTTTTACAGTAACAGGAATATTCACAGCATTTACAACAGATTTCATTATTTCTATTGCCAAATCAGGTTCAGCTAAAAGAGAAGCCCCTTCACCTTGTCTCAAAACCTTTCGAACAGAACATCCCATATTAATATCAAGCTGTTTTGCTCCAAGACCTTGAAGAATCTTAGCAGATTCTGCCATTAAATCACATTTTCTTCCCAAAAGCTGAAAACTTGCTGGTTCACATTCTGATATTATCTGTTTAGCATAGGGAAGTTTTGATTTACATCTTACAAGACTTTGACTGCTTATCATTTCGGCACAGACAAGCCCATTATATAATCCTCGTATAACCCTCCTAAAAGCAATATCTGTTACTCCTGCAAGCGGAGCTCCAACAATTCTGCTTTCAAAAATTCTATCGCCAATCTTTAACATATTTAATCAACTCAGTTAATCTTTATACCTGCACGCTCAAAAAGTTTTGGATCATTCATTCTGAGCAAGGCTTCTTCTTTTGTTATTATATTTCTTTTTACATAGTCAATGAGAACATTGTCCATAAATTGCATACCTTGATTTTTTCCCATAGTTATATAACTTGGAATCTGAGGAGTTTTTCCTTCTCTAATTATATTTGCCAAGCTCAAACTACTTATCAAAATTTCCAAAGCAGCAATTCTACCCTTTCCATCTGCTCTCTTTAGAAGTTGTTGAGCAATTATAGCCCTCAAAGTCTGTGAAAGCTGTATTCTAGCCTGTTCCTGTTGTTTAGGTGGGAATACATCTATCATTCTATCAATAGTTTTTGTTGCACTATTAGTGTGAAGTGTTCCCATGACAAGAACACCCATCTGAGCTGCTGTCAATGCCAAAGAAATTGTTTCAAGATCTCTCAACTCACCGACAAGAATTACATCAGGGTCTTCTCTCAATGCAGCTTTTAATGCTGTATTAAAAGATTTGGCATGTTGTCTTATCTCTCTATGTGAAATAAGGCAATTTACTGGAGTATGCGTAAATTCAATAGGGTCTTCAATCGTTATGATATGTGCCTTACGATTACTATTTATATAATTTATAATAGCAGCCATAGTTGTTGTTTTACCACTTCCAGTTGGTCCTGTAACCAATATAATTCCCTTATCAAATTTAGCTATATTTTTTATAACTTCAGGAAGTTGCAACTCTTCAACTGTTGGAATTTTACTTGGAATTATACGAAAAACAGCTCCCATGCCTCTTCTATGTCTCAAAAAATTAGCCCTAAATCTTGCTAATTTTGGTATTTCATAACAAAAATCAATGCTTCCTGTTTTTAAAAATATCTGTTTTTGACTTTCGTTTATCATTGGATATAGTATTTTTTCCGCTACATCTTGTGTTATTACAGGAAGATTTGTAAACACCATATCTCCATTGATTCTATATATTGGCTGAGAACCTGTTTCAAAATGGCAATCTGATGCTTTTAATTGAACCATTTTTGTCAAAAGCTCATTTATTGTAAAGTTATCTAATTCAACTTCTATAGATTTTCTTTCAGAAGGCTTTACCAAAATAGGCTCTTCATCTTTATCTTTCTTACTTGAATTAGCTGAAGACATTTTTTGAAAATCATAGGCATTGTCTCTTACAACAAGTTGTGAAGCATTATTTATAGGAGCATATTTTGGCTCTTTTGGTTCTGTCGGCATTGGTTGCTGTTGACGAGAGCCTCCTCCCATGCCAAATAAATTTTTAAACATAATAGACTCCTTAAATTTTAAGATTGTTGTTTTAATGCTTTGTATTTATCTTCAAGTCCACTTGGATTTTGTGATCTCTCAAGAGCTACTTCTAAGGTAATCGATCCAGCCATAACTAAATCGAGAAGTGAAGAATCCATCAACTGCATGCCCTGTTTCTTGCCAGTATGCATGTTATTTATAATCTGATACTGTTTTGAATCTCTTATCAAGTTAGAAACAGAACTATTACCTATCAACAATTCATAAGCACAAACCATTTTTGTTCCATCTGTATTTTGGATCAACTGTTGAGATATTATAGCTTTTAATGACTCTGAAAACATAACTCTTACTTGTGATTGTTGCTCAGAAGGATATGAATCAATAATTCTATCAATAGTCTGTATAGCACTATTTGTATTTATTGTTGAAAAAACAAGGTGACCTGTTTCTGCAGCTGTTATAGCCAAAGATATTGTATCTAAATCTCTCAATTCTCCAATAACTATTACATCAGGGTCTTCTCTCAATGCACCTTTTAATGCTGTCTGGAAAGTGTCAACATCTTTGCCAACTTCTCTCTGAATAATAAGAGAATTTTTATTTCTATGAATATATTCCACGGGTTCTTCTACTGTTATTATATGAAGTGAACGCTCTTTGTTTATTATGTCAATTAAACTTGCCATAGTCGTTGTTTTTCCACATCCACTAGGTCCCGTCACCAAAACGATTCCTTGGTGAAATCTCGTCAATTTTTTTACAGCTTCAGAAAATCCCAATTCTTCAAGTGTTGGAATATCTCTCTTAATCCATCTAAAAACCATAGAAATTCCATTTTTCTGGTAAAAAGCATTTGAACGGAATCTTTGATCTAATTCTCGAGATTGATATACAAAATCTAAATCAGCATTTGAAGTAAACTTTTGAATTTCAGCAGGTGTCAATACTTCCTGCATCAATTCATATATATTTCCATTTGTCAAATACGGAAAATCTGTAGGCTCAAGTATGCCATTTTTTCGTATCATTGGACGACTTCCAGCTGCAACATGCAAATCAGAGCCTTCTAAATCTATTAATTGCCTTAAAAACCCGTCTATTTTTTTCAATTTCAAATTCCTTTCTTTTGCCAAAAATAAGCAAAGAAAATACATTAATCAAATATTTTTTTTCAACATTTAAATAAATTTACCTTCAGTTTAAAGAAACTGAAGGAAGAAAATAATTACTTGAAGAATAATATATTGAAGTTTTTTATTATAAGAGAGGATAAAATGTATCAAATAATATTTTATTGTGTTGTAGCTGTTGCATTGGCATTTATCGTTATGACTCTTATCGGAATACAAGATAGATTAGACGATATCGGTAGAATCGCTGATATTATGGAGTACAAGCTAAAATCTGAAGGAGCAGGCGAAGTACCAATCAAAAAGAAAGTCAAAAAAGATAAAGACGAAAAGAAAGAAAAAGACGAAGACAAATAAGAAAAAGCAGAATATGACGACACAACCTGAAGAGATTATTTTACATAAAATAATCTCTGACAGGTTTTTTTTATTTTAAATGATAAAATTTTTTATAAAAATAATCAAAAATATATTTACTACATTTGTCCGTGCCTGCGATTACATAATATCAGGTAGAAAAGAATTTTCAATAACAACAGATGGATTTGATGAAGATAAATATCCATTTATAAATAATTTGAATATTGGGAAAAAATTATTAAGTATCACAAATGAATATATAAGCGATAGATATTCAATAGTTGTTATAAATCCTGTTGTTCTTGAACTTGTAAAATCGAGAGAAAAAGATTTTCTAAATTTTACTTGGAAGGAAGAAAATTTGGGAAAATATCATTCTCAAAAGATGATAAATGAAAAATACCACATGATTTATATAATGTCAGGACTTCCTATCAAAAGATTTAAGGCAATAATAGCCCATGAGTTGATGCATGCCTTCTTATATGAACAGAAAATATTTACAGATGATCAACCTTGTAGAGAGGCCATGGCTAGATGGATTGAATACAAAATTCTAAAAGATTTACATTCAAAAAAAGATATAGAACATATATTGAAAATAAAATCATTAAAACATGGCAGTGGATTTAAAGAAATTTTAAAAATAGAAAAAAAAGCACGAAAAAAGCCTCTTGTAAGGTTTTTGATTGAAAATAAAGAAGAGGCTTTAAATTTACAAAAAGCAATCAATAATTTAAGTAAGTGAAAAAAATAAGGGGCTGTGAAAAAAGTAATTTTTTTACAACCCCTTATTTGTTAATTAAATATATAAATTATTCCATTGCAAAAATTTCTGCACCATGACCAGCTGATCCGAGAACTTCTTTGTTCTTACGAGAAATCATCTTAATCAATTCTGCTCTTGCTGGACCTAAATATTTTCTTGGGTCAAACTCTGCAGGTTTTTCTGCAAATACTTTTCTGATTATAGCTGTCATGACAAGTCTGCCATCACTGTCAATATTGACTTTACAAACTGCACTTGCTGCTGCTTTGCGGATTTCATCTTCTGGAACTCCAACAGCATTGTCCATCTTTCCACCAAATTGGTTGATTATATCTACATATTCAGGAAGAACTGATGAAGCACCATGTAATACGATTGGGAATCCAGGGATTCTCTTTTTGACTTCCTCGAGAATGTCAAGGCGAAGTTTTGGCTGTGGATCACCTGGTTTTACTTTGAATTTATATGCACCATGTGAAGTACCAATTGAAATTGCAAGACTGTCAACACCTGTTCTTGAAACGAACTCTTCTACTTCTTCAGGTTTTGTATAATGAGATTTTTCATGTGAAACTTCATCTTCAATTCCTGCCAATACTCCGAGTTCACCTTCAACTGTAACATCATGGTCATGTGCAAATTCAACGACTTTCTTTGTGAGAGCAATATTGTCTTCGAATGAATGAGCACTTCCATCAATCATGACAGATGAAAAACCTGTTTCAATACATGATTTACAAATTTCAAAAGAATCACCATGATCTAGATGGAGAACGATTGGAATATTTGAACCTAAATCTTTTCTTGCCATCTCAACTGCTCCACATGCCATATGACGAAGCAATGTCTGATTTGCATATTCTCTTGCACCTTTTGAAACTTGGAGAATAACAGGAGAATCTGTTTCAGCACAAGCTCTGATTATAGCTTGAATCTGTTCCATATTGTTAAAATTGTAACCTGGAATTGCAAAGCCACCATCAATAGCTTTTTTGAACATGTTACGGCTATTTACTAAGCCTAAATCTTTATAATTTACCATTTTAAAACCTCTTTTAAAATAAATAAAATAAAAACTCCGTATATTATAGCAAAAAAAATAAAAATGTTAAATACCTAAATCTAAAAATTTTTGAAAAATTTTCATAAAATCAAAAAATTCATCTCTATTCATCTGTTGATTTCCGTCGGAAAGAGCTTCATCAGGATTGATATGAGTTTCAACCATTATCCCATCTACCCCAACTCCAAGAACAGCTAATAAAAGAGAATTCAAAATATCTTTTCGTCCTGCTGAATGACTTAAATCAACAATAACTGGATAATATGATTCTTTTTTTAAAATAGGAATAGATGAAATATCGAGTGTATTTCTTGTACTTGTTTCAAATGTTCTTATTCCTCTTTCACATAGAATTATATTTTTATTTCCACCTTTTCGTATATATTCGGCTGAAAGCAATAATTCTTTAATAGTTGCCGAAAAATGCCTCTTTAAAATAACAGGCTTTCTAAGTTGTCCCACAGCTTCCAAAAGAGGATAAGAATACATATTTCTTGCCCCAATTTGTATTATATCACAATATTTTTCAACAAATTTCAAATTTTCTATTGTAGTTGCTTCAGAAACAGACAACATACCATATTTCTTTGCATATTTATTTAGCAATATTAACCCCTTTTCACCAAGTCCTTGAAAAGAATATGGAGAAGTTCTCGGTTTATATGCTCCGCCTCTCAAAATTTTAACGCCTGTCTCATGTACAAAAGATGCTGTCTTGTCAAGTTGTTCTTCAGATTCAACTGAACAAGGTCCAGCAATCATGATTGGAAGACAATCTTTTCCAATAAAAATTCCATTTCCCAAATCAATTTTTAAATTAGATATGTTATTATCTTTATTTATCTGAATATCTTTTGATTCATCATAAATAGTTTTAAAAATTCTTTTTATAGCTTCATTGGAAAAAGGTCCCTTATTATTTTTACATAAAATTGAGTTTAAAGTTTCTTCTCTCAGTGGATTAGAAATTTCTATTCCCAATTTTTCCTTTTCAAGACCTATTTTTTTTACAACTTCGGCCCTTTTATTTAAAAGATTTAAAATTTTAATACTAATTTCATCTATTTCAGTTCTAAGTCTTTCAAGTTCTGCCAATATATTAAACCCCACTAATATCTACAATAAATTATTATAAATTTCCAAATCAATATCTTTAAAGACATTGAAAACAACTCTCTCAATAAAAGAATCTTTTTTCAAAAACTCTTTAACTGTTTTGACTGCTATTTTCCCTGCTTCCTCATTTGGAAAACAAAAAACACCTGTAGAAATACAACAGAAAGCAACTGTCTTTATTTTATTTTCAATACAACATGATAGAACACTTTTATAACAATTTGCAAGATCATCTTTTAATGATTCTGTCAAATTGCCATAGACAATAGGACCGACAGTATGGATTACATATTCAGCAGGCAAATTATACCCTTTTGTTATCATAGCCTTTCCTGTCGGCTCAACATAATTAGGATCATTAAATTTTCTTCTCTTTTCTTGCATTAAAGCAAAACACTCTTCTCTCAGTTGAACTCCAGAAGCCGTATGAATTACATTATCAATACACATATGCCCTGCTTGAAAACAACCGAGCATTTCACTATTTGCAGCATTTACAATAGCACCAACTTTTAATCTTGTTATATCTCCCTGCCAGACAGAGAGCTTATCTTTGGCTGGAAGTGAATAAACATCAATTATTCCCTTTTCTTCGGCTTCGTTCTTTAAAAAATCATCTTGAACTTTAATAAATTCATCTGAAATTTCTTTTGGGGGACGAATATTTAAAAGTGATTTCATCAAAAAACGCTTTTCCTTATAAGAAGAAGGAATTTGCATTTTGTTATTTGGATATTCCAGCTCATCTATCAAATATTTGAGTATATAATCAAGTCTTTCAGTCTGTGTCATTTTTTTATTTCCTTCAATGTAGTTTTTCCATATTTATCGCTCCACACATATAGGTTATTAGGTGAAGGTGCATCGTCATCTGTTGCATGATATGTTTCTCCACAATGAATACAAGAAAAATCGCCTATATTCCCATATCTGCCACCATCTGTTCCGAGTAAAATTTTATTATAGCAAGCTGGACAAGTAAAATCATAATAAAAAACAGCTTTTTCTTGTTTGCTTCCTGTTGGTATTTTTAAATAATTATTTTGCATAATTTTTCCTCCAAATTTTTTAGCTTCTGATTCTTTCATAGCTTCTTCTTTAGCTTATTTTTTTAAAAAATCAACTATCACAACGAGTTAAATTATTTTCCTGCTTTAATTATATATGAATAAAGGCAAAGAATCAATATTTTTTTTTGAGTTATTTATCGAGCTATTTCTATTGTATTTTTTTATTATTACAATTTATGCTTAAATATTGTTAAAAAAAATCAAAATTTGTTAATTTTTTATTAAAGCAACTCGTTGTGTTAGTTGATAGACCAACTAGCACAAGGCATTAAATTGTTAAGACCTGCAACATATCCTCGTAAAAAAATTTCTTGCTTTTTTCCATTTATTCTTATATAATAATATTTTGAGAATTACTTTTATAAACAACAAAACAAAAAGACATGATACACATAATAAAAAAACAAAAAAACAACGAAAAAATACAAGCATTAAGAAGAGACGGAGAAAAAAGATTCAAAAATTGGCTTCTTGAAAGACCTTCTCTATCTTTATTTTTATCTGGATTGATTTCGAGACTTGACAAAAAATCAAGCCTATATTTAGTAGGTGGAATAGTAAGAGGAATAATACAGGGAAAAAAAGACGCTCATGACATAGACATGATGGTCGTTAATTGTGATTTTGAAAAACTTGACAAAATATTTAGTTCAATGAAAAGAGCTAAAATCTATAAAATCAAAGATTACATATCGGCAGGAAAATCATTTCCTGTCTATAGAGTTTCAGTAAGATGGACAGAAGAAGTTCTCGATATTGCCCTTGCAAGGACAGAAATCAGCACAGGTAAAGGTCATAGAGATTTTGACATAAATACAAATAATGTATATGCCTATGAAGACTCACAAAGAAGAGATTTCACTTTTAATGCCATATTTTTCAGAATCAAAAAAGATAAATTCAACAAAGTTAAAGGCAAAATTGTTGATTACCAAAATGGCATAACTGCTTTAATAAACAGAGAAATAAAAGCAGTTGGAAAGCCTGAAGATAGATTTATCGAAGACCCATTGAGAATGTTGAGAGCTATCAGACAAAAAAATCAACTCGGATTTAAAATAGAAAAAAACACTTGGGATTCAATAAAAAAATTAATGCCTGAATTGATAACAACAGTTTCAAGTGAAAGAATCTCGACAGAAATAATAAAATCGTTTGAATCTAATCCAGTTAATTCAATGATTGATTTTGAAAAAAGTTCATTTTTCAAAATAATGGTTCCTGAATTTTATCAAAATGAAAATTTAATAGAAAATACAAAAATAAAATTACAAAAGGCTTATAAATACAGAGACAATAATTTAATAATATGTTCTCTTTTACTTTCCGAAATTGCTGAATATGAGATAAAACAAAGAATCAACAATATAGAAAAATATAACAAAGAAAATGGCAAAAAAGCTAAAAAAACAAATGAACCTGAATTTTACATTCAAGAAAAAACAACAGAAATAATAAAAAGATTGTCTTTGCCAAATCAAAAATATATTTATTATGCTATTTATGTAATGACTGTTTTTATAAATTTAGAAAAAATAGAATATTCAGATGCTGTTATTGAAGAATTACTTAGAGATTGTCCAGAAAAAGATGAAATAATCAAAATTTGTGATATACAAAGACAAATTGGTAAAACAAAATATGATATTAAAGCTATATTGAAAAAACTTGAAGAAAATCCAACATTAATTACTGGAAGAGAATTGATAGAAGCAGGATATAATTTTGGTGCTAAAACTAAAATTATTCTTAGAATGTTGAGACAAACTCAACTTGATAACAAAATAAATGATAAAGATATATTGTTGAGAGAAGGATTAAAAAATGTTTGATATTATCGTACTTGGTGGCGGGAAACTTGAAAAAGAATTTGAAGAAAATCTCAAAGAAAAGCCAGAAGGAAAAGCCTATATAAAAATAAATGGAAAAATGATGGCTGAATATGTTCTCGAAATGGTAAAAACAGCCTCTGAAAATATGGGAAATACAGGACAAATTATTTTTGTAGCCCCTTCAGAAAATATTCCAGAATATATAAAAAGATTCATAAGTTTAATGGCACGAAATGGGTCAGTTTCAGATAAAATTCCACAAGATATAAAAGGAATGGTCAATAATACATGTGTTGGTGGCAAATCGGTAATTGAATCACTAAAAAATGGACTTCAGCTATGCCAAAATGAAAAAATATTTGTTATTCCATGTGATATACCACTTGCAACACCACAATCATTTGAAGATTTTGCTAAAAAATCAATAGAATCAAATGCAGATTTTTCCTATAGTTTTGTTAGAAAAGAAATCTCTGAAGAAAGATTTCCAAATTTGAGACACACTTATGTAAAACTAAAAGAAGGAACATTTTGTGGTGGTAGCTTTATGATGGTTTCAAAAAGCAAATTCTCAAAATGTGAGGAACTTTTTAAAAAAATAACAGAAGGAAGAAAAGAGCCATTAAAACTTGTTTCCCTATTTGGTTTTATAAACATAATAAAAATGTTGTTTCAGGTATTGACAATAGATGAATTAATAAAAAAAGGCGAGGAACTTTTAGGAGCAAAAGTTTTTGCAATGGAAAGCAAATTCCCAGAAATGGCTTTTAATGTCGATAAATTAGAGGACTTAAAAAGAGCAGAAAAAGAAATGGAAAAATGAACTTAGCAAAAAAAAAGATATAATAATAATTTCAAGTAATCATAGCTGTTTTTATTGCAAGTTATAAAGAAAATAAATATTATCCTAACAAATATTTTTTTTGTAAAAAAAAAACTTGCAAAAAATATAAAAATAGATTATAATTTATATTAAATATCTTATAGAGGGCGAATCTCTACGAGATTCGCCCTTTTTTATTTTTACTTATATTAACAAAATGTTAATATATATTTACATTTTTGTTAACAGTAAATTTTTAGGTGAATTCTAATTTTCTGCCAAATATGCTCCTTCAAAAATGAAGGAGAAAAAAAACTGGGAGGTATAAAAATGAAAAACTTGCGAAAATGCACCATGCTGGGCTTATTGCTATTTTTATTGGCAATAACAACATCGGCATGTGGCTCGGGTGGAAGTGAAAGTTGTGATTTCTTTGGTTATCCCAATTTAAACGAAACCAAAAAACTTACACTTTCAAAATACAAATTCATTCTTGATGTAGGAACTACTGACAATGTAATTGCTTATGTCAATAATGAAGACAAAACAAATGAAGTAACTTTCAATCCCATAAAAGAAGAGTTTAAAAAAAATACTATTGCTACTGTTGAAAAAGGACTTATCAATGCTATAACACCTGGAACAAGTATCGTTCAAGTATCTTATGAAGGAACCGATAGCGTTACATTTACTGTTACAGTAAACGATCCTACATTACCTAATCTTGAATTAGCAAAAAATCAGATTGATTATGTAATTGGAGAAGATACCCTCGACATTGAACAAATTTTAGTTATGTTAAATGGAAGTAATGTAACATCTGCAGCTGAATATACTTCAAGTGATCCTTCAGTTGCTACTGTTGATGAAAATGGAAAAATAACATTTGTTGGAGAAGGAACTGTTAATATAATAGTACATATGGAAGGTGCCAATGATGCAGTATTAACAGTTACCGTAAAAAAACCTGAATTAACACTTTCACAAAACATTTTTCTAATTGAACTCGGAGAAACTGACAGCGTTAATATAAAATTGAGAGATGATGAAAAAACAAACGAAGCTAAATATACTGTAAGTGATCCTTCAGTTGCTACAATTGATGAAAATGGAAATATTACTGCTTTAAAAGAAGGAGAAACTGTCATTACTGTACAAGTTGAAGGAGCTCAAGATGCAGAAATTACAGTAGTTGTTCCACACCAACCAGCAGTATATACCGAAGCATTTAATATTCTGCTCGGAAATGAAGATAAATTGGATATCCTACTCAGAGGAGAAAATGTAACTGACCAATGCGAACTCAATATTGATAACCAAAACCAACAAGACATTATTACACTTGACGAATTTGGAAATATGAAGGGAATTGCTGTTGGAGAAGTTACAATTACTACAAGTTGTAATGGAGATGACATCACTATACCTGTAAAAGTTTATGACGAACTTACAACAACTGCAACAAATGCAAATGACGAACCTATCACAGTAAAAACAAAAATATTATCTGAAGATGAAGCTAATAAAATTAAAATCATATTACAAGATACAAGTACGATTCAAAATAAAGATGATGTTCAAAAAGTTATTGTAATTGACAATATAGATGATTTAAGCAATCTCGATATAGATATTGATCTTGAAGATGGAACAACTGTTGCTATTGTACACAGAATGGAAGACGGAACTCTTAAATACCTCTCAACCGAAACTGTACAAGACAAAAAGATAATCAAAAACGAAATTAACAGCAATGAAATAAAAGAAGTATTGTTAAACATCCTGCTTGGTAATACCAAAGATATTGAAATAGATGATTACGAAATAGTTGAAAATAACGGAATCATCACTCTTAATAATAGCAGTATTAAAGGAGATAAAGTAGGCACTGCTATAATTAAAACAACAGCAGATGGTCAAGAGATTATCATAAAAGTAAATGTTTATGATACTTTGCCAACAACAGCTACATCTTCAAATGGAGGTGGAATCAATGTCAATAGTAAAATATTGCCAGCTGACGATGCAGACATAATTAAAACTCTTTTGTACGATACTGGTAATATACCAAGTAAAGATTCTGTTCAAAAAGTTGTAGTAGTTGACAACATAAATGATTTAAGCAATCTCAATATAGATATAGACCTTGCAAATGGAACTTCTGTAGCACTTGTACATATTGAAAGTGATGGAACTGTAAAATATATTTCTACAGAAACTGTACAAAACAAAAAAATAACTAAAACAGGAATAACTGCAAGTTCTATAAAAGAAGTTATCTATAACATGCTACTTGGTTCTACAGCACAATTTGAAATTGAGAACTACACAATAACAAGTAATAATAATATTATAAATTTGAGTAATCAAACTATTACTGGTATTGGAGTTGGAACTGCAACTATATCGGCACCATATAATGGTGGTACAATAAGAGCAAAAGTTAATGTATATAATGCAATTACTGCAAATGGTGGTCTAACAACTGTTCCTCTAACACAACTTACTGGAACAACTGCTACTGGCATACAAGAAGGGCTTATCAATACTGGAACAACAAACAATCCACCAAGCACAATAATAGAAATTGGAGGAGCACAACTTCCTCCAAATATTGCATATATAGTTCCTACACTAACATCAAATCCAGGAGGATCAGTTGTTATTGTTGAGCCAACACCAGGATCAACAACTGGAGGTCATACACTTGTAACAATTACTAATCCAACTTGGACAACTTGTGGTGGCTCTCCATGGTATCCTACTTCACCAATACCTGTTTCTTCACCAACTGGAACAGAATTGACAACAGGAAATGGTGTCCCTGTCCCTGTTCCTACATTAGCTCCTGGGTTCTATGGTAGTAATAATAATTTGATAAAAGGATTAGATGACACTTATTATTATAATGGTTGGATTGATTATATAAATGGTGTAAATGATGCCCATTATTATTCTAACGACACTCGTAATGCTTATGGATATTTTTATGTTTGGGAATCGGTTTATGCAAATTCTTCCGATAGTAATGATAGTTATGACGCACCTTGGACTATTGATGACTATGAAAATGGCATCGATTATTTTTTAACACTATTCCATATGATTGACACAAAATGGAGTTCTGCAGACAAAAATAACATAACAAAGTTTGTACTTCCAAAAGATCTAGTACACCTCGGTAACAATTGGTTTGCATTATGCGGAGATATGGGAAGCAAAATAAATACAATAGTATTTCCTGCAACTTATGCACCTACATATAATGCTTCTTATAGAAGTGATCATATATCAACTTCTTGGATTAATGAACAACATTTTGGTGAATTATTTGCTACAAGTAATCTATCACTAAACAATATAGAGATAGATTCAGATAATCCATATTATACAAGCGTAGATGGAGTTGTTTATAGTAAAGATATGAAAACACTTTACTATTGTCCAAACAATAAAACACAATTGGTCATTCCAAATACAGTTACAGAAATAGACTCTTACGCATTTTTTGGTAATAAGTGTACATCAGTAGGACCTGTCGGAAGTGGTGCAGATATCCAAATTCCAAATAGCGTAAAAACTATCGGAGATTACTGTTTTGCTTCTACTAAAAATCTTGTTTGGCTCGAATTACCAGATGGTCTTCAAGAAATAGGTTATGCTTTTGCTGGCATATACATAAATCCAGTAAATCGTACTGAATTTGAAACAGGTAGTAGCTTTAACTTTAATCTTAATCAAATAAATTACAATCAAACTACTAACATAAGAAATTACTATTCAGCTTTAAAATCTGTATATATTCCATCATCTGCTACTAATAATTTAGGTAACTCTCTTGCACTTTTTAGAGCAGAGGTACACTTCTACTTTGAAGAGGCACTTTACGATACCGAGGACAATTTGATTACTAATGGACCTTACGACTCATACAATTTACTACATAGTGGCGTATCTCGCTCTAATTATGAAGCAAATTGCAGAAATGGTGGCCAGCCTAACTATTAAACTAATTAAATTATCGCAACTAACTAACCTCTAACTAACTACAAAAAATTCCTTGTTGTGAATTTGATTCATAACAAGGAATTTTTTTATATTGCCATTTATAACAAAAAATGGTAAAATATGATTGATTTAATAATATAAAATAGGAGAAAATATATATATATGCAATTACTTCCGACAGGAATGCAAAGTTTTGAAATTATAAGAAAAAAAAATTATCTCTATATTGATAAAACAGAAAAATTACTTCAGCTTGCTAAAACAGATAATAGTTATTTTCTTTCTCGTCCTCGAAGATTTGGAAAATCATTAACTATTTCTACACTCGAAGCAATGTTTCAAGGTAAAGCCGAATTATTCAAGGGGCTTTATGCTGAAGAATGGGTAAAAGAACAAGCAAATCATCCTAATCCAGTTATAACATTGGACATGAGTGGTTTAGATTCTTATGAAAATATTAAAGAAATAGACGAATCTCTCATAAGTGATCTTCAACATATAGCAAATGAGTATAAAATAAATATAGATAAAGAACGAAATGCAAAAGCTATGTTTAAAAAACTCATTTATACATTTTATGAAAAATTTGGCTCAGTTGTTGTCCTCATTGATGAATATGATTTTCCTATTACTGAATATATTGACAATATAAAAATGGCAGATAAAGTAAGAAAATTTTTACGCAATTTTTATATTACTTTAAAAACTTATACTAAATATTTACGATTTGTCTTTATAACTGGAATTTCTAAATTTACAAAAGTTGGAATTTTTTCAGGATTAAATAATTTAAATGATATTTCTATGAGTGAAAAATATGGAGATGTTCTTGGATATACACAAAAAGAACTTGAAGATAATTTTTCTGAATGGATTGAAATAACTGCTCAAAAAAAATCAATAAATAAACAAAAATTGTTAGAGAAAATAAAAGAATATTATGATGGTTTTTCTTTTGATGGTATAACAAGAGTATATAACCCATTTTCTGTTTTAAATTTCTTTGATGAAGGTAATTTTTATAATTATTGGTATAATTCCAGCACTCCCTCATTTCTTGCCAAATATTTAAAAGATCACAAAATCAAAGATTCAGATGAATATAGACATTTAAAAGTATCATCTAATTTTACAAATACAAATGAAATTGAACATGCTTCTCCTGAAAGTTTTCTATTTCAATCGGGGTATCTAACTATTGAAAAATGGGATGAAGATAAAAATGAAATAACTCTTGACTACCCAAATGAAGAAGTTAGAGATTCACTTCCCAATTTATATTTATACAATATTTACAATATTAATGACTATGTACAATTAGCAAATGACATATTAACCTATTTAAAAAATGGCGATATGATGAATGTAATGCTAATATTTAATAGAATATTGGCAAGAATTCCATATGAAGACTTCGCAAATGACAATATAAATAAAAAAACAATAGAATCATTAAATGAAGAACAAAAAAAAGCATTTAAAAAAATTATATATTCAAAAAAAGAAAAATGGTATCGCTCGCTATTTATTATGTTACTCAGTGTTGTAAAAGTACAAATTTATCCTGAAGTTCACACAAATACTGGTCGTCCTGATATTGTTATTCCATTTGATGACAAAACAATTATCATTGAATTCAAGTTAGCTCCAACTTCAAAAGATGTAAAAGCAAAGAAAAAAGAGGGAGAAGAACAGATAAAGAAATATATCTCTGCCTATATAGATACAAGCTCCTTAATGAATGAAAGAGAAAAAAAAATCATCACTGCCGTTTTTGTCGCAGATGATAAAAAAAGGCAGATTGTAGTGTAAACACAAAAAATAGGGGCTGTGAAAAAAATACTTTTTTCACAGCCCCTATTTTTTATACCCTTTTTATCAATTACTTAAAAGTTATTGTATTTGAATATTTATCAAAGTCTGCTGTTACCTTCTCCCCTGCTTTTACCTTTCCACTCAAAACAGCAAGTGCAAGTGGGTCTTCAAGATATTTTCTTATAGCTCTCTTCAATGGTCTTGCTCCATATACAGGATCATAGCCCATATCTGCGAGGAAGGATTTTGCAGAATCTGTCAATGTCAAGTCGATCTTCTTTTCAGCAAGTCTCTTTTCAAGTCTTCTCAACTGTATGTCAACAATAGATGTTATATTTTCTTTTGAGAGCTTGTTAAATATTACTGTTTCATCAAGTCTGTTTAAAAATTCTGGTTTGAAGTGAAGTTTCAACTCTTCATTAATTCTTTTCTTCATTTCATCTGCTTGGTCTGCTGTCAAATCTTGAATATATGATGAACCTATATTTGATGTCATTATTATAATCGTATTTTTGAAATCAACTGTACGACCTTGTCCATCTGTAAGTCTTCCGTCATCAAGAACTTGGAGAAGTGCATTAAATACATCGCCATGTGCTTTTTCGATTTCATCAAAAAGAATTACGCTATATGGTCTTCTTCTAACTGCTTCCGTGAGTTGACCGCCTTCATCATATCCAACATATCCTGGAGGAGCTCCAATGAGACGAGATACAGAGTATTTTTCCATATATTCACTCATATCTATTCTTATCATTGCCTTTTCAGTATCAAACAAAAATTCTGCAAGGCGTTTTGCAAGCTCTGTTTTACCAACACCTGTTGGACCAAGGAACAAGAAACTTCCAAGTGGTCTATCTGAATCAGCAATACCTGATCTTGCCCTTCTAACTGCATTTGAAATTGCTTCAACTGCATTGTCTTGACCTACAACAAATTTTTTAAGCTCACTGTCCATTTTTACGAGCTTTTGAGTCTCACCTTCCATCATCTTTGAAAGAGGAATACCTGTCCATTTTGAAACAACTTCAGCAACATCTTCCTCATCGACTTCTTCTTTCAAAAATTTATGTTCTTTCTGAATTTCAGATAATCTTGATTTTTGAGAATCAATCTGTTTTTTCAATTCTGGAATAAGTCCATATCTTATCTCAGCAACTCTCTGAAGCGATCCATTTCTCTCTTCTTTTGCCTCTTCGGTTTTTAGTTCATCCATTCTCTCTTTTAAATCACCAATTCTTTTAATGATTTCTTTTTCAAGAGCCCATTGGGATTTCATCTTATCCAATTCAGCTTTTATGGATTCCATTTCTTGATTCATCTTGTTAAGTCTGTCTTTAGAAGCCTCATCTGTTTCTTTTGAAAGAATTTGTCTTTCAATTTCGAGCTGTCTATATTTTCTCTGTGCCTCATCAATTTCTGTTGGCATGCTGTCAATCTCGATTCTAAGTCTTGAAGCTGCTTCATCTATCAAGTCGATTGCTTTATCAGGTAAAAATCTGTCGGTTATGTATCTATTTGAAAGAGTAGCAGCAGAAACAAGAGCATTGTCAAGGATTCTAATTCCATGGTGAACTTCGTATTTTTCTTTCAATCCTCTTAAAATTGCTATTGTGTCTTCAACATTTGGCTCAGGAACCATCACAGGCTGAAATCTTCTTTCAAGTGCTGCGTCTTTTTCAATATATTTTCTGTATTCTTTTAGTGTTGTTGCACCTATACAACGTATTTCACCTCTTGCAAGAGCAGGTTTTAACATATTTGCTGCATCAACACTTCCCTCTGAAGCACCAGCTCCAACAAGTGTGTGAAGTTCATCAATGAAAAGAATTATTCTTCCTTCTGATCCCTCAACTTCTTTTAACAATGCTTTGAGCCTGTCCTCAAATTCACCTCTATATTTTGCACCTGCAAGCATAGCTCCTAAATCGAGTGCTGCAATCTCTCTATTTTTTAGAGATGTAGGAACATCGCCACTTACTATTCTTTCAGCAAGTCCTTCAGCAATAGCAGTTTTTCCAACACCTGGCTCACCTATCAAAACAGGATTATTTTTTGTTCTTCTCGACAAAACCTGTATAACTCTTCTTATCTCGTCATCTCTTCCAATTACAGGATCTAATTTTCCTCTTTTTGCAAGGTCTGTCAAATTTTTTGCATATCTTTTGATTGCTTGATACTTATCTTCAGGATTTTGATCAGTTATACGCTGATTTCCTCTTATATCTGTTAGAACTGTATATATTTTTTCATGAGTAATTCCAAAAGAAGAAAGAATTTCTCCACATTTTGTATTTCTATCTGATGATAGAGCAATAAAGAAATGTTCTGTAGATGTAAATTCATCTTTCATTCTATTTGCTTCTTTTTCTGCCTTATCTATCACAGAAGCACAAGAATTTGAAAGATATGAATTTGTATTACTACCACTTACTTTTGGCAAATTATCAACAAGTTTTTTAACTTTTGATATAAGTGATGATTGATTAACTCCTATTTGATTAACTATCTCACCAACAACGCCTTCTTCCTGTGTTAGAAGAGCAAGAAGAAGATGTTCAGGCTCTATCTGTTGATTATTTCTTTCAGAAGCATAGTCCATAGCCTGTTGTAATGCTTCCTGTGCTTTTATAGTCCATTTATCTTGTCTCATTCTTTTTCACTTCCTTTTTTCTATTTTCATTTATATAGATGTGGGTTTTATTAAAAAGGATTCAAAAATTATAAAATATTTTTTATAAAAAAGTTTAGTCAGTTATTATCAACTTTTATAAAAATTTTATAAAAATATAAAAAATCCTGCAAAAAAATAGCTTGTTTGAAAAAATTTTCAAACAAGCTATTTTTTTAGTTTCATAACAAAGCTACGAAGACAAACTAATATTTTTTAGGCGTTGCATATTTCAATGTCTTAGAGCTTTCTTCTTTATGTCTTATATCCTCATCGTAAAATAAAACAGTCTTATACCTTCTTACATTATATAGTTCTTTTTGATCGTCTTTATGAGAAGGTTTTGAAGTATCTCCAACATAACTACCTTCTCCTGGTGTCAATACACTTATACCTTTGACCCAAAAACGATTTACTTCCCACATTATTATTGTACTTGCTCTATTTCCACAATAAACTTTTTCACCTGATGGCAAAGACATATCCTCAGAAGACTGTGGCATAGAAGAAACATAGGTACTGGCTTCTGCCTTTTCCTTCCACTGAGACATGTCATAACCATTGGAATTGGAAAGATAAGATATAGTATTTTTCATAGCTTCTTCACTTACATCTTCTATAGTTCTGCCTTTTAGAAAATCATAAGGAAGTTTTGTCTGTCTTAATACATTGAAAACAAATGGAGCACCATATTCATTTACAGCATATTCCATATATTTTCCATCAATTTCAGGACACAACAATTTTGCAAATTCATTCATCCACCTATGGAAAATAGGAATAGCTGGCTTATCATAATATCCATTTGAATTTGCAATTTTATAGCCGTCCCAATCTTTTAAATATTCAACAGCTTTTATTACATTTGAGTCCTGTGATTTTGACAATTTTTCAATCAATATAGGCTTTATCTCATTTGCATATATATCCATATATGAAATTTTATAATCTATTGCATCGAGTTCTCCAAAAGTAAACTTCTTTTGAATATCAACAGTATTTCTGACATGATCAATCCTATTTTGAGAACCCCATATATAAGTTTTTTCTCCATTGTCCCATGTCAATGAAGGTTTTGAATTCCAATCAGCATAAAATCCTCTTGAAGTATTGCGATAGACAGGAATTTTGTCATAGCTCAAAAAGCCCTTCCAAAGTCCAAATTCTGCTCCGTTTATAGGAAGTCTTGTATCAACACCATCAGGACGAATTGGATATTTTCCAGTGTGCATAAAAACAGGTGGATTTTTTTGATTGATGTAAAAAACATTAGAAGATATAGGATATGTTCTAAATGCTTTTACAAAAGTATCTGTCGAATAGCTTTTCATTGCATCATAAGTATTCATCCAAGAAGCAGCAATCTCTGCAGGTGTTACAGCAACATTTTTTACAAAAGCCATTGGATTTTTAGGATCAGAAAGTTCTGTTGTAACAACAATTCCATTAGTTGTTGTTACGACATCAAAATCGACAGGTTCTGCATTTTTCACATTTATCTTATATGACTTTATAGCCATATCTTTCCACTCATTATTATTTCTATACTGTATATTATTTGCTGAATTTAACATTTCCAAATAATAATCAATCTGGTTATCACTTCCACCAGTAACAGTCCAAGCACCATATTTATTTTGTGCTATAGAAAAACCAGGAAGACCAACTGTTTGGATACCATAACACTGTATATCTTTTGAATGAAGAGAACATTCATAAAATAGAGACGGATCACTTAATCCATATTGAGGACCAGCCAAAAGCATTGAATTCCCTGTTACGCTTTTTGAAGCAGAAAGAACGACAGCATAACTTCCAACACCATAAGGGACACCAAATTTTTCGGCAAGCATTTTTGAAGACTTTACATCTTTTTTGTTATCTGCCAAAACTTTTTCAGCCATGGAAGGATTTATGCCTGAAACAATTACTGAAGCAGCTTCATCATTTAATTGTAAAATACTATCAAAAATCAATTTTCCATCAATTCTACCATAATTATCGACGAGTTTTTGAAGAAATCTCAAATTTGTAAGTTCTTCAGCTCCGTCATATATATATCTATAGCGAGAAAAACAGACTTTAAAGACATCTGCTTCAGTCCATTTTACTGGTTCAAGCCCATATTTTGCAAATTCCTGAGGAACTTTATTTTCAGCAACAACTTCTTCAATTCTTGCATTTATTCCATCGGCAAATGCTTTAAATTTTGATCTCTGTGAATCAGGAAATGATTTTATAAGGGCATTTAGTTCTTCATCAATAGGAAAATAACGAAGATACATCTTATCATAATCAATATAACCTGCCCCAAGTTTCTCACTCATTTTACCTGATGAAGAAAGTCTAACCATTTCAAGTTGAAACAATCTATCACATGCTTGGGCATATCCTTGACCATAAAAAACCCCTTCATCAGATTCTGAATAAATATGAGGAACTCCAAAATCATCCCTCGATATTTTTACATCTTCAGCAAATGCAGGCATACATGAAATAGCAACCAAAGCAATAAATGCAGAAAAATACTTTCGCATATTTTCTCCTCTCTTTTTTATGAAAGTTTAGAATTAGACTTTGCATAATCTGCAAGGAACTGATAAAGAAGTCTAACTCCAACAGCAGTAGCTCCCTCTTTGGGAACATAAGGATTTTTAATATACTGATGAATTGAAGCATTCGTTGTAGATGTTCCAGCGATATCAATATGAGCCCATTTTGCTTCACCAACAAACTCTTTCAAGAACATTCCTGCTGTAATTGTTCCTGCTCCTCTTCCGCCGCTATTTTGTAAATCAGCAACATCACTCTTTATTTGCATTGCAAATTCTTTATATAAAGGCAATTCCCAAACTCTCTCACCACATTTTTCTCCAGATTCTTTTATTGCATTCACCAAAACAGAATCTGTACCCATAATGCCAGAAAGTTGGTTTCCAAGAGCAATTACAACAGCACCTGTCAAAGTAGCAATATCAATTAGATATTCTACACCTTTTTTGCGAATCCAAGTAAGTGCGTCAGCGAGAAGAAGTCTTCCTTCTGCATCTGTACTTATAATTTCAATAGTTTTTCCCTCAAGTGATTTTACAATATCACCAGGTTTATATGAATTTCCTGCAACCATATTTTCTGCAAGTGGCATAACAGCACGGCAATTTACTTTAAGACCTAGTTCTGCAACACTTTTTATTGCTCCAAGAACTGCACCTGCTCCGCCCATATCACAGTGCATTCTCTCCATAGAACTCGGGGGTTTTAAGTCATAACCACCTGAATCAAATGTTATTCCTTTTCCAACAAGTCCAACCCAAGGACCATTAGGATTGCCTTCATAAGCAATTTCAAGCATACGAGGAGGTGCACAATTTGCCGATCTACCAACAGCATAAAATGCTCCCATTCCCTCTTTTAGTATATCATTTTCATCCAAAATATTTATTGTAACATTTAAATCTTTCATTTTCTGACAAGCTGTCTCAACAAACATTTCAGGTGTCATATAACTTGCAGGTTCATTCACAAGATCTCTTACAAAATTTGTGTTACATGCTACAGTGTAACCTTCAGAAAATCCTGCTCTCAATTCTTCGATATTATCAGAAGAACTATCTGCTATTGTCAATTCTTCAATTTTATCTTTATATTTTTCTGCAGTCTTTTCACTCATATATTTTGTGAATTTATAAAGACCGAGAACAACACCTTCAGCTATTGCCTTTGCACTTTCTCTTGGATCGATCCCATAAGTAGTGAAACTATCAACAGCAAGAGATTTTGCATGTATTCTGCGACAATTTCTTGCAGCTATAGCGACAACACTGCGAATTTTGTCTAAATTCAAATCTTCTTTTTTGCCAAGACCTATTAAAAGAACTCTCTTTGCACCTATTCCTGTAACATGAAGAGTTGAAAATTCTTTATATTGTCCTCTTACTTCACCAGTGGAAAGAAGTCTGCCAATCTGTCCACCTAAAATTCTATCAAGCCATGCAAGACGACCTGTCAATTCCTTTTCGCCCTGAAAAACAGTAACCAAAAGCATTTCAGCTTTTACATCTTCAAGAGGGCTTACAGTTGCAAGTAAATTCATAAAAACGACCTCCAAATGGCACAAAATAACAAAATGTGCCTAATATCCTATAAAAAATATAAATACTTCTTTTTTATTAAATTTGAAATATTATTCTTCTATATATTATAACTTTCTTCCTTTAGAGGATTATTGGCAAAATCAAAAGAATTTCTAAAAAAAAGGATTATTAGAGGAGAAAAAATTTTGAATAAATCATATATTGGGGCTTGTGGAAATTATTGTGGTTCTTGCCCTATCATGACAGCCCAAAAAAAAGGAATAGAATATCAAAAGAAATTGTCATCTTCCCTATCTTCTCAAATGGGAAAAACAATAAGTATAAATGACATACAATGTCCAGGATGTAAAGATTCTATAAAAGACAGACATTCTTGGGCATTCAGATGTAATCTAAGAAAATGTGCTTCAAGCAAAGGACATGAAAATTGTTCATCTTGTGAAGAATTAAAAACATGTAAAAGAATAAAAGATATGTCCGATCTATATTCTGGAACACTTCTAAAACAACTTGATGAATACAAAAATTTAGGAGCTGACAAATGGTATTCATTGATGGAAAAAAGATGGACTTGTCAAGATTGCGGAGAAGCTATTGATGCCTCAACAAAAAAATGTATTTGCTGTAATTCAGACAATTCTAAACATGTCAATAAGACATTTGAAAAACAAAACGAAAAGACAGATAGTGAAACAATTTAAGGAGTGATTGTGATGCAGAGTTCTTTACAACCTGGCATGACTCTTTGCGGAAAATATAAAATTCTCCAAAAAATAGGCAAAGGGGGAATGGCATTTGTCTATAAAGCATTTTCTATATATCACAACAAAGAATGTGCTCTAAAGGAAATGCAAGACCAGTATTTAGATCCAGAATCAAAAGATAAAATAACAGCTCAATTTATGAATGAAGCTGTAACTCTAAGTAAACTTGATCACCCAGGTGTTCCGTATGTTCTTGAAACATTTGAATTAGAGGGAAAGCACTATCTTGCAATGGAATATGTTGCAGGTGATACACTTGAAGATTTTGTAGTAAATTCCCCCTCTCTTTTAACACAAGATCAAGTATTAGGGATAGTATGGCAAATTACAGATATTTTAAAATATCTACATAACCTTCCTGAACCTGTTATTTTAAGAGATTTAAAACCGTCAAATATAATGCTCAATAAAGACGGCAAAATAAAAATAATAGACTTTGGAATAGCAAAAGTTTTTGAACAGGGAAATGCAAGCCGAACAATGGCAAAAATAAAAGGCTCTGGTTCAAGTGGTTTTGCTCCTCCTGAGCAGTACGGAGCAGCAGGAACAGATAAACGTTCTGATATTTATGCCTTTGGTGTAACTATATACTACCTCCTTACAGGTCAAATTTTGCCTGATTCTGTTGACAGAATATTGAGTGGTGGAAAACTTGAACATGTAAAAAATATAAATCCAACAGCAGGAAATACAATACAGGCCATGATTGAAAAAATGGTTCAATTAAAGCCTGCTGATCGTTTCCAAAATGTAGAGGAAATAATCGACTATCTAAATAAAAATGGTCTTAATGGACATTATCCTCTTTTAAAACCAAATACTGAATTTCCTGAAATGACAGGTGAAGAAGATAGATATAATAATGATGACGATGAGGAGGAATCTTCAACAAATTCAGAAGAAGATGAAGAAACTGAAGAAGATAAAACAATCTATCTTCCAAGACAAGTTTATAACAAAAGGAAAACAAGTGAAAGTGAAATAGAAAATAAAGAAGACTCAATATCTTCTCAAAGAAAATCAGAAATAACAAATAGATTTAGTCCTGAAAATATGCCTCTACAAACAGAAAAACTGCTTGGTTCAAGTGGCATTGCAGAAGGAATAAAATCTGACGGCTCACTCAGAAAAAGCTCTGAAGAAGCATCACATGAAGCAACAAGAAAACTAAATAAATCAGATCTAGACAAATATCTAAAAGAGAAAAATATAGAAATTACTCAACCAACCAAAAAAGAAGAAGAAAAGCCAAAGGAAGTAAAAGAAGTAAAACCTTTTAATTGGGGTTGTGCATTTGTTATCTTTTTAATCGTTATAATAATAGGACTCATAGGTTATGGATTATATGCAACAAAAAGTTATTGGATGACAACTCCTGAGAAAATCCAAAAACAAGAGCAAGAAAAAATAAATGCTCAAAAGACGGCTGAACAGATAAAAGAAAAAGAGAAAAAAGAAGTAAAACCAGTTATTGCATATACAGAACAGAGTGCAAAAGGTAAAATTTCAGCAGTTGAAAAAATTGGAAATTCTAAACACCTTATATTAAAATCAGAGACAGGTGGATATGTAAAAATAAAACCTGGAAAAGAAGGATTGCCAGAAGGATTAAAAGTTGGTTCAGAAGTAAGTGTTATATATAAAATTCCAAAAACAAATCCAAAACAACCTTATGAAATTTTAAAAATAAAATTAAAAAATATACCAAAGAAACAGACAACATCAAGCAGTTCATCAACCAAATCGAGCTCATCAAATAGTACAAAAAGTTCATCGAGTAGAAGCTCTAACTATTCGTCTGGTTCTTACAACTATACACCACCACCGAGAAGCTCATCGAGTTCGTCGAATTATTCTTCAGGTTCGTCAAGTTATACACCACCAAAAAGAAGTTCTTCAAGTTCTTCGAGTTATTCTTCAGGTTCATCAAGTTACACGCCACCGAGTAGATCAAGTGGTACTTCATCGAGTTATTCTTCAGGGAGCTCGTCAAGTAGTAGTTCATCAAGTAGTACATCTGAATCTGGTGGATTCACTCAACAAAGGTCTACAGATTATTAGTAAAAAAAATAGCTTGTAAATATTTACAAGCTATTTTTTTATGTTGAAGAAATTAACCCATTTCAAGAATCTTGACAACTGGAGATTTTGGAAGATGATTACAATCAACTTGTGTTGCCAAAGCATAGAGAGTTTCAACATTTCCCATCTTATTTGTAAAATTCTCAAGAGGTTCTTCAAGCCAAGATATATATTCAGTAAGTTTTGTTTTATAGTGCATAGGAAATATAATCTTTGCTTTCAGCTGGTTGATAACAAGAACAGCATCAGAAGAAGTCAAAACAGTACCACCACCAACAGGACAAAAGAGAACATCAATTTCACCAAGCCATTCAACTTCTTTTTCAGATAAAATATGACCCAAATCACCGAGAAAACAAAATTTTAAACCATCCATATACCACATAAAAATGGTATTAGGACCTTTCTTTTTTCCAATAAATTTATCATGATATGACGGAAAAGCCTTAAAAACAAAATTTTCACCTGTTCTCTGTACATTTGCCTCAAATTCAGCAATATAATCACTTGTTCTTTTTAAAACCTGTGGATTTCCACCGACTCTCCAATAAGCGTTGTGATCTGCATGCTCATGGCTCTGTAAAATTATATCTGCCGAAATCATAGGAAAAGTATAAGGCATCGTCTTACCAAATGGGTCTGTTACAATGGCAGTTCCCTTTGAAGAAGAAATATAAAATGAACTATGTCCCAAGTATCTTATATTAGGCATATCAAATTCCTTTCTAAATAGTTACAGACGGAGCAACCATTACTATCTGATTTTTATTAATAGTTATAAAATCTAATGAATCAAGAGGAGTATCGCCATTTAATTCATAAACAGTCGCATTTGTTACAGGTATAAAATCTCTTTCCTTGTTTATTTCATCAAGCATTCTTCCACCTGGAACAACATGCATATCTCCTTCTATCCTGTAGGAGGCAGTTAAAAGAATAACAGGTACTCGCTCTTTAAAAGTCTTTATTCCCATAAGTAAACCCTTTCCTTAACAAAAAGAATAGATATTTCAAAATTATCATTAGACTTTTAAGAAATTAATTCCTTCTTTAAATGTTTTTATATTTTTCGAGCCCCAAAAGTGGTCGGTCTTTAGCAGCCGAACATAGCTTCATTTAGAATTATGAAATTTATGAGAATCAATTTTTAAAAATAGTGAAAAAATCCTACTCATAACAATATTAAAAGCAGATAACATCGCAATTCTGGCATAGATAACTCTTGATTCTCCTGACAAAATATTGACAGCATCATAATAATCATTAAAAGAAGCAATCAAATCGACAGCAAAATTAAATAGAAGTCCACTATTTCTACTGTCTAAAGCATCACATACTATAGAAGGATATATAACCAACTTTTTAATTATATTAAATTCTCTATCTTCTTCTAATAATCTAATTTCATTTATATCAATATTTTTTAAAATATCTTCTGAATCAATTTTATAACCTTGAGATTTAAAAGATTTAAAAAGAGAGTTAATTCTTGACAATGCAAGCTCTGCTGATTCTTTATAAATATCAACTTTTTTTAAATCAAAAGTCAAAAGAGATTTAGGAGCTTTATTAAGATTTTGAAGATAATATTCATCTGAATTAATAAGATTTTTCAACTCATTTAAATCAACATATTCTCCCTTTTGAATATCTCCAGTCTTCTGAAAATTTTTTATTTCTGTTCGCTCAACAGTAACTACTTCGAATAATTTCTCATCAAATCCTAAAAACTTTAGCACAATTGAATATTTATTATAAAATTCAACAGCATCTTCAGGAGATTTCAAAAACAGAAGCAAATCTATACCATCTTGCAATTTAGAAACAATAAATGCCAATTCTTCAAAATATTCAGATGGTTCATTCTCTGGCAAATATATGAGACGATCGCTGAAATCTCCAAAAGATGTACTTTTAAGCCAAACTTGCTTTTTTATGGGATATACAAGTGAATCTTCTTCTTTTAAAAAATTAAAATTTCTATTTTTTTTATCTGTATTATTAGGTGAATCCCAAAACACATATAATTTCAAAAACTGTTCCCAAGAAAGTTTTCTCGCAGTTTTTTCAGTCGTTGCCTTTGTTGGCTTTATATCTTCATCATGTGAACAAATCCAATGATTTATAGGTATGACATCTTCTTCATATAATAAGTCAGCTTCTAAAAATTTTTTGTATAGTTCCTCATATATACCTCGTTTTCCCTCAAAAGAAGAAGAACGAATCATCTTTCGAAAATTAACACCAATATCTTTGGATTTTGAAGAAATATTTTCAGAAATAATCTTAGGAATTATATCTTTTAAAACAGATATTCTACCTGGTCTATCAGCAAATAACCATTCAGCAAAATATTCCTCAATTATCTTTCTTGCTGTTTCTACTATTACCTGACCTCTAAAATTAAATTTTTTTCCTGCGGGCTCATCTCCTAAAATTTCTCTGTATCTCTGTTCAACAGAAGAAGCAATAAGCCAAAGTGTTTCTCCTGTATCAAATTGTTCAACTTCACAAGAAGCTTTATATCCTGAAAAAGAAAAAATATTTTTCAAAAAATTGCCAAAAATAACTTTTCTGCCATCATCAACATTCATTGAAATCAAAGAAGATGTATTTCCTAAAACAACAAGTACCTTTTTTTGTTTTCCTATTGAATGAAGATAAGCAAACCTCTCCCTCATGACAGACATTATAGCATAAAAAACAGCATCTTTACTAAGTGTTATATTTATAAAGCCATTTGATGAATTTTTTATACTTCTACAAAAAGGAGGTATATGATCTATCGCATTTATAATAGAAGAAGCTATAAGAACTGGATCTGTCTCCCAAATATTTGCAATTTTTATTGCAATAGATGATGAATAATCCCCCATATCTTTTTCAGAAGATACATCAAGAGGAACTGGAAAAAAAACTTCAGTATCTTTATTTGGGAAAGCTAATTTTATAGCTTCTCTGAGTATTAATTCTATTTTTTGTCTATACATAATATTAATGTGATTTATGTTCAACTACAACATTCATCGTTGTTTTTTTACCATGTTTCCAAACAGTTAGTTCAATAGATTGTCCTGGAACACAACCATTTAACATAGCCCCAAAATCATCTGTGGAAAGAATACGCTGACCATTAAAATTAGTTATTAAACATCCCTGCTCAATTCCTGCTTTTTTGGCTGGACCATAGTCAATTACTGTCTCAACATATACACCATTTCTGACAGGAAGATCATAATTTTCAGCAATTTCTTTAGTTATAGTTTTTACACCTATTCCAATCCAAGGCTTAGGTGAACTCTGTATTTCACCTTTTCTCAAATATTTTGAAGCATCAAGAGCTATATTTATCGGAATTGCAAAACTAAGTCCTTGGGCATTTTTAGCTCTATAAACAACTGTATTGACACCTATAACTTCACCATTTAAATTAATCAAAGCACCGCCAGAAGAACCACTATTTATAGCAGTATCTGTCTGAATCATATTTCTATATGTCAAATCTTTTCTCTGAATATCCCTATTCAAAGCACTTACACATCCAACAGTTACTGTCCATTGAAATTGAAGTGGATTTCCTATTGCTATTGCCGTCTGACCCAGTTCAAGTTTTGAAGAATCGCCAAATTTTGGAACAGGCAAATTACTTGCTTTTACTTTTATAACAGCCAAATCTTTTGCAGCAGAAGTACCACTTATGACAGCACTAAAAGTTTTACCATTTACTAAAATAACCTGAATTGTTGAAGCATTTCTGACAACATGCTCATTTGTCAAAATGAAACCATCTTTAGTCAAAACAATACCACTTCCACCACCAGTTCTACCATCTTTTGATGTTGTTTTAATTTTGACAACAGAAGGCTTTGCTTTTTTTACGGCATTTATAACAGATTTTTCCTGACTTGGTGGATATGCCGAATAAGCAGGAGTTGATAAAGAAAATAAAATTATAAAAAATGATAAAATACTTAATTGTAAATATTTCATATTTTTTTCCCCTTTCAATCTTCTTGAACAGCAGTCGGTCTTTTTTTATCTTTATGTGATGAAAGAAATTTTCTCAATGCAAACAAATGTTTGATATAATTTATGACTTCACCTTTTCCGAGTTTGCTACTTCCAAAACGCCTATCTTTGAAAATAAACGGAATCTCTATGAAATGCTCATAATTACCTTTTACAAAAATTTCAAGACCTATTTTAAAACCTATGGGATTTATATCAATTCCATCTATTACTTCTTTTCTAAAAAAGAAATAGCCAGAAGTAACATCTCTTACATTAGTAACAATTCGTCCCATAATTATTGCAGTCTTGGAAATAAATCGCCTTATCAAAGGCCAATTTTCACTGCCTCCACCTTTTACATGACGACTACCAATAGCAACTTGAGCTTTATTCTTTTCAAGAGGAGAAACAAGACGAGGAATTATTTCAGGATCATGACTCAAATCTGCATCCATAACTCCCAATATATCACCAGAAGAAACTTTAAATCCAGCTACAACAGCACTTGAAAGTCCAGCTTTTCCTTCCCTATGCACAACTTTTACATTGTATTTTTCTTTTAATTTTTCAGCAACATCACCTGTGCCATCTGGAGAATTGTCATCAACAACTACTAATTCTCCCTCTATATTGTTTTTATTTAAAACCTCAAAAATTTTATCAGCCAAAAGTGGCAATGACTCAGCCTCATTATAACATGGCACTACAATAGAAATCATATTTATCACCTGTTTATATTATAATTATTATATTGATATTACCTTTGTAGCATTCATTATCTCTCTAAAAATTTCTTCCATTAAAACAGCTGTTCCAAAATTGAGTTTATCCAAAACTTTATATTTCTCTGCAGAGCTCATACATATCAAAATTTTGACAGATTGCTTTTCAAGTGATGAAAAAATACACATACCTGTTGAGCTTTCAATCAATTTAACAGCCGTATTTAAAAGTATAACTGTCCCAGGTTTCTTTTTGCTCAAATACATCTCATGCAAAAATTCTGTCAAAAGTTTTTTTCCAAATCCTGAATCATCACAACCAAGTGAATCAGATTTTAAAACTAATACAGTTTTTCTTATTGGAGAAAAAGAAGAATCAGAAGCAGGATCAATACTTTCCAATACATCTGTAGATGAACTATTACTTACATAGTGCAGATAATATGTCATATCTATTTCCGCAAATGATGGAGGTAAAGCATTTTCAATCAAATAAGAACACTCCCCTTTCTATAGAAATTGCTCGTGATTGAAAAATATAATATTATTAATGGCTAAAAATAAAGTCAGAATTTGAAATAATATATAAAAAATTCATCAAAAATATAAAAGCCTCCTTCTAAAAGAAAATAACTTTAACAATAAGAAAACACAATAAAAAAAGCACCCTTAAATAAAAGAGTGCTTTTTTATATTGTTAAATAAAAATTTTAATCTTTCTTTTCTTCAATAACTTTCATTGTCCAATGCATGAATTTTCTCATCATATCAACAGGTATCATTGTAAATGCAAATAAGAATACAGCAATATATCCTGCAGGTGCAAATGGAACACAGCTGAATACTTTTCCTATTTCAGCAAAGAATCCACCCAAAACTCCAATATTTACTATTGTAAGTTGAACGGCAATTATTATTCCAAAAACAACTAAGAAGCCTTTATTTTCATTTAATCCTTTGAAAATGCCAAATTTTTCATCTCTGACATTGAAGCCATTAAACAAAGCAGCTACAATGAAAAGTACGAAATAAGCTGTTTTTAACTGTGCATCTGTTCCACCACAAATATCTTTGAAGAAACCGACTTTCAAGAAAATGAAACTGATTATTGTCATCCAGAGTCCCATAAGAATAATTTGAGTCATCATTGCAACACTTACAATATTTTCATCTCTTCTTCTTGGTTTCTCTTTCATATATTTTTCAAGAGCAGGTTCATTTCCAAGCATTATAGCACCGAGACCATCCATAACGAGGTTTACAAACAACAAGTGGGTAACTTTCAAAGGTTCATCAACACCAAAGAAAGGACCTATAGCACTGACTACAACAGCAGCAACATTGATTACAAGTTGGAATTTACAGAATTTTAAGATATTATGGTAAATTGTACGACCATACCAAATAGCATCTTTTATTGATTTGAAATTGTCATCAATAATGACGATTTCGCCAGCTTCTTTTGCTGCTTCAGTTCCACTACCCATAGCAAAACCGACATCTGCTCTCTTCAATGCAGGAGAATCATTAACACCATCACCAGTCATACCAACAACTAAATTCATCTCTTGGCAAACTCTTACCATTCTTGATTTATCTGTTGGCAATGCTCTTGCAATAACTCTGATTCTTGGAACAATTCTCTTGACTTCATCATCTGACATCTTATTTAGTTCTGCAGATGAAAGTGCTACATCGTCATTGCTCTTTATAAGACCTGCGTCTTTAGCAATAGCAACGGCTGTTTCAAGTCTATCACCAGTAATCATAACTACTTGAATACCAGCTTCTTGTACTTCTCTTATAGCTTCTTTTGCTTCAGGTCTTACATCATCTCTGATTCCAACTAAGCCGATTATGACAACATCATCATTTATAACATTTTCTTCAAGTTTGCTTTCGGAATAACCAAATGCCAAAACTCTCATGGCTTTTGTTGCCAATTCATCAATCTTTTTGTCAACTTTTGCTTTATCGAGTTCTTGTACATTTCCATTTTCATCGAGATATTTTTTAGCTTTTGCAAGAAGTCTTTCAGGAGCTCCTTTGTAGAAAGTCTTTCCAAGTGTATCAATTCTTGCTTGGCTAAATTTGTTTGCTGAATTGAATCCTTGATGGACAGTTACAACATTTACTTCGTCATTTGCAAGTTTTCTATATACATCTTCACCTATGAATTTCATAAGTGATTGGTCTGTTGCATTACCACCGATGACTTTGTGATTGCCATCAAACATTGACTGTGTATTTTTACCTATTGCAAAATCAACAAGATTTTTTACTTTATCAAGATTCTTTAATTGTATTATAGGTACAGACTTTCCATCACCAAGGAAGAAATCGACAACTTCCAAAGCACCTTTTGTGATAGTTCCTGTTTTATCACTGAAAAGTATATTTAGTGAACCTGCTGTTTCAATACCAACAGCTTTTCTTACAAGAACATTGTGGTCAAGCATTTTACTTGTGTTCTGCATAAGCACAAGAGAGATCATCAAAGGAAGACCTTCTGGAACAGCACAGACAACAATTATAATTGCAAGAGATACAGCTTCAACAATCTTATGAATTACAGGCTTTAAAATAGCTCCCATTCCCAAAACACCAAATCCAACTTCTTGGCATTTAGCAAAAAATAGATTGAAATCGCCTCTAAATCCAAAATAAATTAGATACAAAACAGCAATTACTCCAGCAGATATATATCCAAAAGTAGAAATCTGATCGGCAAGTTTTGCAAGTTTGACTTTAAGTGGAGAATCTGGCTCTTCTTCCTGCATTTCCTCAGCCATCTTTCCAACCATTGTCTTTAAACCGACTTTTCTTACATCTAAAATACCCTCGCCGTCAAAAACAACAGCTCCTCTGAAGAGTGAATGTTTATCAACAAATACTTCACCAGAATCATAATTTGGTTCAAAATCAGGATCGGTTGTTGCCCATTTTGGACATTCTTCAGCCTCTCCATTTAATGCAGAGTTGTCTATTTTTAGACTTCCGTCTATCAAAACACCATCTGCAGGAATCTTATCACCAGATTGCAAGAGAACTTTATCACCGACAACAACATCGTCAACTTCAATTACACTTACGACACCGTTTCTGTGAACTTTACATTTATCTTTTTCGGTGCTGTCCTTTAATTCACGATATTTAGTATCACTTGCAACACTTGTTTTTGCTGAAACAAATGCAACTATTAAAACAGCTATTATTGTTCCAAGTGGCTCATAAATTTCAGAATAACCAAGGAAATATAACACTATCATAATAACAGCAATAGCAAGCAAAATTCTGATCATTGGGTCTTCAAAAGTTTCTTTGAATGCTTCCCAAAATGTGGTTGGTTCAGAATCAGGAATTTCATTTGAACCATGTTCTTTTCTTGATTCTTCAACCTGCTTGTCAGTTAAACCCTCTGTTGTAATTACTCTGTTACTTTTTTTCTCAGAAGAATCTTTCTTTTTCAGTTTTTTCTCAACTGGCTTATCTTCAGATTCTTTTACTTTCTTTTTCTTTTTTTTCTCAACTGACTTATCGTCGAGTTTATCGACATTTTTATCTTTATCTGCCATAAAAAAATTCACCTCTTTAAAATAACAAATTTAGGAGAAATCAAAAAATGACTTCTCCTAAACCCCAAAAAAATATATGATTATTTATAACGGTCTGATAAACTATTTATACTGTTATCTATCGTACCTTCTCCTACAGCGGAAAATTGCCATTCTCCATTTTCTTTATACAACTCACCAAAAATCATAGCTGTCATTCCAGAATAATCATCTGAGAGATCAAATCTACACATCTCCTGCATTTTCTTAACATCAACAATTCTAATAAAAGCATTTTTTATCATTCCAAAATGTTGATTTCTTGATTTTGCCTGATATATATTTACAACAACTATAAGCCTATCATAAGCTGGAGGAAGTTTGTTGAAATCAATAAATATCTCCTCATCATCACCTTCTCCTCCACCTGTCAGATTATCTCCCTTATGTTCAACAGCTCCACTTGAATGACGTAAATTGCCATAATATACAATATCTTTATTTCCTCTCAATTTTCCATTACTTAGAAGAAAAACTGAAGCATCGCAATCAAAATTTGGTTCGCTGGAACCAAAAATCAATGACAACAAACCGCCACCTTTAGGTTTAACAGGATCCCAACCAAGACCAACCATGACTTTAGAAAGTCCAGAAGGTGCAGATTTAGAAAGACTTACTTTCTGACCTTTTTTCAAACTAACAGACATTTAAAAATCCCCCTTATTTCCTTCCAGGTCTCCAATTAAGACCCCAATGAAAAGCACGATCAAGTTCTATATGATTTCTATAATATTGGGCTATTTTCTCAATAGAAAATGCCTCATCATTTACATTTTCTATAAGTGCAATAGCAAACATAGTATATTGGGAATCAAAAGAATCAGGTTTAATAATGAGGTCTTCTGAATTTTTACTTGTAATAGTTACGATAGCATCTGCATCTCTCCAGTTGGCAACTCCATCATATATAAAAGTATATACAAGAACCCTCTTTATATTGGAAATTTGATTTCCCTCAATTCTGAGATTTTCGCCTTCTGCAGATTCTCCAGTTCTATCATCTCCATCAAGTGAAATATATGGTGGCATTTTAAGTGAACCAAATTTATTTCCAAGTGCTTGAACAGTTCCCTTATCACCATTTTTTAATTCATACATACAACCTAAATCGAGATCAATTCCACCTACTCCAAGAAGATAATGCCACAAATTAGGCCAAAAACCTGAAGGTGTAGAATTCCAATTTAGATTTATCGCAACCTGACCAATACCTGTTGACGATGCCTTTTTTAATTGTACTTTCCTGCCTTTTTGCAGTCTTATAGCCATGATTTAAAAGACCTTTTAGTCGGTTGTTTGGATTCCGAAACTATGGCAAAGTGCAGCAAGTCCGCCTTGATAACCACTTCCAATAGCATTGAATTTCCATTCGCCACTGTGTCTGTAGAGTTCGCCAAAAAGAACTGCTGTTTCAATAGAGAAATCTTCTCCAAGATCATATCTTGTCAATTCTACATTTTTCTCTTCATCAACTATTCTGATGAAAGCATTTGATACTTGACCAAAATTCTGCATTCTCTTTTCTGCATCATAAATTGTTACTGTAAATGCTATTTTTTCAACACCTGCAGGAACTTTACTCAAATCGACTTTGATCTGCTCATCATCACCGTCGCCGCCACCTGTCAAATTATCTCCCAAGTGCTCAACAGAACCTGAAGGATGTTTTAAATTTCCATAGAATACGAAATCTTCTTGCTTTGATACTTTACCTGAAGCATCGAGAAGAAATGCTGCTGCGTCAAGGTCGAATGCTCCACCTGTATCAAATTGATTTACATCCCAACCAAGTCCTACAACTACTTTCTTTAGTCCAGGATTCTTTTTTGTCAAATCGACTTTTTCGCCTTTTCTCAATGAAATTGCCATTTTTTTTAAAATCTCCTTTATATTTTTTCTTCCTAAATTTAAATTTAGAAAATGTTTTTTTTATTTACTCAGCATCTATGCCATAATGATCGCAAAGTGCTTTTAAACCGCCATTGAAACCACTTCCAATAGCGTTGAATCTCCACTCATTATTCATCTTATACAACTCACCAACAACGATAGCTGTCTCGATAGAGAAATCTTCACCGAGATCATATCTGATAAGCTCCTTACCAGAAACTTCATCAACTATTCTTATAAAGGCATTTGTTACTTGACCAAAATTCTGCATTCTCTCATCAGCTTCATAAATCGTTACTGTAAATGCAATCTTTTGAATATTATTTGGAAGCTGTGTTAAATCGATCATTATCTGTTCATCATCATTCTGTTCACCATCTGAAGAACCAGTCAAATCATCTCCCATATGTTTTACAGCCCCACTTGGATGCTCCAAATTTCCGTAAAAAACAAAATCTGTTTCTCTTGGACATTTTCCACTTGCACCACACAAAAAAGCTGAAGCATCAAGATCAAAATCTGCTCCACTAAAATCATTCGCTTGCCAACCTAATCCTACCATTATTTTCTTTAATGAAGGATTTCCCTTTGTCAAACTAACTTTTTGACCTTTTCTCAAATTTACAGCCATTACTTTCTTTCTCCTTCTCCCCTATTTTCTATCTCCTAAATTTTCCTCTGAGCAAATATCTAATGAGGGATTAAAAAAAACATTCAAATAATTTTATCTTTTTCGAGCCAGAAAAGTGGTCAGTCTTTAGCTGAGCACATGAATGGCTCCTTTTAACCTTGGTTCTTGATGTACTCTTGAATTGTGTCA
>CADASF010000003.1 GCA_902790465.1 uncultured bacterium | reverse complement strand
TTTTGAGTTGTATCTATTTTATTATAATTTTAAAAATAATGCAAGTTTTTTATTTAAAATAAAGGCATTGAACCTTTATTTTAAATGCACCTTATATCCTAATAAATAAATGTAGGGGTATTATGGTGCTTTTCGGTAAAAAATATTGTTTACAAGTTATTTTATTAAGGGGCTGCTAAAAAATTAAATAGTTTGTTATCTGCTTTCACAACTTTTTGGGTGCAATACATAATAGGAGGGATTTTTATGGGAATTTTAGATGATATTGGAAAAGGATTAGTTGATGGCTTGCAAAATATAGGACAGGGACTACAAGATAAATTTAATGCTGAAAGAAAAGAATATGATAAAAAAATATTTTTTAAAGATGTGCTTTTAGATAAAAAATATGATTTTGATTTAAAAGTTGAAGAAGATAAATTGACATTTACAAATCATTCTGGAAGATGTTTTTTAAGAACTTTGCACAATTCATCTTTGTTTATGATTTTTTGGTCTATAGCTATGTTGGGTTTTATAATGTTAATTATTAATAGTAATTCAGAATTTACCTGTTTATTTATGTTAATGATTTTTGGTTCCATATTATCATCTCTTTTTATTTTTACTTTTTTTAAGACAAAAGTTTATTTTACGATAACTCCTCAGGGGATTGAGGTAAAAACAAAAAAAAGTCGATTATTTATAGATAGAGATAATATTTTAGATATTTATCTTGATGTTCAAGGTCTTGCAAATGAGGGAGGGCTTAGTAATAGAAATAAAAAATCTCCTATAATTTTTTTTAGTATTTATTTAAAAACTTTGCAAGAAATTTATCTTCCTGATTTAAAGACAAATAAATCCTTTTTTGATTTTTTTTATTCAGATCATATGTTGTTAACAAAATTATTTGTTATTGTTGTTTTGACTGAAGCTAAGCGGATATTGAATTTGCCTAGACAAAATGAATTTTTTGGAACAGGTCTTAAAAATATTACAATTTTAAAAGCTGATAATTCTGAATTTGTTTTTGAAAAAATAAATCAGGTTAAAATAAGTCTTAATAACTATCAAGTTAAAATAGAAGGTAATGGAAGTACTGGAAATAAGAAAAACAGAGAAATATCTATTCAAAATAGTTCTTCTTTCAGAATTTTTGAAAATATTAGACCTAAAAGGAGTAGTCTCTTATATTTAGGTTTAGATATGTTGGAAATTAAAAATAATAATTTTGGATTGGCTCTATGTGATGATTTTAACCCTAATAAGCCAAATATATTGGTAAAGGATATAAATCTTGATGAGGCTGTTTATGTTCTCAGAAAAATTAGGGCTTATGTGGGTAGAAACTAAGAAGGTTGATTTAAATGTCTGATAAAAAGGAAAAAACAGATAAGGTATCACTATTAATAACAACAATAATTGTATTTATTTTATCATTGTTATTTGTATCTTGGCTTTTGTTTTATAGTGCTGTATATCATGAGGAGATTCCTTTCAATGATTTTACAAAGAATATTTGTATTTTGGGTTGTATTATTTTGGTCGTTTTTTTATATTGTGTAGGTAATTGCATTGCAGAATTTTTTCCACAAAAATTTGAAGAGTGGACAAATCCAATATGTCTATCAAAAGAGCTTGAAAAATTAAAAATAGATGAAACTGATTTATTTAAGATATTAAATGATGATGAAGTTCATTTAGATAAGAGATATGTAGAAGTAAAAAAAGAGTTAATGAAAATAGCCAAAGAAGATACTACATCATCTGCAAAGATTGTAGAATATTCTTTAACAATGCTGGCATATATTTTTGTTGGTTTTCTTATTCCTATTTATGATTTTATTTATACACTTATATCTGGAACACCAAAATATCAGGATTCTAAAGATTTATATTTTAATGCTTGCTCTGTAACTTCATTAGTTTTAGTTATTATGCAGGTAGTAACAGCAACACCAAGAGTTTTTCAAGGTAATAAAAGTGAGATTACTCACGAAAAGTTACCTGATTTAGGTTTAGGATATTTTTATAAAGATAGAGAATCAATCACTATTCCAAGCATGTATGTAACAAATTCTGTTGAATGGACAAACGAGGGAGTAACAGATGGCTATTCTACTTATAAAGAAGTTCAAAAGTTATTTAAATTTACAATAATTGGAGAAAATGCTTTTAAAGGTTTTGCAAATTTAAAATATGTAAAGATTCCAAATACGATAAGAATTATAAAACAAAATGCTTTTAGTGGTTGCACTTCATTGGATAATTTAATTATTCCAAATAGTGTTGTTGAGATAGGGGATAATGCGTTTTTAGGTGTCAAAAATGTAATTTATAATGGAACAGCAAAAGGAGCACCTTGGGGAGCAAGTTCTGTTAATTAGATTATATAAAAGGTGAAAATCAAAAAAATATCCCTAAATTCTTTGTAATTTTAACATTTTGTCTATTTAAATTTTTAAAATTTTATGTATAATATAATTTAAGTTAAAATAGAAGATTTTTTTTATAAAAGATAGTTCCTCCCTTAGGGAGGTCAGGAGGGGATATTTTATGAACTCTATATCTTCAACAATAACAAATTTTACCGCAAGTTCTATTTTGTCAAATGCTAATTCTGCAAAAGTAGCTGAACAAAATCAAAATGCTACTTCAGAATTGCAAACACAAGATACTTTGGTAAAATCAGAAAAAGAAGAACCTGAATTAAAAAAGGGTTTATTTCAGAAAAAAGTAGGCAATCCTTTTAAGAAGATGACTGACAGTGAAAAGTCTTCAGCTATAAAAGGAGCTGTTATCGGTGGAACTGTCGGCGGAATTGCTGGCGGTATTACTGCCTATAATATGTCTTTAAACAAGATAAAAGCAACTAATGATATTCAGTCTGTAACACTTGATTGGCAAGAGCCAAATATGATGAAGGAAAATTTGGGACAAATTCCTTCTGATTATTATAGTTGGTCTCCTGGTCCATCTCCAAGTGGACTTCAAAATGTAACTGTTCAAAATCCAGTTATAGAAAATGGTCAGCCAGTAATGCATGATGTCACAAAGACTTATTCAGATTACGGTAAACCAGTTGTTACTTGGCAGTCTCATGACATTAAGCATAAGACTTTAGAGGGATATGATGAAGTAATAACTGAAGATACTCATACAGAAAGTCAATATATTGGAACAGATGAATATGGTAATGAACATTATCAGGATTATGAAGTAGTCGATGGTTATTGGCATACATTCCATCCTGATTTTGGTGTTGAAAAATTGGGATCATATCAAACACCTAATGTCAAATTTGAAACTGGTGTTAATGTTGGTTTAAATACAGCTATCGGAGTAGGAATAGGAGCAGGTATAGGAGCATTAGCTGGCGGAATAGCAGGTGCTGCAATTCAACATGCTATAGATAAAAATAAGCCAGAAATGCCAACTCCTCCACCAACATCTCATCAAGAACCACCAGTATTTGATGATGAACCTATAGTATATAACCCAGCTCCAAGTACACCAGGTCATATACATCATCCATCACCTGGACATATTCATCATCCAGCTCCACCACCACCTCCACCACCAATGCCACATCATGGAGGTCATGTACATCATCCAGCTCCACCTCCACCGCCGATGCCACATCATGGAGGTTCTGTTGTGATACATCATCCAGCACCAGGCGGAATAGGCGGAGGACCAAAGCCTCCAGTAGGTGGACATCATTCAGCACCAGGTGGACCTAAACCTCCTATGGGCGGACCTAAACCTCCTATGGGCGGACCTAAACCTCCTATGGGCGGACCAAGACCACCACATCATTAATCTTTAATAAATAAAAAAGTTCTCGGTACAATTTGTACCGAGAACTTTTTTATTTATTCACTTTCTATTTCTTTTTCCTCAACTTCGATTATTGTTCCCTTTACTTCTTGATTTTGAGGCTCATCTGTTTGTACAGGCTGTTCTGTTGTCTCAATATGAGGAATTTTAATAACTTCTGGCTTTGGTGTTTCCTCAACAGTTTCTGTATTTGTACTTTGTTGGATATTTTCTTGAGTCTGTTGCTCAATAGGTTTTTCTGTCGTCTCTTGTTTATTTTCTTTTTGTTCACCTTCTACATTATTTTCTTTTTGTTGATCTGAAGAAGTAGAATCATTTTCAGTTTTTTGAGATTGATCGTTTTGTTTAGTTTCTGTAGTTGAAGTTGATTGAGGTTGTGTTACTTCTGTGTAATTTTTTTCATAACCACTATTGTAGTTATTATTGTAATTATTATAACCTCGGTTTGAATTGTATCCTGAATTATAATTGTAGTTATCAACAGGTGTTTCTTCTACTTTTACTTCTTTTTTGGTAAATATTTCAGGATGTTCTTCTTTCCATTTCAGCCATTTATTGCCAATGATGATTGTATAATCTTCATTGCTTTCTGCTTCTTGCTTTTGTCCAACTGTTATATATCCTAGAAGATTTGTTATTTCTTCTATAGAGCCTTTTTTGGCATTGTTTGGAATAATGACAGAATCTTCATAATCATATTTATCTGCATCTCCAATGCGAGAAACTTTGTATCCTTTTCTTTCAAAATGGTCTGCAAGCTCAGAGGCAAGCCCTTCTGTTTGACTTCCATTTAATATTTTTACAGTACAGCCATTTGGGATTATTATTTCTTCTTGTCTCAATAGTAATTGTCTTACAAGTTTTATTTTCTCATTGTTGTCTGGAATTATTATCGAAAGACCATCTGCATTTGTATCATCATATCCATGTATAATTCCTGTAGCCATATTTTTTTTGTCAAAATCTTTATAACATCTGCAGATGTCGAGCATTTCAGCAGGCTTTAAATCTGTTTCGATATTTGCATTTGCTATTTTTATCAATTTATCTATTTTTAGGATATTTTCAGGTTTTTTTAATTCTTTTACAAGGGCATTTATTACCTGTTGCTGTCTTCTCATTCTTCCCCAGTCGCCTTCTTCATCATGTCTAAAACGAGCATATCCGACAGCTTCAGTGCCTGTCAATTTTTGTTCTCCTTGTTTTAGGTGAATATGTAAATTTCCCCAGTTATCATCATAATCCATATCTTTTTCAACATCTATATTAAGCCCATCGAGTGCATCGACAATTTCAGTTCCAGCTTTGATTTTTATTATAATATAGTGATCAATTTTGATTCCCAAAAATTCAGATATGGTTTTTTTAGCCAATTCAAGACCACCAAATGAATAAGCACTGTTTATTTTATTATAGCCATAACCATCTATATAAACCCAAGTATCTCTTGGAATTGAGAGCATATTTACATATTTGGCTTCTTTATCTATTGAAAGGACAAATATAGTATCTGTTCTCGCTCCTTTTGTGTATAAAATTCCTTGTTCTGTGTAGTTGTGATCAAGTCCCAGACATAATATATTAAGGGTATCTTTTCCACTAAATGCAGTTGTACCAGGTTTCATTAAAATTTTGAAACCGTCATAAATAGAACTTGTCTTTCCTGGAGGAGTTATACTGTATATATATCCGCCTACTGCAATAAAGATAATTATGCCTCCAAGTATTGAAAATACCAATACCAATAAAAGTCTTGTTAGGTTGAATTTATTTTTCTTTTTTTCTTTTTTGTCTTTATTTTTTTCCATTTTTAGATACCCAATTTGACTGAATTATATTCCAGTGCTTCCAAAACCATTTTTATTTCTTTCAGTTTCTGTAAGTTCTTTTTTTTCAATAAAATTGGCTTTTTCTGTTTTTGCCAATACTATTTGTGCTATTCTATCTTTATTTTTTATTATAAATGGCTCTTTTCCATGATTTATCAATATTACTAATAACTCTCCCCGATAGTCGCTGTCTATCGTACCAGGTGAATTTAAAACAGTTATTCCATATTTTAAAGCTAAACCACTTCGAGGTCTTACCTGTATTTCGAAGCCATTCGGAATTTCTACGGATATTCCTGTTTTTATTGGCTTAAATTCACTTGGATTTATTGTGATATCTTCTTCCAAACAGGCATATAAATCTGCTCCAGAAGCTCCTTTGGTTTTATATGTTGGAATTTCTGCGTTTGTGTTTAATTTTTTTATGAATATATTCATTTAATTTCAATTCTCTTACAATTTTGTTTTCATTTGCCTCTGGTTCATCTATATATTCTAGCATTTCTTCTATATCATCCAATGTTTCTTGGTCTGCAACTACTTCAAAGGCGTTTAATTTAGAGTGAAATGTATATTCGGCATTAGGAAAATTTTTTTCGAGTGCTTGTATTGCTTTTTCTCCTCTTACATATTTTAAAACAAAAACTTCTTTTTTCTTTATATCAGTTGTTTCATCAAAAATATTTTGTTTTTGTGTCAATGTTTCCATTAAGTTATTTGGAGCAACAAAAATGGTATTTTTCATTATTTTAAATTCATATTCTGTACCATTTAATAATGCACTTATAGCTTCTTCAGGGCTCATATCACTAAATTCAATGCTTTTTTTTCCTTTTACTGTTGGAGCTATTATCACATTTTTTCCAGATTTTTTTCCTAAATATTGAATTATACTTGCAAGAGATTTATCATTGAATGATTCATTGATTACTTCACTTTTTTCTAATGGTACAAAATCCAATATATTTTTTAAATCAGACATCGTTTTTCCTGCTTTTGTTGGTTCAGGTTTTTTATTACTTGAAAGCATTATTTTTATATTGTCTTTAAAACCTGCTTTTTTCTCACCAATAAGAACTTTTTTAGGAAAAAAACCTGCTTTTTCTTTTTTCGATTTTTTAGAAATATCTGATGAAGATTCAATCATTACAGCCATGTCTGTCAAAAGGCTTTTTCCTGATTCATAAGTATCAACTGTTTTTATAGAGCGTGATCTTGCCTTTCCATATACTTCTGTCTGAGCAATTCTTATTATTTTTTTGAATCTTGAATCTTTATTTGATTCAATTATTTTATATTGTGCAGGGGAAATACAAAATACTTTTATTTTTGTTATTTTTGAATTAGAGTCAACATGTATTGTCTGTATTAATCCTCTATCAACTTCATATATATTATTTTCACTAAGGGATGGAGTTATTTCAAATATCAAAATTTCTTTTTGTTTTGTGTCATTTATTTCAAATTTTTTATTTGATTCTAAAAATATTTCTATATATTGATCAGATATATTTACTGTTATTGGTTTTATTTTATTTTCAGCAAATGCAAATTTAGTTATTGATATAAATAAAATTACTATAATTGCTATTATTTTATATTTCATAAAAAATATTAGTCCCTCGTTCTTTTTTCTATTTCTTCAAGAGCTTTTTTTATGTCAATCTCAGGAACATGCAAATCGAGATAATATTCTTCTGTCTCTTTTATATATTTTTCTCTGAATTTTTCATCTGCCTCTACAAGACTTCTGACATTGTGCAATCTATCAGTCGCTTTTACAAAAAGTGCTATTTCATTATTTTTTATTTTTTCGAGATAATTTTTTGTGTTATATCCTTTTTCTTTAGTAAGTAATTTTACAGCTTCAAGGACTTTTTCTCCGCCAATTTCTCTAATTTTATCCTCTGTTGCTTCTGTATCTTCAAGTAAATCATGAAAAAGTGCTGTTATTTGATATTCAATAGGCTTGTTTAATTTTTTTATTATATTTGCTACTTCAAGTGGATGTGTTATGTAATCTTTTCCACCTTTTCTTATTTGTCCTCTGTGCATTAATTCTGCATATTCATAAGCCTGTTGAAATTTTTCTTCATCAGTCATTTTTTCTCCAAATTTTGTTGTTTTTTTCACAGCTCCATATATATTAAGTCGGCAGTTAAATAATTTGAATAAGCAACTTTTGTGCGGTGTCTTTTTTAGGAAAATTAATTTCCGTTACTTCCTCTTTGCACACAAAAAGTTGCGTAGAAGAAAATAAAACAATTATTTAATTTCCAAGTTAATAAAATTTTGGAATTGAGATAACATATTATATAATTATATACTATTTTTAATAAAAATAAAAGTCTTTTTGAAATAATTTTTGTAAAGGAAAATAAGATTAAAAAATTGTATATTAAAAATTAGAAAAACATAACATTTGGAGGAAAAGTGTTGCATGTTTAAAGATAACATAGTTGGAATAATTTTGGCAGGTGGAAAAAAGAGCGGTCTTAAATATCTTACAAGTGATGTTAGGGCTCAAAGTGCTGTTCCATTTGGTGGCAAATTTAGAATAATTGATTTTGTTATGTCAAGTTTTTTTAATTCTTATATAAAGAAATTATATGTACTTGTACAAGATAAGTCAATTTCTCTTTCAGAACATCTTCAAGCAAACTGGGGACCGCGTTTTGGTTTTGGTGATGAATTTTTTAGAGTTATTGGTCCAGTTCCTCCTAATTGGCAAAAAGGTTCTGCAGATAGTGTTTGGCAGATGTCTGATAATCTTCGTGTTGACAAGCCAGATTATATAGCAGTTTTTGGTGGAGAGCAGATTTCGAGTATTGATGTCAGAAAAATGCTTGAATTTCATAAACAACAGAATGCAGATTTGACAATATCTTCTTTAAAATACCCAATTCAAGAGGCTTCAGGACGATTTGGAATCATAAAATCAGACGACAATGGAGTTATTATTTCTTTTAGTGAAAAAACAGAAACTCCAACTCCTATTGAAAAAGATTCTGAATTCACAAAAATTTCTCTTGGAAATTATATTTTCAAAACAGATGTACTTTTGAAAGTCTTGGAAGAAGATTCAAAAATGTCTGACGAAGAATCTGCTCATGATTTTGGAAGAAACATTATTCCGAAAATGTTTGAATCAAAAGAATATAAAATATGCGAATACGATATTGAAAATTGCGACAATTCTTATTGGTATCCAATGGGAAATTACGACGATTATTTGAAGTCATCTGTTGAATTTTTGGATTCAGAGAGTAAATTGGGAAGTTATGACCCTAATTGGCCTATTTACTCCACAAATACAGATAATTTGCCTCCTGCAAGAATAGTTGAAACTTCTTCTGTTAAAAATTCGATAATAAGTGATGGTTGTGTTATAAATGCAAAGAAGATTGATACTGCTATTCTATTCCCAAATGTAAGAGTAGGGGAAAGAACAGTTTTAAATAAGACAATCTTATTCAATGATGTACAAGTTGGTGAAGATTGTACATTGGAAAATGTTATTGCCGACAAGAGATGTGTTTTTCCAAGTGGAATTACAATAAAAAATGGAAAGATGACAAAAAATAAAAAATTTGATCCAAAAGATCAAGAGGCTTATGAACGCCTTGAATCAAAACTTCATTTTACTGAATCTAATATTGCAGTTGTTTCATGTTATCATGACTATAGCGACAGGGTATAGGAGGTTTTTATGAAAAAAGTTCTTGGAATAATAATGGCTGGTGGAGAAGGTAGAAGATTGAAATCTCTTACAAGTGATGTAAGAGCAAAACCTGCTGTCCCTTTTGGTGGCAAATATAGAATCATAGATTTTGTTCTTTCCAATTTTTTCAATTCAGGAATAAAACAAATTTGCGTTTTGACACAGCACAAATCTTTTTCACTTGTTCAACACATAGAAACAGCATGGGCAAAAAGACTTGGTTCAAGAACAGAATTTATAAGATGTTTGGGACCAAATCCACCTTCATGGTATAAAGGCACTGCTGATTGTGTCTATCAAAATATAATGCAGATATATATGACACAGCCTGACTATGTTGCAGTTTTTGGTGGCGATCATATATATAAAATGAATGTTGACAGCATGGTCGATTTTCACACAGAGAAAAATGCCGATTTGACTGTTTGTGCTATAAGATTTCCAATAGAGTTGGCAAGCTCTTTTGGTGTAATTGAAGTTGATGAAAATTTCAAAATGGTCAATTTTGAAGAAAAACCACCAAATCCAAAGCCAATTCCTGGCGATCCAAAACATGCACTTGTCTCTATGGGAAATTATATTTTCAAGAGAGATGTCATAATAAAAGCATTGACAGAAGATGCTGCACTCAGTGATAAAGAGACTTCTCATGATTTTGGAAAAAATATAATTCCAAAACTTTGCAAATCTGCAAATGTCTATGTATATGACTTTATGTCAAATCGTTGGTCTAAAAACGAGATAAAAGACACAGAAATAGGATATTGGAGAGATGTCGGAACTGTTGACAGTTATTTTGAGTCAAGTATGGATTTGACAGGTGTAGAACCTATATTTAACCTCTATGATAAATCTTGGCCTATATATGGAATTGTTACAGACAGTATGCCACCCGCAAAATTTGTATTCTCAGGTGGAGATAGAAGCGGTCAAGCTGTAAATTCCATAGTCAGTGATGGTTGTATCATTTCTGGTGGTTGGGTAGAAAATTCTGTTATGTCCCCTGAAGTAAGAGTCAACAGTTATTCGAGAATAACAAATTGTATTTTGTTCGACAATGTTGATATTGGAAGACATTGTATTTTGGATAAAGTCATTGTTGACAAAAATGTAAAGATTCCTGCAGGAACAGTAATAACACCAGATAATCTTTGGATTCCAGAAGTTCCGCCTCTTGATTATGATATAAAAGATGTTGAAAAATACAAAGCCGAACATGCAAAGAAAGTAGCCATATTCAAAAAACTACTTGAAGGTGGACATACAACAGAAAAGGGTGTTCATGTAATCCCTCGCCATTATGAGTATGATTGTATTTAAATTGTTATTTTGAAAGGAGGATAAATTTATGAAAAATGATTTCATGAAAATATTGGAATCTTTTGTTTTTAACCAAATAGATGAAGAAGTTTTGAAAAGTGAAGTTAAACAATTACAAGATGAATATTCTGAGATTTCATCTTATGAATTGTGTGATGTTCTTATTACTAAGACATCTGTTTCTGCTGCTATATCTGGTGGAATAACAGGTGGCATTCCTTGGCCACTAAACCTTCTATTTGCCGTTCCAGATTTTCTCCTTTTGTTATTATTCCAAACAAAAATGATTATGAAAATAGCTATTTTGGCAGGTAAAGAACCTATAGATGATTCAAGATTTAATGAAGTTCTTGCTTGTATGGGTGTTTCTGCAGGTGCTGTAGCAGGTACTATTGGAATAAGAAAAATAATAGAGAATGGTGTATCACCTTTCTTATTAAAAATGATATTGAAACAGTTTACAAAATCTTGTTCTTCAAAACTTTTTCCATTTTTAGGAGCAATAGCAGGAACAGCTATTAATATTTCGGCTGTAATTGGTGCGGGATATGTTGCAAGAGAATTGTATTTTCCAAAAGATGCTGAGATAACTGGCTATAAGTCAGATAAAGAAGACGAATCTGAGGATGATAAAGAAGGCAAAAAAGAAGATAAAGATTCTGATGATTCAAAAGAAGATGATTCTGAGGAAGTAGAAGAAGAAAAAGAATTCGAAAACGAGGATGAAGCTGAGGAAAAAGAAAAGCAGGATTCAGAAGATAATTCTGAAGAATCTGATGAAGATGAAGAATCTGAAGATGAAGAATCTGACGAAGATGAAGAGTCTGAAGATGATGAAGAGGAATCTGCAGATTCAGAAGAGGAAGAAGAATCAGAAGACGATGATGATTCTGAAGGTGAAGAAGAATCTGATGAAGATGAAACACCTGAGGATAAATCTAAAGAAGAAGAAAAAGATAAAAAAGCTACATATTTAGAAGAAGCAGAAGATGTTCATTTTGAAAATGAACCTAAAAAAGATAAATAAAACGAAAATTATTTTTTAAGAAAAGGGACTTTTATCTTAGATATTTGTATCCGAGATAAAAGTTCTTTTTTATTTGCTTTCCAACATTCCAACACGCCTTAATTCGGCGATAAAAAACACGCTTTATTTAAAAGAAGGAAAAAGAGGGGAAAAAGTAAATTTTTATATATTCGAAAAATTTTAATTGGATAATAAATAGATATGAATAAGAATGATTTAAAGCCTTTGTTAAGGGCTATGGTTTATTTAAAAAAATATGTTTGGTACATTGTTTTGGGATTTATATGTACTGCATGTGTAAATTTATTTACACTTTCACAGCCTCTTTTGATTAAAAAGGTTATGGATGATGTTGTTTTTGCTGGAAAAGAGGCTGTTTCACAGACAAAATCTTTGGAAGCACTTCAAATGGTTTTGTTATTTTTCTTTTGTATTTTGGTTGGTAAAGGTCTTTTCTATTTTCTACAAGGATATTTGATTCCACTTGGTGTCAATTTTGCTGTAAGAGATCTTAGAAATGACACTTTTAAACATGTTCAAAAGTTACCTTTAAAGAATTTTGAACAGTTCCGCACAGGCGATGTAATGACGAGAATAACGAATGATGCAGATAAACTCGGTGATGTTTTTGGTCTAGGTATTATCAATTTTTTAAACGATATAATAATACTTGTTCTTTCAATTATTGCTATGTTTTTTAAAAATTGGCAGATGAGTTGTGTCGTTATTTTGATAAGCCCTATTGTTGGACTTACTATTGGAAAATTTTCTGAATTTGTAAAAAAAGCTGTTGACAATAACCAAAGACAGATGTCAACTATTTATAGTACGATTGAAGAAGCTGTTTCTGGTATAAGAACAGTAAAAAGTTTTGCAATGGAAGACAGAGAAATCAAGCGTTTTTCTGATGAAAACCATACTCTTTTTAAACACATAATGAATGTAATTAAATTAAAAGTTGTTCAAATTCCTATTGTTGAAGTCATTGCAGGTCTTGGAATTGCAAGTGCTATTGGATATGGTGGTTTACAGATTGTTACAAAAGCAAATGGAGTTGCTCCTTATGGTCTAAGTTGGATTCAAGGATTTAGTGTAGGTGAAATATTTGAGGTTTGGGGATATATGATTATGGCCACAAACCCACTAAACAGAATTTCACAGAGCATGGCTTCTATCACTGGCTCTGCAGTTTCAGCAAAAAGACTTTTTGAAATACTTGATTCTCCACTTGAAGAAGAGGAAAATAAAAAAGATATGCCACCTATTGAAGGCAAAATCAAATTTGAAGATGTTACATTTAAATATAAGGAAAATGTTCCTGTTTTAGAAGGTTTGAATTTGGACATACAAAAAGGGCAAACTATTGCATTTGTGGGACATAGTGGAAGTGGTAAAACAACTACTTCAGCACTTTTAGACCGTCTTTATGTCCCTGATTCAGGAAAAATTTTTGTTGACGATATAGATATTTCCACTGTAAATTTACATTCATACAGAAGTCAAATAGCTGTTGTTCCACAGGAGACAGTCTTATTTACAGGTACTATAAAAGACAATATCTGTTATGCAAGACCTGAAGCAACAATGGAACAGATTATTTCAGCAGCAAAGGCAGCAAATGCACATGATTTTATCGAAGAAATGCCAAATGGATATGATACAAAGGTAAGTGAAAGAGGTTCTTCGCTTTCTGGTGGACAGAGACAGAGAATAGCTATAGCGAGGGCATTGTTGCAGGACGCTAAAGTTATAATCCTTGATGAAGCTACATCATCTGTTGACGCAATAAGTGAGAAATTGATTCAAGAAAGCCTTGATAGGTTATTTAAAGATAGAACTACAATAATTATTGCACACAGAGTTTCAACAATTCAAAAGGCAGATCAGATATTTGTATTTGACAATGGAAAGATTGCAGAAAGTGGTACACATAAGACTTTGATTACATCTGGCGGACTTTATGAAAAACTATATGAATCATACTTTAAACAAGATGATGACGAATCAGAAAAAGAAGAATAGAGAAGGGAAATATGCCAAAGATTTCTTTAATAATGCCAGCATATAATGCTGAGAAATATATTTCTGAATGTTTAAATTCTATTTTATCACAGGATTTTGATGATTTTGAGGTTTTGTGTGTAAATGACGGAAGCACTGACAAAACAGAAGAAATCATAAAATCTTTTGATGATAATCGAATTATTTTGATAAATCAAAAAAATATTGGTGCTTCTATTTCAAGAAAAAATGGACTTACAAAGGCAATAGGGGATTATATTTTATTTATAGACTCAGATGATTTATTGGAAGAACATGCTTTAAAATCACTATATGAAAATGCAGTAAAAAATAAATCAGATATAGTCTATTTAAAATATTTTGAATATGACGGAAAAACAAAAAATCCATATATTGATTCAGATTATGCAAGATGTTTTCCAAAAGTCAAGAATTTTGATGATTTTGTTTTTACGGCAAAAGATAGCCCCAATGCTGTTTTAAATAAAACTTGTTCATTGTGGAGCAAGTTAATTTCACATGAATTATTTAAAAAATATGACGATTGGTTTTTCCCTTCTAAAAAAGAAACAATAATTGAAGATTTACCACTTCATTGCCAATTACATTTGAGAGCAGATAGAATAACTTTTTGTGATAAATTTTTATATTCATATCGTTATTCATGTGAAGATTCTATTTTGCATAAATTGAGGTCTTCAAAAGAATCTTATGGAATTTTTTATACTGTTGATGTTGTTGAAAAAGTTTTGACAGAATCGAAATTCATTGAAAAAGAAGATTTTTTTAGAGAATTTGCTCTTTTTAAAATTTCACATTTAAAAGTTTGGTTTGAATCTATAGTTGATGAATTGAAAGAAGAATTTTTTGATAGATTAAAAGTTAGTTTTAGCAAATTAAAAGTTGATTTAAAAATGTTAAAAACTGTTAGATATGACAATTTTATTTTTTATAAAACTGTTTTAGAATCATCTTCTTTGGAAGAATTTAGAAAAAAATATTCAGGAACAGGACTGTATCTAAAAAAGAGTTTTTATAAATTTGTTCAAAATTTCGTGTAAAATACTTCCAATAAATAATGAACTGCACCCAATTTTTAGTAATAAACTAAAAAGGAGGTGTAGTTCATAAATTTAGGGGCATTACAGTGCATTTCGTGTAAAATAAAAATCAGGTTATCTTATCAATAAAGGTAACCTGATTTTTATTTAATACAATTTTTCGTTATAGTAATTTGTTTTAAATATACCTATAGAAACTTTTTCAGAATATGAAATTTTATAGCCATTGTCAAGTATTTCAGCCTTTTCAAGACGCCATATTTTTATAGATTCTAAATGTTTTTGTTTCCTGTTTTCTTCGTAACTATAAGAATATTTTATTTTTTACCAATCATCTTCGTTCCAATCATCATCGTTACAAACATTTACTTCACTTGTTTCATTTAATTCTATGACAATTTTTTTGCTTAAATTACAAGTATTGTTTGCCTCTATATTCAAATCAAGAGTTTTTTCTTCTTCGTTGTTCAACATTGTATTTAGCATTGTATTTACAAGTGATTTAGTTGTCGATGCAATTAGTTCATTCATTGATTTGCTATTGGCAAATTCCATAGTTATTTTTGCTTTTGTACATTTTACTGTTGGTAGTTGTTGAGAACCATTAGATATACTGGTTATTTTTGGAATATCATAATCTTCTTGTGATGTCTCATCAAACATTGAATCTCTAACTGATACAAATCTCATCAATTTTTTGAATAGTGGAATATCACCTGGTTTGATGACAGCTTCGCAATTTCCAACTATAGAAGCAATCATTTTTTCATCAGCTTCGTCTCCAACTGCAAATCCTATTTTAGTACTATGTTTAAACCACTTATTTTTTTTGATTTCAGCCAATGATTTTTGATAGTCATCTGTTGCATGCCCATTTGTCATAAATATAATAACAGGCATAAAAGCCCCTCTCATTGAATCTAAAAATTTATATCCTGATAGTTTGTCGTTGAGTTCATTTAGAGCAGAACCTATGTTTTGTTCTCCACCACATTCAAGGTATTCCCAATCAAAATCTTCTAATGATACTGGTTCATTGTTTGTTATCCATCTGCAATTTGAGTTGAATTCCATTACTGCTATTTTTAACTTTGCATCAGCATTGTTTTTTGCTACTTCTATTAATGTTTCTGTACATTCTTCTACAGCGTGGTTTAACTCGGCTATTGGTGTTTCGCTCATACTTGAAGATGTATCGAGTACAAAAAAAACTGTTAGTTCTCTGCGTGGAATTTCTTCCAATTTGCTTATATTTGGCACAATATTTCTCCCTTTCTTTTTTACTTTTACTTCTTGGTCATATATTACAAATGTCATTCCGTCTTGTAGAGGAATGTTATCATTAGGAGAAATATTTTTATGTTCTCCTGATGGTGTTACTGTATCCCAAGTATTTGATGTTTTATTATTAATACATAATTCATTAGTATCTTTATCCATGATAACTGAAGCAACTATATTTAATGCTTCATCTACATTACATACACCAAGTTGGCATCTGTATATTCTGCTATTTGGTAGTGCTGGAATTGAATAATCTTTGAATTCCAACTTTAATGGAATTTTAATCTCTTTTCCACAATTATCACAAATACGACTTTCTCCATTTTCTGTGAAAACTTCATTTCCACAAGAGCAGGGGACTATTTCATTTCTGAACCTTGTCAATGCTTTTAACCAATCAATTTCTCTTGGTCTTGTGGTTGGGTTTTCAAATGATTCTTTACTAAATGCTTTTATAAATATGTCTTTCATATAGCTTGGTAAACATTTCCAAATCATAATAGAATTTTTGTTAGCTACTGGGTCTGGTCCATTTCTTTTATCATTAGGATCCATTATGAAAAGTGGTTCACTTCCATATATTTGTTTCTGTATATCAGAAGTTAAAGCATTTTCTAAAGATATTTTTCCTTCCAGTGGGTGATTATTGCAAAATAGAATGTAAAGTATTACTGCCATTGAAAATCTGTCTGATAGACTGTTTGGCTTGTTCTTTCCAAGTATAATCTCTGGAGCTAAATAACGAGGTTTTCCCAAAATTCCAGTTTCGGTTCCATCTGGAGCAACATTATCATTATCGCATATTAGAACATCACCATTTTCTGGATTTATGAAAAAGTTACCATCATTTATATCTTGATAGCTGTATCCTTTATTGTGAAGTATTCTAAAGGCAGATACGATTTTTAGACAGGCATCTATTACTGTACGATATGATTTGAATCTTACATGGCATAACATAAATTCTGTTATGGTATAATATCCTGAAGGTATTAAATCCATAATATACCCAAAAGTATTATCCTGCCATTCTGTAATTTCGAGAGCCCACAAAAATTCGTTACTTGGTTTGCCTTTTTCTATGTTATTTTTTATATTTTCGCAAAATGCTTTTAAGTTGCCATTAGAACTTAAAAATGATTCTTTGTACCATTTTAGAGCTTTTTCTTCACCTTTATAGTCAATTTTATAGACTTCCCCTTGACAGCCTTCTGCTATGAATTCTTTGATTGTAATTTCATCGCCAGAAATCGTTTTTAACTGTTGCCCTTTTGAAAGCATCATTCTTCCCCTTTTGTTTTAATTAAATTGCTGATTTTATTATACCAAATAACTATGACAGAATCTGTCATTATTTTAAATAAATATAAAAAAGCAACTTCTGTTTTTTAGCAGTTGCTTTTCTTGTTTTCAATTATTAGCAAATATATTCACCAGTTATTTTTATACCAGCGGGTATTGTAACTTGTTTGTCCGTTTTATTTTCAATAGAAACATCACCAAATAATTCTACTTTGTCTGATATTATTACATCTCCCAATACTTTTAATGAACTACAATTTTTTAATGAAGGTATGCCATTGGGAAATCTTTTTTCCATATCATCAATATTTTTATAATATTTTGGATCGAGTAGTACAAATGGCAATTTTTTATTTTTATCTGTTCTTTCGATTATATCGTTTTTATTTAGGCGATAGACATCAGACCTCAAAAGTGCAAGGTCGCTTGTCGTTTTTACTGGTCTAAATCTATCTCTTGGAACAATAACTGCACTTGCGTTTTCAAAAGATGAAATGGCACAACCCATAGCAGTTTCAAGTTGATATACAGGTGTTGAATTTGAATCACGAGGATCGACAGTCTTTTTATTTATGATGAGTGGAAGTTCGAGAAAATTATTGTTTCTTTTCAATTTTTTTGCTAAAGATTTTAAATTTATCCAAATACTATTTGTATTAAAATAACAGTGTTTTCTGATATTTTGAAAATGGTTTAAATCCTTATCAGGACATTGAGCCAATTCTCTCAAAATAATTTTGCTATTTTTACCAACAGCTATATGACCACCTTTTCTATCTTCAAGTTCTCTTTCTGCTACTTCCATTAAAAATGGTATTTGATTTTCAGACATATATGCTGGAATTGCTTTTTCCATAATTGCCCCTAAATTGTCGGCATTTGAAATAAAAGCATATTCTATGTCATTTTTTATCAATGAATCGAGTATTCCCGAAATCACAAGAGAAGTATATATATCTCCATGTCCTGGTGGACACCATTCAAGATTTGAATTTTGTGGGAAAACAGCAGGCATTAAATCTTGTTGTTGAACTTTTGGAACTTTATTTTGAATAAAATGTCTTGCAATGTCTTTTTCTTTGGGCATTATTGATTCGAGAGTTTTTTTAGAATCATTATATGTTGCAAAACTCTCCATAAGAATCAATTTTTGATTATTTTTCATTGATTGACGAGCTATTATCTCGAGAAATGAAATGTCATTTTTTGCCTTGATCAAAGATTTTGCACATTCCATTCCCATTCCCGTACCAAGACCGCCATTTAATTTTATTATTACTGTTTTTTTATTTATTTTTTTAGCTTTTTCTGAATAATCTTCTAAAATATTTGTTAGGTGTGGGAGATTTTCAATAGGTTTAATATCTTTGTCTGAAATATATGTACTTATTCCACTTGTAAGTTTTTGATAGTGTTTTTTGAATATATCAATCACAAGAGAAGGAATATTTTCTTTCTCCATTTTTTGTCGAAAATAGTTAAATTTGTCTTCCATTTTAATGCTTTTATACCCACTTTTTATTATTTCTTTTCATTTTCTTTTATGATAGCCTTTCTTCCTGCAAAAAAATTAATAGCAATCGAAAAATAAAAAGGGAAAATGGGGGAATGATTGAAAGAAAAAAAATATGGAGTATGAAATTTTTTTAACTTATGCAACAGTTTTATTGCCTGTAATTTTTGGCTTTTTGATCTTAAAGACAGAAAATAAAATTTTGAGAAATATTCTTTCTTTTATTTTCTGCCTTTTGATAATACTTGATTCTTGGATTTTGTTTTTTTTAGAAAATATTTTTGTTTTTGTAAATCATATCTGTTATTATGTTTCTGCTATAGACATAATTCTTTTATTAATATCAATTGGAATATCTGTAAAAAAGAAAAATTTATTTATATTTGCATTGTCATTTTTGCAAATTTCTTTTTTGTACTATTTTCTTATTTTAAAAAAACACACTTGTGGTGATCCACTTTTTCTATGTGCAGACCATTTTTCTAAGTTTATGATACTTGCTGTTTCTTCCTGTGTAAGTATTTTTGTTTTTCTTTGGCTTTTGTATTCAAAGAATGATACAAAATTAAAGAGTAGATATGCAGGTTATTTTTTATTTTTCTTATCTCTTACAAATTTATTTTTCTTGACAAATAATATTTATTTTCTCCCAATCTGTGTAAATATAATTGCATTACTTCTCTATAGACTTATTGTTCGTTTAAAATCAGAAGGAGCAGAAGATGGGGCTGAGTCTGCTATTTCATCATTACTTTTCGTTTCTTTTTTATTCTCCATATCTGTCTTTTTTTTATATGCCTACAATGGTGGAGAAAGTGGAATGTCGATTTCTTCTCTGATTAAAAGAGGTTCTTTAAAGAGTGCTCAAAAAGTTTCTATTGCAATCATATTAATTTATTTTGGATCATTTATATTGTCTGGACTTCATCCATTTACACATTGGATTAAAAAAGTTGTCAATCTCGATCATTTTTTATCTGCTATTTTTAATTTGTGTATTTTGACAACTGGAATTTATTTAGTGATGAGATTTTCACCTTCTTTTATAATGCTTTCGTATTCTGGACATACAACTGGAAAAATTGTTGGATATGCGATTTCATTTTTTGGAGCATTTTCTTTTTTTGCCTCTTCTGCGGAATTGTTTTTAAAAGACAAAATAGAAGAAGCAAAATATTTGCCTATTCCATTAATTGCAAGTATTATAACTATTTGTTGTGGAGGAGCTAATTCTGAAAGTTCTGTTTCAGCATTGTTTTTATTTTTCTTTGCTTATGGGATTTTATTTTTGTTGTATTTATCAAAAATAAGGGCGACAGATCCAATTTTATCTTGGTCTTTTAAATTATTGTTGTTGATTTCATTTATTCCGCCTTTTGGAATATTTTTTGCAGTATGGTTATTTTTTGAATCCCTATTATGTATTTCATTCTACTATATACCTTCAACATTTATATCTTTTACTTTAAATTTAACTTCGATATTTGTATTTTTATTTTTGGCTTTTGGTTTTATATTGTTGATAATTTCTATGTGTAGATTTTTATCTATATTAAAATTTTCACAATTTAAGTTGAGACATTCAGCTTTTTCTGGAATTGCTTCTGCCGTTGTTTCACTTTCTGCATTATATCTGTTTTCTTGCTTGAATCTTTCAATTATTTATCAATTTGTTAAAATAGCAGTAAGGGGAGTTATTCCTGTTGATTCTAAATTACCTTATATATATTCTTCACTTACTGAAACTGGAATTTTAAATCAAATGTTAGTTGATGGATCGAATATTTTTTTAGGTGCTTTCCCTTCTTTACAGATATTTTTTATAGCTTTTACAATATTCTATTTTTTATATTTTATATTTAAAAGAAAAGAATTACCAACTTTTAATATGGAAAATGCAAGAATTACTTTAAGATTGTGGAATTTAATAAAATTGAGAATTTTAAAATTTTTGTCAAAGTCTGAAGTAATTTATTTTTTAAATATTTTTGGATTTATTCTTTTATCTTTTATATTTGGAATTTCAGCTGGAATAACATTTAGATGAGCGATATTTTATCTGTTTTTAGTCTTATTTTCTTAATTTGTCTTTCTCCTTTTATAGGTTTGTCTATAAAAAAGATGAAGGATTATTCTCTTTTAAAAAAAATTCTAAGTGATAAAACAGAAAATGATATTGATTTTTCAGAATTGTTTTCTTTTTTGCATTTGATTTTAAATATAATAGTCATAATCTTGATATTGCAAAAAAAAGATTTTACTGTTTTGATTTTACTTGTGATTTTTTCTGATTTATGCCGTGGATTTTCACTTCTTTATTCAAAAGATAAAAAGGCTTTGAAATTTGGTTTAAAAAGATTATTGTTTATTTTAAAATATGGATTTGTAATTCTTCTTTTTATTCCTGTTTATAAATATTTGAATGGTTCTTTTATTCTTTCTGATTTTTTAGACAACTTTATAATAAAGTCTGTTCCATTGTTTTTTATATCTTTTCTTTTTGCTTCTATTTTCAAACTTGATTTTTTAGATGAATTTGATAAAGAATTTTTGTATGTATCAAAAAATACAGGTATTTTTCTTATTTTTGGAAAGCAATTTGAATTAGTATCTGTTTTGATTTTATTGTCTTTGTTCTATATGAAATTTTCATTTTTCGCCTATGTTATTTCTTTTTGTCTTTTATTTTTAACTTATTTTGTTATGAGCAGATTTAAATTTATAAACATAGATAATTTAAAATTTTATTACAATATTTCAATTTTCTTGGGAATTTTAAATATTGTATATTTGATTTTTACTAAAAGTTAAAAATTTTAATATTAAATATGGAGTTTGGCTTTTTGCTTAATAATTTTATGAATATAGAAAAATATCAAAATAAAAATGTTGGATATGTTACAACAGAGACAAAGTCTTTAAAACATAAAAAAAAATTAAAGTTAAATGAAAAAAAATATTCAGAAAATAATTCTTCTGAATCAAAAGATATAATAAATACGAATATAAATAATTTTGTTGCACTTGGATTTGACTCAGTTGTTCTATCAGCTACAAATTTTATAAAAATAGATAAAATTATAAATGTAATTATTATATTATCAGCTCTTTTAGTCGCTTTTTTCCAAAATCATTTTTATTTATTTTTATTACCTATTATTTTTAAATTTTTATTTATAACTTTTTGTCGTGTTGATTTAGATAATATAAAAAATGATTATTACAAAGACGATTTTATATATAAATCTAAAATTGAACCTATTTTGAATATTATTAAATCTTCTAAAAAAGTTTGGAGAAGATTCTCTTCAAGTAAAGTTCTTGATGAAAAATATGCAGGTGGGGCAGGGGAATTTGCAAAATTAGTTCCCTGTAAAGTATTTAAGAAAATTCCATTCCCATTTAAGACAAAAGCTAATGTTTGTGTTTTAAAATGTGAAAATGAAAGTTTGTTTTTTTTAGAAGATAAATTGTTGATTTTGATTGGTGATAATATTGGTGTTGTTGATTATCTTGATATTTTTGTAAAATCTAAAAAAATACAATTTATGGAAAAAAATAAAGTGCCAAAAGATTCAAAAATTATTGGCAAAACTTGGAAATATAGAAATAAAAATGGAACGAGAGATAGACGATTTAAAGATAATGTTGAATATCCAATATGCTTGTATGGTGAATGTGATTTAAAATCTGATTTTGGAGTTGATATATCAATAATATTTTCTAATCCTAAAGATTTATAATATTTACATCAATTTTCAAAAATAATAATACAAGTTTAGTATTTTTGAAAATTGCCATAATATTGAACCTAAAAAGTTTAGAATATATTCATTGATTTTTTGACATAATTGTGATAAAATAAATCCTCCAAGTCGCAAAGAAGGAGAATAATAATGATTAATATACGCAAATTAGAGTCGGAACTATGGGACTCCGCTGATCTTCTGAGAGCTGGGTCTAAGCTGACTTCAAATCAATATTGTATGCCTGTCTTAGGTCTTATCTTCCTTCGCTATGCTTACAGTCGATTTAAAAAGGTGGAAGAAGAAATCTTAAAGGGGCGTCCTTCTCGTGGTGGGCGTGTAATGCCTGTTGAAGCAAGCGATTTTTCTGCAAAAAGTGCTTTGTTCCTTCCGAAAGAGGCTCAGTACGAATATCTCGTTAATTTGCCAGAGAATATTGCCTCTGCTAATCTTATCAATAAAGATGGTCATCAAATGAACAGTCTCGGTGAAGTTGTCAATAATGCTATGCAACTTATCGAGGAACAGAGCGAACAACTCACAGGCATTTTGCCGAAAAGTTATACTGATTTTTCTGATGAGCTTCTCGCTGAACTTCTTCGTATTTTCAATAATAGTGCTCTTGATGATGTCGGTGGCGATGTAATAGGTCGCATTTATGAATACTTTCTCAGTAAATTTGCTCCTGTTGTCGCTTCTGATGACGGTGTGTTTTTCACACCGAAATCACTTGTAAAGATGATTGTAAATATTCTTGAACCTAAACAAGGAATTTTGCTGGATTGTGCGTGTGGTAGTGGCGGTATGTTCGTGCAGAGTGGTGATTTTGTAAATGCCATTGGTATGAACGCTAACAACACTATGACTTTTTATGGTCAAGAAAAAGTGGAATACAATGCTCAGCTATGTTTAATGAATATGGCTGTTCACGGTTTAAGTGGTGTTGTCAAATCTGGTAACGAAGCGAACACTTTCTATCATGATGCACACAATCTGAATGGTTGTTGCGATTACATTATGGCAAATCCTCCATTCAATGTTGATAAGGTCAAAGCTGAATCCTGCGAGAGTGCAGGAAGACTTCCGTTTGGTATGCCTTCGGTTAACAAGAATAAAGAAGTCGGTAATGCTAACTATCTGTGGATTTCCTATTTCTATTCTTATTTGAATGAAAATGGAAGGGCTGGCTTTGTTATGGCTTCTTCTGCTACTGACAGTCAGGGCAAAGATAAAGATATTAGGGAGGCACTGATCCGCACTGGACATGTTGATGTGATGATTTCAGTTGGCAATAACTTTTTCTATACAAAATCTCTGCCTTGCTCTCTTTGGTTTTTCGATAAGGCAAAGAGTGAAGATATTCGAGATAAGGTCTTGTTTATTGATGCTCGAAATTATTACACTGTTGTTGATCGCACATTGAATGAATGGAGCGAATGGCAAATTAAAAATTTAAATGCTATCGTATGGCTTTATCGTGGTGAGACCGAGAAGTATACTGCACTTTTAAAAGAATATCACAATTATCTACACTCAGAGGCTGATGTTATCGATGATGATGAACTTAGGTCTGCTGTAAATCAGGATTTATTTGCCGAAATCGTATCTGCTCTGAAGGAAAAGCTCTCCTCACTTCGTAAGATTGCCAAAGTAGATGTAGAATCCGCTGAAAAGCGTGACAAAAAGAATGTTCAGAAACAGTATGATGACAGAATTTCACATATCGACAATATGCTGACCGTTGCCAAGGAAGCGAACTGGCTCTATGAAAAATTTGGCAATGGAGTTTATGTTGATGTGCTTGGTCTGTGTAAACTTGCGAGTATTTCTGAAATTGAAGGAAAGGGTTGGTCACTCACACCTGGGGCATATGTTGGTGTAGCTCCCATAGAGGATGATGGAGTGGATTTTGCCGAGCGTATGGTGGAGATTCACAGAGAACTCCTGTCCCTTCAGGCGGAATCCAATGATCTAATGGATACCATTTCACAAAATATGAAAGAGATGGAGATATAATCTTTATTGTTTTTTTAAAATTATTATGATATAATAAAATAAGAAAATAGGATGTAAATAATGACTGAACAGCTACCCAAAATTGTAAAATTAAAATTGGATATAATATTTAAAAGAGTTTTTGGCGAATAAGAAATAAAAATATTATAATAAGATTTCTTGCAGATATTCTCGAGATAAAACCTGACGATATTAAAGAAATTCACTTTGATAATGTTGAATTACCTTCTGAATATTGTGGAGAAAAATTTTCAAGACTTGATTTGAAACTTGAATTAAAAGATGTCAATGATTCTGAAACAAAAATAATAAATATAGAAATGCAAGTAAATAGCGAACCTGCATTTAAAGATCGTACCCTTTACTATTGGTCTAAAATTTATTCAGAGGAATTAAAAACTTCAGAAGAATATGATTCTTTAAGAAAGACTATTTGCATTAACATTATTAATTTCAATTTATTTGAATCTCCTGAATACCAATCTCATTTTCAAATATTAGAAAAAGAGAGAAAAGAGCTTTTGACAGATAAATTTTCGATCTATTTTTTTGAACTTAGAAAAGTAAAAAAATCTCAAAAAGGCAAGCCAGTAGAAGATTGGCTAAAATTGATAAACGCAGAAAAGGAGGAGGAACTTATGGCTTTAGAAATGTCAACAAAAATTCCTGAAGTAAAGGATGTAATTGTTAAAGTTCGTGAATTGAGTGCTGATGAAAAGCTAAGAAGATTGGCCTTCTATCGTGAAAAGCGTTTACATGACGAAGCAAATGCAATTAATGGCTCAAGGCGTGAAGGTTTCGTTGAAGGCGAAAAGATTGGAGAAAAAAGAGGAATGACAAATGCTATTATCAATAATATCAAGTCATTAATGGAAAATCTAAATTTGACAGCAGAAAACGCAATTAAAGCACTGAACATTCCACACGAGGAACAAAATTTTTATTTAACACAAGTAAATAACTCGTTGTTATAGTTGATTTTAATAAAAATAAGTAAATAAAAAGTTGCTGTGAACTATCCAATATATGCCTGTATATTACCATTTTGTCATTGCGAGGCTTTAGCCGTGGCAATCTAAGTCTGTAAATTATTATTTACTTAAAAATTGAGTCGATCGCCTCTATTTAGAATGTTGTCCTCAATCTACTTAATAAATTACTAAATTTAAATTAAGTGGTTGAGATTGCCACGGTCGCACAGCTCCCTCGCAATGACATCTCTTCTAAACAGAGGCTGTTTGGGTAGATTTTAAAATATTAATCAACTAACACAACGAGTTATTTTAATTTCACAAAGTATGAAAGAGATGGGGATATAATCGTTATACATTTACAGCAATTTTCAAAAAATTAGTGCAAATTTAGTTTGGGGTATAATACACTCACTTTAACACTCGCTTCGCTCATGATGTCGTTCGTTGCATTACACCCCAAACTAAAATATTTTATTTTTCTTATTATTTATGAAAATTGCTGTAATATTATTGTAGTATATTAGCATAGTCTCTTTTTCTTTTATTAATATTTTTAAAACATAGTATGAATTAATAATTATAATAATGAAGTGGGAGGATTTATATGTTGTATGAAAAAGTTCCTTTTGGCAATATCTTCTCTTTTCATAATGGAAAATCAATAAAAGCCTCTAATATAGGGGAATATCCTGTATATGGATCTAATGGAATAATTGGTTATACTAACAGCCATTTGTATTCTAACTCAATAATACTTGGAAGAGTAGGAGCATATTGTGGCTCTGTAATGTATTGTAAAGATTCATTCTGGGCTTCTGATAATACGCTTGTAGTTGATGTTAATGAAAAGGCAGATGATAAACAATTTTGCTATTATATGTTACAAACACTTAATCTAAACAATTATGCTGGCGGTTCAGCTCAGCCTCTGATAACACAGACAATACTACGAAAACTGCTCTGCCCAAGACCAACTGTAGAACAACAACATAGAATCGCAAAATATCTTTCTGCCTACGATGACCTAATTGAAAACAACAAAAAGCAAATCAAACTTCTTGAGGAAATGGCACAGCGACTTTATAAAGAGTGGTTTGTCAATCTCCGTTTTCCAGGATATGAAGAGACACCTATTGTTGATGGTGTGCCTAAAGGGTGGAAAAAAGTTCCCATTTCAGAACTGATTTCTTATGAAATAGGAGGAGGTTGGGGCGAAGAATCTCCGACGGGTAAGAATACAAAAGAAGCATATGTTATTCGCGGCACAGATTTATACGGTATAACGCATGGTGATCTTTTATCCATACCTTTCCGCTTTCATACAGAAAGCAATCTTTCGTCCAGAAATTTAACCGATGGGGACATTGTATTTGAAGTCTCAGGAGGGAGCCGCACAGAAGGCGTTGCCCGATGTTTACTTGTTTCTTCCGTAATGCTCGATGCTTGGAGAAATAATGTAATGTGTGCGAGTTTCTGCAAACTCATTCGTCCGCAAACAGGATACTCGTATTATTTACATGATTGCTTCAAATACATGAGAGCAACTGGCAAAACAGAAGAATATGACAAGCACAGTGCAAGTAGCATAGTAAACTATAGATGGAAGGACTTTTTATCACAGGAACTACTATTAGTTCCACCATCAGAAATTATTGAACAATACAGTAATTATTCAAGATCTATCTATTTCAAATTAGTAGACTGTTCCTTGCAGATTTCATCTGCAAGAGAAGCACGTGATCGTTTGCTTCCAAAGCTGATGAGCGGTGAAATCGAGGTGTGAAAATGGCACGTGGGAAATCGGTAACAAAGCTGCTTTTAGATTCTTCCCAAGCGGCGCTCTTCGCAGGGATTGAGATTCATAACAAGCCTCATATTGCGTTCAGATATCCTACGGCGACTATTCTGATCATCAATGCATGGGAACTGGCACTGAAAGCGTATGTATATAAATATGTGGGGAAAAAGCAAATATATGAAAAAGACGGTATCCATACAAAGGGCTTCTCAAAGTTGCTGGTAATTGCCAGAGATCACATTAACATGCGGGAAAAGAACAAAAAATTTCAGGCGGTTCTTGATAACCTTGAACTTCTGAATGATTATCGGAATACGAGTGTTCATTTTATTGAGATTAAATTGAATCCTGTAATATTCATGTTGATGAGCAAGGCCGTTCTGAACTATGATGATTTCGTAAAGAAGTATTTTAACAAGGATATCACAAAAGACGACAATTTGATCATCCTACCCGTTGGGATGAAATTGCCATTTAATCCCATTGATTATTTGAAACAGGATTATGGTAGCGCACATAATGAGTTTGTGAACAAAGTAATCCAATCCGTTCGAAAATTGAGTGAGGAGGGTATCCAAGATAGTATCGTCGTTGGTTTCGATGTATATGCCGATAGAGTTCGTGATGCCAAAAATGCGGATATTATCGCGGCGTTAGAGCGAAGCCCTGATGCCGTTGCACTCAGAAAGTCGGTTCGTGTAACAGATGATCCTAATGCCCCAATTTATAGAGTAGAACCAGATCTACCTCCCTTACGATATCAAGATCTTAGAAAAAGGGCGAAAGAAAAGAAACCTAGCATCAAATTTGGCAAGACATTCAATGCAGCTATGGATAAAATTAAATCCAATCCTACCTTATGTCAACCTAATTACCTCGATCCGCGAAACAAAACGGGAACGAAAAAAAATTTTTACACATTGGCCGCTGTTGACGAATTAGTTGCAGAGTATGAACGATTGGAGGCGAAAGCGTGAGTTACGATTACTCTGAAAATATTCTTGTACAGGAAAGTGCTGGAAATCTTCTCCAAAACAAGCTTGGCTGGGATGTTAAATTTGCCTATAACACCGAGGTTCTTGGTGAAAATGGCACTTTTGGTCGGAAATCGTACAATGAAATCCTACTTGTACGGTATTTTCGTGATGCCTTGAAAAAACTCAATCCATGGATTACCAAGGAACAACTGGATGAGGCAAAAACTATTTTGGAAAAACATCTTTCCACCTCATCGCTCTTGCAAATCAACGAGGAAAAATATTTTCTAATCCGTGACGGAATCCCTGTAACAATCAAGCGTTCGGACGGTAAAACGGAAACGAAAAAAGCCACTGTTATTGATTTCCAGCACCCAGAGAACAACTATTTCCTTGCAATAAAAGAACTAAAAATTCATGGCGATCTCTACCGCCGTCGCACAGATATAGTAGGATTCGTTAATGGTTTGCCACTTCTTTTTGTTGAACTAAAGAAAAACACCGTAGATGTTCAGATGGCCTATGATGACAACTATACAGATTATCAGGATACGATACCCCACCTGTTTTATTATAACTCTTTCCTTATGCTCTCCAACGGCACTGAGGCAAAAATTGGAACATTGGGTAGTAAGTATGAATTCTTCCATGAATGGAAGAGGCTTGATGAAAAAGAGCAGGGGAGTGTGGCTTTGGAGACTATGTTGAAAGGTATCTGCAAAAAGGAAAATTTTCTTGATTTGTTGGAGAACTTCATAATTTATGACCATTCTGGTGGCAAAACAGTAAAAATACTTGCTCGAAACCATCAATACCTCGGTGTTAACGAAGCGGTCAAGTCATACGAAGCGAGAAAGCTCAACGAGGGCAAACTTGGGGTATTTTGGCATACCCAAGGCTCTGGAAAGAGCTATTCTATGCTTTTCTTTGCCCAGAAGATTCGTCGCAAATTTGCAGGCTCTCCTACAATCGTGGTGCTGACTGATCGTGATGAATTGAATAAACAGATCAGCGATACATTTGAGAACTGCGGTTTACTTGGAAAAACTAAGGCTTCGCAGTTCATTGCCACCAGCGGTAGTGACCTTATTGCTAAGCTGAAGGGCAATCCAAGCTTTATATTTACGCTGATACAGAAATTTAATATGCCAGAAGCTCAGCCTATATATCCTGACCACGATATCATAATCATATCGGACGAAGCACATCGTAGTCAGTATGGTATCTTTGCCGATAATATGATGAAACTGCTTCCTACAGCGGTGCGTATTGGATTTACTGGTACACCGCTCCTTTCCAGTGATAACATCACAGCCCGTACCTTTGGCGGTTATATTTCCGTTTATGATTTCAAACGAGCTGTGGAAGATGGAGCTACTGTTCCGCTTTATTATGAGAATCGTGGCGAAAAGATTAGTAAGCTAAATAATCCAGTAATTACCGACCGCATTCTTGATGCTATCGAAAATGCCGATCTCAATGTAGAACAACAGGACAAGCTGGAAGCTGAATTCGCTAAGGAAATACATATTCTGACGGCAGAGCCACGCTTGAGATATATTGCAAAGGATTTTGTCGATCACTATTCCGATTTGTGGACCACTGGCAAGGCTATGTTCGTATGCCTCAATAAGGTTACCTGCGTTCGTATGTATAATTTCGTTCAGGAATATTGGAAGGAAGGAATCGAAGACTTGAAAGCAAGAATTAAATCGGCTACGCAACAGGAGGCACAGGAACTGGAGCGTAAACTGAAATGGATGCAGGAAACGGAAATGGCTGTAGTTATCAGTCAGGAACAGAACGAGATTCAGACTTTCAAAAAATGGAATTTAGATATAAAGTATCATAGGACTAAAATGGAAAAGCGTGAGCTGGACAAGGAATTCAAAGATTCCTCCAATCCTCTTCGTGTTGTATTCGTCTGTGCTATGTGGCTCACTGGTTTTGATGTGAAGTGCTTATCTTGTCTCTATTTGGACAAGCCACTTAAAGCACATACGCTAATGCAGACCATCGCCCGTGCCAATCGTGTAAACGAGGGCAAGAGTAATGGCTTGATTATCGACTATATTGGAATAGTTAAAGCACTCCGCAAGGCTTTGGCAGATTATACTGCTAATATTGGCAGTAATGGGGGCGATGAGCCTACCGTGGACAAGGATGAGTTGATTGCTCGTATTATTGACATCATAGAAAATGCAAAAATATTTCTTGATGAACACAACTTTGAGCTTGCCAAACTGATAAATGCACTTGATTTTAAGAAACTGTCGCTAATTCAGATTGCTGCCAATGCTGTCTGTGAAACTATTGAGGATAAAAAAACATTCTCCACATATGCAACAGAGCTAAAACGATTGATAAAATACACAAACCGTGGCGATATTGCACCTTCCACTCGGAAAGAGTATGAAGCCATAGATGCAATATATAAAGAGCTACAGAAAAAGCGTAGTCGTATTGACATAACCGATCTGAGTGTGGAGATTAACTCTATAATCAGCGAATATTTAGAAATAGACTATGAGACTGTAAATGATAAATCATGCTGGAATATAAGTGCTATCGACTTTGATCGCTTGCGACAAGAATTTGCGAAGGTAAAGAAAAAAAATCTCATGATGAAAGATTTGAAAGAGATTATTGAACAGAAATTGGATTGTTTGCTTTTAAACAGTCCAAATCGTATCAACTACTATGAGCGATATCAGAAGATTATCACTGATTATAATAGTGAACAAGACCGTGCTAACATCGAGAAAACCTTTATTGATTTGATGAATTTAGTCAAAAGTTTAGAGCAGGAAGAGAAAAGGTATGTCCGTGAGGGCTTTGAGAGTGATGAAGAGCTTTCACTTTATGATATGCTTTTCCGAGATGATCTTTCTAAGTCGGACATAAAGAAAATTAAGGAAGTATCTGCAAGCCTTTTGAAAAAGATAAAGGCGAAGATTTCTGAGCTTGACCACTGGACAGATAAACAGGTAACGAGGGATACAGTGTCTAACCTGATCAAATATACATTATGGGAGGAGTTACCAGAGTGCTACGACGAGAACAGCTTATCAGAATGTCGCAAGAAGATTTACGAATATGTTTACAGGCGGTATAAAGTAGCTGCATAAGCAGCAGGTAAAATTCATAAATATAGCAACAAAAAAAATCCTCTCCCAATTTTGAGAGAGGATTTTTTATATGTTTATAAATTTACACTATTTTACAGGAACAAAGATTCCAGGACGCTTTGGATCGATTGTTGCACAAATCTTGCCGTTCTGTACTGTTACTGTCTTACCAGTCATCTTATCCATCATAACTGTTCCGTCTTTGATTCCGCTTTCTGCTCTGAGAGGAATCTCTCTGTATTCTGGATTGTAGTTATTGTTGAGAATGACTATTGCTTCCTGCTCTGGGCATGAACGAGAGTATGCAAGAACCTTGTCATCTTGCCACATTTCTTTCATATCGCCTGTGCGGAGTGCTGGGTTTTCCTGTCTGATTGTTGTCAACTGTTTGAAGTATGCTAACATATCAGGATCTTTGCCAAACTCCATGTCATCTCTGTTGTGGATTTCACCCATGATGTCGCAACCGCCATCCATTGCTTGTTCTGTTCCGTAGTAAACGCTTGGGATTCTATTGATTGTCATTTGGAATCCGAGAGCTAATTTCATTTTGTTCTTGTCGCCACCAGCTTCGGTGAGGAATCTGACTGTATCATGGTTATCAAGGAAGGCTGACATCATTTCAGGATGTTCATATTTTGCATCACATTCAGCCATTTTGTTTGCAAGTTCTCTCATGCTTCCGTCATGTGCAAATACATTCTTCATTGTGAAGTGTAGTGGATAATCAAAGAGAGCATCCATATCTGCACCTTGGAATTTGTTCAACTTAGCTGGATCGCCATCGAAACATTCACCGACTAAGTAGAAGTCCTGACCTGCATACTGGTGAATTTCGTGTGAGAATTCGTTCCAGAATGATACTGGTACATTCTTTACAGCATCAAGTCTGAATCCATCGATACCTTTGTCAATCCAGAATTTAGAAACATCGATCAAATATTTTGAAACTTCAGGATTTTCCTGTGCCAAATCTGGGAGACCAAACATTGAACCATTTTCTGCCTGATATGGATCGTCGAAATCTTGGATGTCGCCAATGTTGTGGTACCAAGTTTCTTTCTTTTCTGGGTCTTTGTAGAATGGATGTTCCCAAGCTGTGTGATTTAATGGGATATCGAGAACGATCTTCATGCCTTTCTTGTGAGCTGTGTCGATGAGTTCTGAGAATTTTTCCATTGAACCGACATGTTCATCTGTCTGGAAGAAATCGATTGGCCAATAACCATGGTAACCGTCTGAATCAAAGAATTCTGTTTGGTTTTTCATTACAGGTGTTAGCCATATTGCTGTTGCACCAGTGTCTTTGATGTAATCGAGATTGTCGATTATACCTTGGATATCTCCACCGTGATATCTCTTTGCATTGCTTGTGTCAACGTGATCATTATTTGTCTTGTCGCCATCAGCAAAACGGTCTGTCATTACGAAGTAAATGATGTCGTTTCTCCAGCTGTCAACTGGTCTTGTTCCGTCTGCGAGTGTGTGGTCTTTAAGTGTATCAGCAAAAGCATTGAGTTTGCCTGAATCCCATGATTTGTTTCCAGGGGCGTCGATTGAATCTGTTACTTGTTTTACAAAGTCCTTAGCTGTGAATGGCTGAAGTTGAATTGGATCGCCATCTTTCCAACCTTTTTGACGAAGGAGTTCTTTGTCAAGTGAGAATTCAACGCTTGATGTCTCTGTGTTGAATTTGAGGTCTTTTAAGAAACCTTTGTCAACATTTCCGTTTTCATCGAGAATTGAGAAGTTTTTGTCATCATAGCCACAAAGTGCTACATTCCATGGTGATGATGTGCTTCCTGGGATATCGTCTGGAAGATTGAGCTTTCCATTTGAACCTGGAACTCTGAGATTGAGAAGGAGATATGCATCGAGGTGACCATTTTGTGCACCTTCTTTTAATTCCTTCATGGTAATCTTGAATGTGTATGGCTCTGTTGGTTTGCCTTCATTTGCACTTACTGATACGATGTCACGGCTCTCATCGAAACCGTCGTTTAAATTGTATGTATCACCAGCTTGTGATGTCTTGAATGCGTTGAGTCCGCCTTCATCGAGAAGTGCTATTGAAGAAGGAGCAGAACTTCTTGCTGGAGCTGCTGTCTCAGTTGTTTTTGCTTCAGCTTTTGCTTCTGTTTTTGTTTCTGATTTTACTTGTGGAGCTTCAGCTTTTACGCTGTGAGCTTTAGATGCTTTTTTTGAAGAAGATTTCTTTTGAACTTCTGCTGGAATTGTAATACTTACTGAATCGCCAAGACTTTCTGGCTGTTTTGACTGTTCTTGTACAACTGGAGCTGATACTGCAGGAGTAGATGCTGTTTGAACAGGTGCTATATTGCTCATAGAAGGATTGATAATCATATCTAATGAACCTCCAAAAAATATATATAAAAAAGTTATCTTTGATATTTGATACTTCAAAATTTCTTTTGCTATTATACCACATAAAATATGATTATGGAAAGTAAAAAATGTAAAAAAAATGTTAAAATTAGTTTACAAACTCGCCTTAATATTTTTTTTATTGTGTATTTTGATAAATAAAAAATCCTCTGCTTTGAGGTAAGTGAATTACCCAAAACAGAGGATAGATTGAAGTTTATTTAGTTATTGTTTAGTTATTGAAACAGCTCCCCAATCATTTGCATCAGAGTCATTTCCATAATATGTGACATGTGGTACATTGTAGAAGGCATCTGTTCCAATTACTACGACTGTATCAGGTATTAGCAATTCAGTAAGTGCACTACAGTTGTAGAATGCATGTTGACCTATGTCTGTTACTGTTTTAGGAACTGTTATTGTCTCTAAAGCAGTACATCCTTTGAAGGCATTCATTCCGATAAGTGTAAGTGTAGATGAATCTGGGTTGATATTAACAGTCTTTAATCCTGTACAGTCTTGGAATGCACCGATTCCACTTGTTGAACTTGGACCAGCTATATTTGTTACGCTGTTAGGAATTGTGATTTCTGTTAATTTTTCACATTTAGAGAAAGCACCATATCCGATTGTTGCAACTTGGTTTCCAATAGTAACATTTTCTAAATTTGTACAATTGTAGAATGTTTTTTCAGCTATGCTTGTAACACTATTAGGAATTACAATTTGTGTCAATCCTGTACAACCATTGAATGCTTCTGTTCTGATGTTTGTAACAGTATTTGGAATACTTATTGTTTTTAATACAGTTAAGTTTCTAAATGCTTCAGTTTGAATCTGTGTAACTGTATTTGTAAGTGTTATGTGAAGTTCTGAAGCTCCACTGTTGAATGTTTTATTATTTGTCAGTGATTGGTCTATATTTCCTTCAATAGTTACATATTTTAATGATGTATCTCCAGAGAAAATATACCATCCTATTGTTGTAACTTTGCTTGGTATAGTTATTCTTGTTAGATGTGGACAGTCAGCAAATGTATAATGTCCAATTGTTTCAACATTTTGTCCTATTGTTATATCTGTCAATTGTGTGCAACCATAGAATGGACCTGTAGAATTAGGTCTATTATTCCAACTATCCCAGTTTGTATTTCCTAATATTCTAACACTGTCAGGTATTACAAGTTTTGTTAAAGAAGTGCAACCTTGGAAAGCTTGTACATCTATATTACTTATGTTTTGTCCGAGGTTTAGATATATGAGTTTAGTACAAGATTTAAATGCATAAGGTGCAATATAAGTAACACCTTCTCCAATATCTACTTGTGTGAGTTCTGTACAATTTTCAAATGCACTTTGTCCAATACTTGTTACACTGTTAGGAATTGTAACTGAAGGAAGGTTTTTGCAATTATAAAATGCAGAACTATTTATATTTACAACACCTTCTGGAATTGTTATATTTACAAGATTTGTGCAACCATTAAATGCATTGCTTCCAATAGTTATTACACTGTTTTGAAGAATTGTTACATTTGTAAGACCTGTACAACCACTAAATGCACTATCATTGATTGTTTTGAGTGTTGAAGGAAGATTTATGCTTCTGAGTGTTGTGTTTCCACTGAACATTGAGCTTCCGATATATGTTACATCGTCTGTGAATGTTACATCTATGTTACAGCCTGTGTTTAGTGCATTTGTTCCAATACTTGAAACATTTCCTGTAAATGTGAAGTTTGACAAATTAACACAATTACTGAAAGCATATTGTCCAATACTTGTAACATTTTGTGGAATTGTAACAGCTGTCAATTTAGTATCTCCATAGAAGGCATATTCTCCAATACTTGTAACATTTGCACCTATTGTCAAGTTACTTATATTGCTACAACCTCTGAAAGCAGAATTGCTTATTGATTTTACACTGTCTGGAATTACAAGATTTCTCAATGCATTGCAATTTTGGAAAGCAGAAGTGTTTATATTTTGTACATTAGTTCCAAGATTGAGTATTGCTAAATTTGTACAACCGTAAAATGCAGAGCTGTCAATAGTTATTACACTGTTTGGAATATTAACTTTTGTCAAATCTGTACAACCATAGAATGCAGAGCCTTCTATATATTTTACACTGGTTCCTAATGTTAAGTTAGCCAATTTTGTACAGTTATAGAATGAGCTATCACTTACATATATAACTCTGTTAGGTATAACTATTGTTTTTAATGCTGTACAATCTTTAAATACATCATAGCCTATTGTCTCTAGATATTCTCCAAGGGTAATATTTTTAAGATTTATGCAACCTTCAAATACTCCTACTGAAGTTCTTCTATTATTCCAACTATCCCAGCCTCTGCTTCTTGGAGCAAGTGTTCTGACATTGTCAGGAATTATGATACTTGTTAAAGAAGTACAATATGCAAAAGCTCCATGTTCAATATATGTAACTTTAGGTCCTATTGTAACATCGCTGAGCATGCTACAACCCCTAAATGTATTTCCATATATATGTGTAACCTGATTTCCAATTGTAACTGTTTGGAGTTTTGTACAGTTTTGGAAAGCACCATTATTTGTGTTTCCAGAACCTATTGTAACAACACTGTCAGGTATTGTTACTTCTTCTAAATTTGTACAATTATAAAAGGCTCCATAGCCAATAGATGTAACACCTTCACCTATTGTGAGATTGGTTAGAGAGGTACAGTTGCTAAATGCATTATATCCAATAGTTTGTATGCTTGAAGGCATATTTACTGTTGTCAAGTGTAAACAAGAATCAAACTCACCGTCAGCAATTCCTATGATTTTGTAGTCTCCACCATTATATGTGTATATTGCAGGAATATTGAGAACTGTAAGTTGAGTTTTGTTACTTGCATTGTATGCAACCTTGCCAATTTCATAGAGTTGGTTTAATACATTGTCATTTAAAGTAACTTTTGTTTCGTCACCATCTACTGTAACATTTATAAATTTGTCTTCTTTTGTACCATCATAGTGACATCTTATTCTTGTTGTGCCTGAGCCAAGTGCTGTTATTTTTCCATTTCTATCAATACTGCATACAGATGGGTTCATAACTTCGTATGTAACAGAACTTGTTACAGTTGTTGCATTTACTTTGATTACTATTGTCTCTGTGTTGCCTACAAGCAAATAAACATTTTCTTTGTCGATTTTAAGTTCTGTTGTTTTTTCTTCAACATTGAAAGTGATTGTTCCATCTTCTCCGACTTCTTCTGTCGTCAAATATGTCAATTCACCAGTTTCTCTTGTAACAACGGCAACTTTTTTGCCTTCTTTGCCATTGAGAGTTATTGTAATACTTGTTACATCTGTAGTTTTATCTAGTTCAACGACTTCGTCAACACCGTCAAGTACACTTTCATCGGCAATAAGACCAGTGTCTTTTATGTATTGAATTGTCTGTGCTGCTTGTTCTGGGGTATAGATTGAAGAATTGACAGTTACAGGTTGACCTGTTACTGAAGTTGTTGTATTTTGTACTGTATTGTCACCTTTGATTTGAACATTTTCTACTTGACCGTTGTAGGTGTAGCTTATAGTTGTGTCACCAATACCAACAATATGGACATTTCCGCCTTCATCAACAGTTGCTATGTTTGTGTTGTTACTTTCGAAGTCACAATATGGAGCAATATCTCTTCCTTCGACATAGATATGTAATTGTTGACTGTTTCCAGGAAGTAATACAACAGGCTCAATCTGAGGAAGTACAAATTCTTCTTCTGGTTTTATTGTAACAGGGACATCTTTGTCAGCTTCTGTATTATCTACTTTTATGTGTAATGTTGCTGTACCTTCTTCATTTGCTGTTATAAGTCCGTTATCATTTACAGTTAGGATACTGCTATCGGTACTAAAGTGGCAAATTTGAGTGTTTGTTGTTACATCTTTTTTGCCAACCATAACTTTTATATTTCCTGTTTCACCAACATACATGACGAGTGATTCAGGATTTATAACGATTCTGTGATCTGCTGGGTTGTGAATTTTGACAGGGAGTAATAAATCATTTGCACCTGGAACTTTTGCAATAAGATTTGCATCTCCTTCACCTACTGGTGTGATAAATCCATTTGAATCAACTGTAAATACATTTTTGTCACTTGAATCATATTGGGCTATTGCTGTAACATCTGCACCATTTAGAGTTAAAACAAATTTTTGATCATCTGGAGTGCTTTTTTCCATGTCAAGATAAATTTGACTTTTTGAGGCTTCTATATATGGGAGATCAGGGTCTGCAACTGTAACTACAAAAACTGCATCCATGGCATCAGGATATGATACACGAATTGTTACAGTTCCATTTTGTATTGCAGTTATGAGACCTTTTACGACTGTTGCAACATTTCCTTTTCCTATTGTCTGTTGAAGAACTGTAAATGTCGCTTCATTTGTAATGTCTTTGCCATCTATATAGGCTATTACATTATCTTTTTGGTTCTTTTCAAGAGTGAATGCGTTTTTTGAGAGATAGATGACTTTATTGGTGTTATTTATGACATACTGACCACCTTCTATTGTAGTTGTTCCATTTGTTGTAAATGTACCACTACCACCAGGAACATTACTTCCTGTTCCTCCACCTGTATTCGTGACGAAGCTCATTGGATAATAGCTGTCTCCGCCACCACCACCGCCACATGCCGAAGTAATGATTGCGAATAAAAATAGGCATGTGAATAACAAAGCACATTTTGCAAAATTTTTCATGGTTTCTCCTTTCATAAAAAAATATTAGAAAATTGGCTATTTTAAATTATAGTTTATATTACAGCGATTTTCAATGTTATTTTTTGTTAAATAAATTAAAAAAAATGGACATTTTTTAAAAAAAATAGACATTTGTAAATTTTTATTTACAAATGTCTATTAAATACATATAACATTATTCTTGATACAAGTTTTTCTTGTTTTTGAAATGAGATATTATATATCCCGTAACATCTGATATTTGTTCAAGTTCTCTTGAAGAATTTCCACTTCTTATGTAAAATTTTTCTGTCTTTCCTTTTTTGGGATCGACAATTTTTGTATAAACTGGAGCTGAAGAAGGATAAACAATAACAACACATATCTCTTTTTCATCTAAAATTGGAAATTCCATTTTGATATTTTTTGCAGTATTACTGATTCCGCAAGCACCATTTAACAATTCTCTTAAATGAAGTTCGAATCCGTCCTTATTTTGTTTTTGTAGCGTTGAATAATCTTTTTCCAATCCAAGAACAGTTCCATTATCGTCAATGCCTATAGCTAAAATTCCACCTTCACTATTTGAAAATGCTCCAATTGTTTTTATTATCACATTTTCAAGAACAGTATTTTTACACTCCTTGACCATATCCCATCTCATAGATGATTTAAACTCTAAATTTTCATTTTCACCATTTGATATTAGTTTTTTCCATTCTTCTTCATTTTTTGGTAATGAATAAAGTCCTAATTGTTTTTCTTCTTTTCTTGAAATTATGATACTCATAAAAAACATTACAAGACCAATTCCAGTTATTATAAAAGAAATTGTATTGAAGATTGATAAACTCGATGTTACTCGTTCTTTCATAAGTTGTTCATATAAAATGATTCCTAAATAAAGAGATTTATCACCTGAAAAAGGTTGTATATAGTACAAAAGCCCTAAATCTGCAAGTCTTACAGGGGTAGATAATTTTTTGCCTCTTTCATTCCAATCTTTATTTATGGCTTTTTCAGAATCTTTTACTATATCTTCTGGAACTTTGCTTCCCGAAAATATGTTTATTTGTTCTCCTAATTGATTTGTCATAAATATTTGGAAATGTTCAGAAAATGGTATTGATGAAAATTTTGATATGACATCTGTTAGCCTAAAGGATATTGAGGCTTTTATTACTTTTCTTTTTCCAAACCATTGTTGAGAAAATACAATTCTTCTTAAATCTATTGCTTGATTTGCTCTTGCAACTTCCCAACTTATCTTTTTTTCATAATTTTCTAAGTGGTTATCTGGAAATTCTATTATATCTCTTAAATCTTGTGGTATTATTTTCATATATGAAGACAACATTTTGCCATTTTGATCAAAATCTGTTATTTTGCAAGAGTTATCTTGGTCTATGCTTACTATTGAATTTTTTATTGTATAACTTCTCCAATTTAGATCGTTTTTTATAACCATGAATAGTTGCTCTTGTGAATCGAGCATTATAAAACCATTCATTTGAGGATATTGTGATAAAATTGGAATCAATATCGAAGCAAAATTTTCATCATTATCTATTGATATTAAATCATTGTCATACCATTTATTGACAGTAGAAAGTAAATCTGTTGTTGGTTTTAAACAACCTTCCATCATTTGATTTACTTCTGCTGTTTCGGCTGTCATAGCAGATATTGCGGTTGAATAGCCTCTTGCATTTATCATTTTCAGTATTCCAAACATTCCTATTCCAATGATGAAAATAATCAGTGATAGTAATATCAGAAGTAAATTTTTCTTTTTGATGTTGTTTGATTCTGTTTTATTTCTCAACTTTTATTCTGCTCCATATTTTATAGGGGGTGTGAAAAAAGTATTTTTTATATAATTTTTGTAAATTTACTTGTTTCACAGCCCCTAATTAATCTTTTAGGCTATTACAACAAATTTAGTCTAATATAGTGATTCCTGCATTCTGAGCCATTCAGGACAATCTTTATAGAATGTAGGACCGCCCTTCATTGTATATTCTTTTTTGTTATCTTTTATAAGATTGTTAAAAGTATTAAGTTTATCCCAATTTTGGAATACATCATCTTTATTATATACGAACCAAGCTATGCTCAATCCATTTGAGTATTTGTGATATCCAAATGGATGGTAATAATTATCATCCCCCATAATAAGAGATACTTTTTCTGTTCCATAGTAACAATTTTCTGGAATAACTTCCTTAAGTGCATCATAGACAGCTTGGGCTTTTGTTTTTAATTCGTTTGAAGCAGATGATATTTCATTTGGAATATCATCTCCATATACATCACTTGGAGAAAATATTCTTTTCATCATATATCCAAGGTCTGCTATTGAATTTTCTGAAACAGACAATAGATACTCTACATTATTTCGTTTTATGGATTGAAAATATGGACCATATATTTCTCCAAATGGTTTATAGACTATTTCTTTTTCTTCACTTGGTTCAACAAAACCATAATAATCAGATATGTTTTCATAAGTATCTTTTATGTCTGATGTTTTTGCATAAGTCGCAATTAAATCACCTGTTGCTTTTTTTACGGCTAATTTATCTGTGTCATCTGCATTATTAAGTACATAATTTGCAAAATCAGATATTGTTTCTTTTAGAGAATCACATTTATCGCAATTAATAATTGCACAGGTATTGTAATTTGTAAATCTGTATTCTTTGGCTACAAATTTATCTCTTCTTTCTTTATTTGATTTTAAAATGGCTTCTGCAAGTTTTTTGCCGTCATAATCTGATGTGATTTTTGATTTCAATCCTTTTTGTATCTTTTTGATTTGATTGCTTAAATTAGTTGTAGTTGAATTTAAATCTGTAATGTCTATACTTGATTTGATTGCAGAGTTTAGAACATTATTTCTTGATGCTCTTGTTGCTGTTTCTGCCAAGAAACCATAATAATTTACAGAACCATTCATGCCGTCAACAATAGAAACAAGAGAAAGTTCTTCAGAACCAACCATATATGAAACTCTATCTTTAAATTCATAAGCTACTTCAAAATTTGCCATTAAACAGTCATCAAAAAGTAATAAGTCTATTTTTTTACCAGTTTTTTCATACACTTTATTTATAGCCCAGTATAGACCAGTAAGGGGTGTTGAACTGGTATTGTATTGGTCATCTATTGTTTCATCTTGGATTGCACCTAAATATGCTCCACCATGGTCTGTTATTGATATACATATTTTTTCAGCTGGATAATTTTCTATAGTACGCAATAGAAAATCTGCTAAAATGTCTGGATGTGCAGAGTTTGTATATATGTCATCATAATATTTTATAACAGGAGATGTTATCTTATTTGTATCATCTTTGATCAAATAAAATTCTCTTGCTCCACCTGGCCATTCTTCTTCAGGGATAATACTGTCATATTTTCCGCCTTTTAAATACCATCTATCTCCTATATCATAGTATGCTATTAGATTTGTATTTTCATCTGATCCAACTTTTTCCATAGCATTTAATGAATCAAAGTGAAAATCTTCAAGGTTATTATCACATGCAAAGTAATTTATAAATAACCAATCTTTTATCTTATCTATTTGTTGGGTAATTGAAATAGTTGAAATTGCTTTTCCATCTTTGTCAACTATAGGTATAGTTATTTTTTGTTCTTCATCTTTTGTATTTTTTTTGATAGTAATTGTAAATGTCTCTCCAGTACCATTTCCAGATGTTGGATTTACTGTGATATTAGGAGGCAATTTTGAGGTATCTATTTTCCAATTTTTATAACAATCTATTATAATACTTCTTGTTTCACCTTTTCCAGATATAGAATAGTTATATGTTTTCCTCATTTTACTTTCTGGATTAGTTGGAGAATCATTTTGAGTTTGAGATGTTGTTGAGGTAGATGAATCAGAATCTGTAGGGGTATTTGAAGAATTTGTTGGGATAAATCCAAAACCACCTCCAGAAGAAGCACTACCGCCACCACCGCCGCCACCACAACCTGATAATATCATCAGAGCGGAACTTATAAAAATGACAAATATAAAATTTTTGAAGGTCATAATTTCCTCCTTATATATTTCAAATATATATATCTTGTTTAACTTCGTTAAATATTGTTTTACACCTTTTACATATTTAGTAGAAAAAATATAATTTTTCTTCTTTTGTTTTTCAGTAAATTAAGTTATTTTCAACTCACATTTTTTATATTATAAAAGGAATTTTTATTTTCTCTGTTTAAAGATAATTTAATATATTTGTGTTTATTTAGTGGAGATTTTTATGAAGGTAAACATAGAAGTTTTGAGTGGACCATCAGATGGTGAAAGTTTTTCTTTTAGAAATTCTTTTTCCATTGGGCGTGATAGTTCTTCTGAGTTATCACTGTCTCTTGATAAATTTATATCTCGTCACCATGCAAAGATTTTTTTAAATGACAATGAATGTGTTCTTGAAGATTTAAACAGTACAAACGGAACTTTTGTTGACAATAGTCGTTTGTCTGGAAAGACAAGACTTTCTAAAGGACAGGTATTCAGAGTTGGAAGAACTTGGCTTCAAATAGCTTGGTAATTTTTTATCCTTAACAATGCGAAGGAGTTTTTTATATGATAAGTGCTACCATAGGTCGTTATCAGATTGTTGAAGAGCTTGGAAGAGGTGGAATGGGAATCGTATATAAAGGACACGATCCTGTTCTTGAGAGACCTGTTGCCATTAAAATTTTGTCTCAGGAACTTGTTCAAAATTCAGAGGCAAAAGATAGATTTATCAGGGAAGCTCAGGCTTCTGCAAGATTAAATCATCCAAATATAACAGGTATCTATGATATAAACGAACATGAAGGCATATATTACATAGTTTTCGAGTTTATATCTGGAAAAAGTATGGATAAAATATTAAAAGAGCATGGTTCTTTTAGTTATGTAGATGCCATTAAGTTATTTATACCTGCAGCTCAAGCTCTTGAATATGCCCATGAACATGGAATTGTTCACAGAGATGTAAAGCCTGCAAATATAATGATAACAGAAGAACAGAATGTAAAGGTTTCTGATTTTGGTATAGCTTGGGTTGAAGCTTCAAATACAATAACAAAACCTGGTGAAATCATTGGTTCTTTCTATTATTTCTCTCCTGAACAGGCAAGAGGTGAAAAAGTAGATAGAAGATCAGATATTTATTCACTCGGAATTGTTCTCTATGAAATGGTAACTGGTAAAATGCCTTTCATTGCAGACAACCCTGCTGCACTCATACAAATGCACTTGACAGCAGAGCCTGATCCTCCAACTATGTATAATAGAGCATTGCCAAGGCAAATTGAAGACGCTATTTTAAAGGCAATGAGGAAAGACCCTGCAGATAGATTCCAAAATGTAAAGGAATTCATAGAGGCTCTTGCTCCAAAGGAAGAAAATACAAATAATGAATTTTTTAAGACAAAAATTTCTCCAACAGAGGCTTCTTTACATAATGTTTTGGGAAATAATTACTATAAACAGGGCAAACTTGACCTTGCTATTCTCGAATGGGAAAAAGCAACTGTTTTAGACCCTTACAATGCACTTACTCACAATAATTTGGGCACTGCTTATGATGGTCTTGGCAAATTGGACAATGCCGTTACTGAATATGGAAAAGCTGTTGATTTGAACCCTAATAACTTTGTTGCTCACTATAATTTGGGTTCTGCTTATTACAGAAATAGCGATCTTCCACATGCAATAGAAGAATACAAAAAAGTAACTGTTTTGAATCCAAAATTTGCACCTGCATACTACAATTTAGGAAATGCACTATATAAACAGGGCAAAATTGATGAAGCTATTGAAGAGTGGCAAAAGGCTCTTATCATAAATCCACAGTTTGCCGAAGTTCTTTATAACTTAGGAAATGCCTATAACAAAAAGGGCAGAAAAGAAGAAGCAGAGTCTTATTGGGAGAAAGCACTTGAGATCGATCCTCAATTTGCCGTTGCTACATATAATATGGCAAATAGAGAAATGGAAAATGGCAATACAGAAAAAGCCGTTGAAATGTTCCATAAAGTTCTTGAATTAAATCCAGACTTTGCAGAAGCTCATTACAATCTCGGTAATTATCACTATTCTGTTGGTCAAATGGAACAGGCTATCGAGTGTTGGGAAAAAGCTGTAAAAACTAAATATGGTTTTTGGAAAGCTCATTACAACCTCGGAAATTCTTATTACCAGATACAGAATTTTGATGAAGCTGTTCTTCAGTGGCAAAAAACAATCCAGTTTAAAGAAAACTATTGGCAGGCTCACTGGAATATAGCAAATACTTATTACTATGACAAGATGTTGACAGAACCAGCTGTTCTCGAATGGCAGGAAGTAACAAGAATAAAACCAAACCATTGGCAGGCATTCTATAATTTAGGAGAAGTCTATCTAAATGAAGGTAAAATAGAGCTTGCAATTTTGGAATGGGATAAAGTCGTTTCTTTGAATCCTAAATTTTGGCATGTATTCCACAATTTGGGTACTCTATTTTATAAACAGGGAAAACTTGAACAGGCAATGGCATATTGGACAAAAGCTGTTGCATTGATGTTGTTCTCATTTTAAGTTTTTTAGGTTATTTTATGTGTTTAAAATCCTCTTTAGATTCGATTGAGTGTAGAGATTTGCTTTTGTCTTTGACTAATGACAAATTATATTTAGTTATGGATAAAGACGAATTTCCAGAAATCGTATTTAAAAAAACTCCAGAAGTATCTATAAAAATTGATTCTGTTGAAGATTTAGCTTATGCTAAGAAGGTTATAGAAGATTTTTTTTGTAGAAAAAATTGGAATAAAAATAAAATATTTGATATCATTATTTCAGTTTCTGAAGCTGTATCAAATGTATTAAAACATGCCCAAAATGGCAATATAAATATATATTATGAAGATGATTCTGCTTATATTTCTGTATCTGATAGTGGAGAAGGGATAGAAATTGAAGATATTCCACGACTCATTCAAAAAGGCGAATCATCAAAAGCCTCTTTGGGTATGGGATTTTCAATAATTATTGAATTATCTTCTGCTGTCTGGATTCATACAAATTCAAATGGCACTATTTTGATAATAATGATAGAAAAGTTTTAAATATCCTCTGAATTATTTTAATTTTAGAGGGGAATATATATTATAATTTTTAAGGAGAAGTCAATGGAAAAAGAAAGAAAAGTAATTGGCGTAATGGATCCTAACTATTATGCATTTCTCGTTACTCTTGAAAGGCTTATTGCACATGCTTGCCCAAGTACAGTTTATAATGGCAAGGAATATGAAATTGCAACAAAGAGAATGAAATGTCATCCTTATGATGTTCTCAATGCTTGGACTGAAACAAGTGTTATTATGAACAGAGGAGCTCACTGGAATCGTCATAGAGGCAGTTTCTTTGAAATCTTATGTCCAAAAACACATTTGATTTACAATATGTTCAGTTTCAAAGCCATTGACAAAAATGCTGGATATGGAATGATGAACAATATCGGTTTAAAAGTTCCTCCAACATGGGCAATCCCTCAAAAAGATTATTCAAAGATGTTTGAAGGTTCTAAGTCAAATCTTCAAAAAGATCTTATTTTCGAAGACCATGAATTTTTCGATCTTGAAAAAATAGGCGAAGCTGTAGGTTATCCTGCATTTTTGAAACCACAAGATGGCGGCGGTTGGATCGGTGTTACAAAGGTAAACAATTTTGAAGAATTGCAAAAAGCCTATGACGAATCAGAAGACAAGCCAATGAACCTTCAGAAAGCTGTTGACTACAGAGAGTTCTGCAGAAGTGTTGGAGTTGGTCCACAGATTATGCCAATGCACTACAATGCTTCAGCAAAATATTCACATGATCGCTATTTGAGAAATGAACATCAAGCAGTTGATTTCAACTTCCTTTCACCAGAAGAATCAGTTGAAATAAGACAGCTTACAAAGATTATAAATGCCTTCTATGGTTGGGATCACAACTCCTGTGAATCTCTAATTACAGATGATGGTGATATATTCATTATTGATTACATAAACGCATATCCTGACAGCTCATTGACATCACTTCATTTCTACTTCCCAGGTTTGGTAAAGGCTATGGCAAAATGGCTCATTTACTGTGCTGTTGTTGGCAGAAGAAATGGTTATAACTTCATGGATAATTGGCCAAAATTCTATGCAGTAAGAGAAAAAGGTCTCAAAGAAGGTTGGGATTATAATAAATTCCTCGATGAATATGAGAAGATTGCTGATGAATATTGGCACACTGATGAATTTGAAAAATTCTGTTCAAAGAGTCTTGCTGATTTTGATGAAAAAGCTCTTGAATTCTTTGCTTCAGAAGAATTTGATTCAATACTTCAGGAAGATGTAAAACGCTTCTTCAGAATCGAATCAGAAAGACCAGCAAAATATGCACATTACAGAGGCATTATGGATTTCTGGGTTCACTGTGAAAAAGAACGCCTTGGCAAATAAAGCGTGAAAAAGCTGTTGGTAAATTCTGCATTTGACTCTATAAAAGATGTCATTGCGAGGGAGCTGTGCGACCGTGGCAATCTCAACCACTTGATTTAAATTTAGTAATTTATTAAATAGATCTAGTACAGAATTTTGAATGGAGACGATCGACTCAATTTTTAAGTAAATGATAATTTACAGGCTTAGATTGCCACGGCAAAGCCTCGCAATGACAAATTTGCACTATACAGGCTATGTTGGATAGTTTATAGCAACTTTTAAATATGCAAAAATAGATTTACCAATACACCCTAAAAAGATTTTAGACAGTAATAGTAAGAAAGGACAGAAAAGCGATGACATGTGATTTTGAGAAAAGTCCTGTTTATGGACTAAAACCAGAGTTATTTTGGAAACATTTTTTTGAGATTACACAAGTTCCAAGACCTTCAAAACATGAAGAAAAAATAAGAGAATATTTGATCAATTTTGCAAAATCAAAATCTCTTGATTATACTGTTGACAAAATCGGAAATGTTATTATTCGTAAACCTGCTTCAAAAGGTTATGAAGATGTACCAGGTGTCATTCTTCAGGGACACATGGACATGGTCTGTGAGAAGATAGGGGATAAAGAGTTCGATTTTATGACACAGCCAATCGAATTGGTAAGAGAAGGCAATATTATAAGAGCAAATGGTACGACACTTGGATCAGACAATGGAGCAGGTGTATGTGCAGGTCTTGCAGTTCTTGAAGACGATTCTATTGAACATCCAGCTCTTGAATGTTTCTTTACTGTTGACGAAGAGACAGGAATGACAGGAGCAAAGAATTTAGAGGGCGGTCTTTTAAAAGGCAAATATCTTTTGAATCTTGATTCTGAAGATGAAGATATAATGTTTATTGGATGTGCTGGTGGAATTGATACATTCCTCGAATTTGTTCCAGAGTGGAAAGAAGATTGCAAAACTTGTGAAAATGGCGGAGTCAAGATTACTATTAAAGGTCTTAAGGGCGGTCATTCAGGTATGGAGATAAATGAGGGAAGAGCAAATGCTCTAAAACTCATTGCAAGATTCTTATTTAATTTAAGAAGAGTTGACGATGTCAAGTTTAAAATCTCCTCTATAATTGGTGGAAATAAACACAATGCAATTCCAAGAGAAGCAGAAGCTGTAATATGTACACATGATTTTGAAAAAGTAAAAGCAGAAGCCGAAAAATGGCAGAAGATTTTTGCTGAAGAATTTAAATATGTGGAAAATGGAATTGAAATTGTTGTTGAACATGTTGATAAACTTGAAAAAGTTATGGCAAAAGAATCTGCTGATAAACTTGTCAATACTATTTTGGCAATTCCTCATGGAGTTATAAGAATGGACAGAGCTGTAAAAGGACTTGTCGAAACTTCTACAAATTTGGCTATTCTCTCTAAAGAAGGCGATAATTTCAAATTTGAAATGTCTCACAGAAGTTCTTATGAATCTGTTAAAAGAGCAGTTTGTAATAGAACAGAAGCCCTTGGAAATATTATTGGTTTGAAGTATTCTGAAGATGAAGGATATCCAGCATGGCAACCTAATTTTGAGTCAAAACTTTCAAAAATAGCTCAAAAGGCATATAAAGACAGTATTGGAAAAGATATAATCATTACTGTTATCCATGCAGGTCTTGAATGTGGTATCATAATGGAAAAATATCCTGGTATGGAAGCTGTTTCATTTGGTCCAACATTGAGAAATGTCCATACACCTGATGAGCATATTGAAATCGAATCTGTAGAACATTTCTTCAAATTCCTTGTCAAATTGCTTAAAGATATGAAGAACATTTAGAATTTATAAAAACAAAAAAATCCAGCCGAGAATCTAATCTCGACTGGATTTTTTTTGTCGTATTAGTTTTCAATTATTTTATGATCTTCTGCTCCCCAATTAGGATTATCATTAGGATATGGAAGTGCTTGTAGATTATTTGTGTAAGAAATACATTTTACCTTATAAAAAGCATTGTTTCCTATAGTTTCAACTTGATCTGGAATTTTTAATGTCAAGTGAGCTGTTTTTGAAGATTCAGAAGTTCCTTGATAATAACCACACTCATAAAAAGCAGATTGTCCAATAGTAGTAACACTATTTCCAATAGTTACATTTTCTAATGAATTACACCAAGTAAAAGCAGCATATCCAATAGTAGTAACACTATTAGGAATAGTTACATTTTTTAATGAAGTACAATAATAAAAAGCCCCTTGTCCAATAGTAGTAACACTATTTCCAATAGTTACATTTTCCAATGAAGTACAAGTATTAAAAGCATATTTTCCAATAATAGTAACACTATTAGGAATAGTTACCTTTTCTAATGAAGGACAATATGTAAAAGCCTTTTCTCCAATAGTAGTAACACTATCTGGAATAGTTACATTTTTTAATGAAGTACAAGTATAAAAAGCAGATTGTCCAATGCCTGTAATTTTGTATTTGTTACCCTCATTATCTTTAAAAATAGCGGGTATTTCAAGATTTGTTATAAGTGTATCATCTTCTATTGTTTTTATATCATAATAACTTTCTTCATTTTGAACTTTTTTATATCCTAATTTATTGAGAACATCAGCGCCAAGTGTAACTTCTTCAGAATCATCTGTAACATTTATAGTAATAGTTGCACTATTAGCACCTTCTTTTGAAACAGAAATTTTAGCAGTTCCTCCATTATATTGTGCAGTAATTTTTCCTTTTTCAGCAGTTGCGATTGATTCATCATCAGATGTATAAGTAACTTGTTCTGTAACATCTTCACCTTCAAGTGTAACAGTTACAGTTGCTTCTTCTTCAATACTTAAATTTAGTTCTGTTGGTGAGACTTCGAGCGTTGGCAAACTTGGATCGATGACATTAACAGTAAATGTTTTTTCCTCTTCTGCATTTTCAGCATTTACAGTAACAATTGCAAGACCAGCAGAGAGACCAGTAATTAATCCACCTTCAACATTTACTACTGCTTCTTGATCAACAGTATAAGTAGCAGTTTGTGTTATGTCTTCACCATTTAATGTAACAGTGATATTGTCTGTATCGCCTACATTTAAAGTAAATTTTGCTTGTGAAAGTTCAAGTGGAAATTTTTCAGGTGTTGGGACAGGTATAAATGGATATGAAGGAGGAGTAGTTTTCCCACTACCTCCACAAGCTGAAGTGATGATAGCTATAAAGAAAAGACAGATAGCCAAAAGAGCAAAGTGCTTCTTAATCATATTTTTTCTCCTTTATCAATTAAAAATTTAGAAGCTAATATTTAGATCTTTGCCCTCTGCTTTTTTTTATAAAAAAAGCAGAGGGCGAGTAACGAACCTAAATAGATTCGTTACTCGCACTCGTCAAAAAATGTTGTTAATATACTTATTATCTATTTGCTTATTTTTCCCTTTTTGAATTAATTTCACTTGTTTTTTAGAATCAACAATCACAAGGCGTTAAATTATGATGTAAATTTAATTGAAGAACACAAAAAAGAATTAAGATTCAACTACCTAAATCAGCTCCTAAATGCCATTTAGGAGCTGGTTTTTTCACAGCCATATATTTTTTATATTGTAATTTTTCTTATATTGTGTTAAAATAAATATTATAGAGCAAGAAATAAAATTAGATTTGTATTTATGGGTATGAAAAAAAATACAAAAAAGAAAAATGTTAAGAAATCTAAAAAAATAGTTTTAAAAGAAGAATTGAAAAAAGATATTGACAACTTTAATTTGATGGACGATGAATTTTTTAGTGCTTGTTTCAAGGACAATTATAAAGCTGTTACTTGTATTTTACGCATTATTTTTGAGGATGAAAATTTAGAAATTATCGATCTCAAAATACAAGAGATATTTACAAATTTCAAAGGGCATTCTGTTCAGTTAGACATAATAGCAAGAAACAAGGTAACTAATGTTATATATAATATCGAAATTCAGCGAGCAAAAGATGGAGCAAGTCCTGAAAGGGCGAGATATCATGTTGATATATATGATACTCATAATTTGAAGAAAAATCATGATTTTAAAGACCTTCCAACAACTTTTGTTATTTTTATAACTGAGACAGATGTTTTTAAGAGAGGCTTGCCAATTTATAAAATACAAAGATATTTTGAAGATAATAAAGAGCCATTCAATGATCGTTCTTACATATATTATGTGAATGGTGCTTATAATGGCAATGATGATATTGGCAAACTTGTACATGATTTTCAATGCAAAAATCCTGAAAAATTTTATTTTGAAGAATTGGCAGAGAAAGTAAGATTTTTTAAAACAACAAAGGAGGGAATAATGGAAATATCAAGTTTATTGAAAAAAACAGCAGATAAATATATAAAACAGAACAAAGATAAATATATTGCTAAGGGCAAAGCCGAGGGCGAAAAGCTCGGAACGGTAAAATCATTGTTAAATAGTATAAAGTCACTTATGGAAACAATGAATGTAACTGCTGAAAAAGCAATGAAGGCTTTAAAAATTCCACAGGAAGAACATGATTTTTATTTGGCACAGTTAAATACCCTCTAATTTTTTAAAACAACAAAGGAGGGAATAATGGAAATATCAAGTTTATTGAAAAAACAGCAGATAAATATATAAAACAGAACAAAGATAAATATATTGCTAAGGGCAAAAAGCTCGGAACGGTAAAATCATTGTTAAATAGTATAAAGTCGCTTATGAAAAATGCAAATTATACTGTTGAACAAGCAATGAAAATGTTAAGTATTCCACAGGAAGAGCATGATTTTTACTTGTCAAAATTGCAATTAAATACTCCATAAGCAGTATAAGAACTGTCCCCACTTTTAGTTATGTACTAAAAAGTGGGAGCAGTTCAATTTCGAGTGTCTGGAGTGAGCTTTTTCAAACAAAATAACATTCGGTAGTAAATAAAAGATAGAGCCGATCAATTCAATTTTTAAGTGAATGATAATTAACAGGCTTAGATTGCCACGGTCGCACGCTCCCTCGCAATGACAAAATGGCAGTAAACAGGCATATATTGGATAGTTTATAGGAACTTTTAAATATGCAAAAATAGCTTTTACCAATACACTCTAAAAGCAGGAAACAAAAAAAAATCCAGCCGAGTTCAATCTCGACTGGATTTTTTTTGTCGTATTAGTTTTCAATTATTTGATAGCTCTCTGCTCCCCAAGGTGAGCCCTCTGCTGTTAAATTCTGTGTGTAATAAATACATTGTACCTTACTAAAAGCATTGGCTCCTATTGTTTCAACTTGATCTGGAATTGTTAATTTCAAGTGAGCTGCTGATTGATAATAACCACAACCAGAAAAAGCATTTGTTCCTATAGTTTTTACGCCTTTTCCAATTTCTACAGTTGTCAAGTTTACACAAGCAGTAAAAGCCTCTATTCCAATAGTTTCAACATTGTCAGGAATTATAATTTTTGTAATCTTAGAATCAGCAAAAGCCTTTTTTTCAATAGTTTTTACGCCTGTTCCAATAGTTACAGTTACTAATTTATCAAGATTATTTTTATTACTAAATTGTTCTTCTTTTATTTCAGTAATACCATTCCCTAATTCAAGTGTTTCTAAGCTTGTGCAGTTCGAACAAACATACTTTCCAAGTTCAGTAACAGTATCAGGAATAACTAATTCTTTTAAAGACGAACATTCGCTAAATGCGTATTTTTTAATTTCAATTCCTGTCATTCCTTCTTCTTTTGTTCTTTCAGCTACATTATTAGGAAGAACTATTTCAGTTAAAGCATCACAACTGTCGAATGCATATTCCTCTATTGTTGTTAATACTTTGTTTGATTCTGAGATATTAATTGTAGTTACTGCGGACGATGCAAAAGCGTATTTTCCTATAGTTATTAAACCAGTTCCGATATTTACAGTTTTTACTCCACTATCTTTAAAAACCTTTGTACCAAGTGTTTGTACACTATCAGGAATATTTATTTCAGTTAAATCCTTACAACTTTCGAATGCGTAACCGTTAATTGTTATTATACTATTTGGAATTGTAACAGTTTTCAGTTTGGAATCCTTAAAGATATATTCTCCAATACTTGTGATTTTATGTTTATTGCCGTCATTATCTTTATAGGTACCAGGTATATTTATTTCTGTAAGTTTTTTTCTATTATCATAACTTTCAGTAACAAGTCCCAAATCGTAAAGTGCAGTATAGACAGTTTTATTTAATTCGACGTCGCCAACTGAATCATCTTTTACTTTAACAGTGAAGGTTGCATCATTTGATATACCTTTAAGAGATACGGTAACAGTTGTTTCCCCACCTTGGTATTGTGATTTTATAATTCCTTCTTCAACAGTAACAATATTTTCATCTTCAGTTGTCTTATTTACTGTATAAGTTACATCTTTTGTAACTATTTTACCATTACAAGTTACTTCTATTTCTGCTTTTTCATCAATATTTAATTCAAATTCACTTTTAGAAAGTTGAAGGTCTGTTAGGTCGACATTAACAGTGAATATAGCATTATTTGCATTTTCAAGAGATACGATAACATCTGTTGCACCTTTACTAAGTGCTGTTATAATTCCTTTTTCAACAGTTGCTATTGCTTCATTAGCTGGTCTATAATTTACATCTTCAGTAACATCTTTATCTTCAAGTGTAACTGTGATGTTGTCTGTTTGTCCAACTTTTAGAACAAATACATTTTGAGAAAGTTTGAGAGTGGGAAGTTCTGGATCTATGACATTAACAATAAATGTTTTGTCTTCTTTGGCTCCTTCAACATGTACATTTACAATAGTTGTTCCCTGATTATGTGCAGTAATAAGACCTTTTTCAACAGTTGCTATATTTTCATCATCAGGTGTATATATAGCTTCTTCAGTAACATTTTCGCCATCAAGTGTAACAGTGATGTTGTCTGTATCTCCTATGTTGATTTCAAATAAAGTGTTTGAAAGTTGTATTTCAGGAGCTACAGGAGTTGGTGTTGGAATTATTGGTATTATTGGATATGTTGGAGGGGTTGATTTTCCTCCTCCACAAGCTGAGAGAAATATTCCAATAACAAAAAGAAAAGTACACATTAGTGGTATTTTTATTATTTTACCCATTTTTTTATCCTCTTTATTATAATATCAAATATACAAAAAAAGATTTAATTTTTTAGAAAAATAGATTACAAATTATAATTATGAAAACTGTGATTGATTTGTTAATTAAGTGTGAAAATTTACTCTAAATAAAGTGATTTTTTTGTATATTCGTAATATATTATATTATCAATAACTTATTATATTGTCAATAATATGATAAGTTATTAATTCAGTAGTGAAATAATCAGAAAAATTATTTTTTTATGGTATAAGTCGGTCTATTTAGTGCGTGTTGGTAAACTATTGATAAATAAAAAAAGCCATCAAACGATTGAATGATGGCAAAAAAATTATATTGTTTTAAGTGTCTATTTTAAGGGTAGCTTTATAATTTGTTATAATAGATACGAGTTAAACCTACAGGCATTACTTGTCCACACATTTTCATAAATTTATTTAAATCAGTTGATTTGTATATAACTTTAAAGTTATTGCAATGCTCTATTTCTATACCACCCTTAGTTCTTATACCGAGAAGTTCTGCAGGGTCTAAATTTTCTCCACTTCCAGGTTTGAAATTTGGGTCTGATCCATAAGTAACAAGTACTCCATTTATCGTAACATCATTGTGTTCTGCATCACATTTGAAGCCCCCATAGGCATATATAATGCCATTAAAACTTGAAGGAGATTGAGATTCAATTATAATATTTTTAGCATCTTCAGGCATAGAATAAGAAGTATAAACAATACCAAATTTGTCTGTATATGTTGTCATACGGGCATTTTTATAAACAACATTTCTCAATAATTCTCGTGTTTCTGTAAGAGTATATCCATAATATTTTGTCATACAGTCTTTTAACAACATTTTTTTATCATCAAAATCTTTTGATACTCTCTCTTTATCTGCATCTGTAATTTCAACTTCAGTGTTTAATGCATCATTTGTTAATGACCAGTAGGATGATGCTGATTTATTGCCCAAGACTTCTCTTATTTTGCGATATAATTCAGTTAGGTCTCCTTTTCCTTCAGGATTTCCCATTTGTATAGTCCCTTTTGAATACAATGCAAGTTTACTGTTTGGTATTGTTATTGTTTCTGTTGTGGAACTGCCATCACTATCGTGGGTTTCATGTGTATATTTTTTTTCTGTGTTTAATTGACTGCCAGCTTTAAAATATATACTTCCACAAGATAATATTTGACCCGTACCAGATAATTTTCCATTTATTGATACATAACCTTTTGTATATAACATTGTTGTATCGTCGTATTCATTAGCATTTTCTTTTCTTGAAAGTAGCAATAATTGTTTTTCTGATAAACCATCATTTTTATCATAAAAAGTTAAATCAGTTGAAGTTGTTTCATCTATATTAAATTCATTATCATCATTATTTTTTGTCAGAGTAAATAAATTAAAATATTCCTCATTATCTGAATTTGGCTTTGTTTTAACGGATTTTTTTAATGTTATTACTGGAGTTAATTTGTCGTTTATGTCTTCTGTTTTTATCTTGAATATGTTTGATTGTTCATCTTGTTTATTTGAAGCTAATATATCTTTTTTTGCTTCACTATCACTTGAAAGACCATTTATATTTTTTATAAATTCTTCTATTAAGCCTCTATCTGATTGTTTATGAGCTAAAAGTTGTTTACCTTTCTCACTTAATACAGTTTTTACTACCTTTCCCTTTTTATTTTTTATAGGTACTGTATTTTCTTCTGTTATCTTTTTTTCTTGTTGTGCTTGATTATCTTTGGCCTTCTGCAAATCTTCTTTAAATTCTTTTTTCGAAAATTGACCATCTCTTTTCATATAATTTTTATTTAATCTACAAAGTGTATAGTGTTTATCTGTTTCTGTTTCTTCTAATATTGCGACATAACTTCCACTTTTTATTTCTTCGACCATTTGGCTTCCGTCTTTATCTTTTTTCTTTTCTTGTTTTGTTCTTATGTTCTCTACATCTTTCCAAGTTATTTTAGGAAATTCGTCATCTTTTGAACTTGGATATTTTTCAAGATTTAATCCATATGTTCTTTTGAAATCATTTGTTGACATGTTTTTTGTTGATAGTGTTTTATTTTCATCAATTTCATCAACAATTTTTATCTCTTGACCAAAATAAATTTGTCCATTATCTCCTAAGGAAATAGGACAAGAAGAAGTGTATTTTTTTATTAATTTTTCCAAAGGGTTAGATGATGATGAAGCATCTGAATAGCTAACATCACTTTCTTTTCTATCTATATTTATATTTCCTTTACAGTAGATTTCAGATTTTCCATTGGAGTCATTAGAACATTTAAAAAGAGATTCATTACCAAGAAGTGTTAAGTTGATATTTCCTCCTGCATATATGCCTGAATTAAATCCATTTCCATTATTTGCAATTAGCATTGTTTCAATAACAGACCTATATGGACCCGATCTGCCGTCAGATACAATATATATTCCAGGAGAGGTAATAAGAGTTTTATAAGTAATTGGTTTATTACTTACAATAAATGTTTTTTCTGTATCAGCGATTTTTTTATTTTCTATGTTTTCTAAATAAATTTGATCTATATCGCTTTTTTTCATAGAAGAATATGAACAATATGACAAATTTTTAGGTTCAGAAGGAAAACTACTTGGAACTATTGATATATCATTAGAACCCAAGATGGTGTCTTCTCTTTTTGAAAAATATATACAAAATTCTTCTGCATCTGTTTCTGATTTTCCGTTTATATAATATCCTTTTCCGCCATCATGTTTAGATGTTGTTACTGTGAATTTTCCAAATTTTTCTGTGCCTGTTTCATTATTATTTGTTGTTGTAGCATTAAAAAAAGGCCAACCTAAATCTGATTTCAATTTGTATTCGCAATATTGAATTCCTGTTTCAGCAGCCCAATATGCTTTATTTTCACTTGTAAATTTTTTTGATAAAAAAAAGCTATTGTTTAAGTCTGCTACTGCTGTAAGTAAAAATATGCTTATCAAAACTGCAGCAACAAGAACAGACATTAATAAAACACCTTTTTTATTCTTTTTATTCATTATTTTCTACTTTCTAATTATTTTTTGAATGTACCATAAATTCTATATTTTCAACAAATTTTTTATTTTCAGATTTTGTAAAATCCGTAGTACCATACTCAACCTTTTTTTTGATTTCATCTTTTTTTACTTTTGACATTTTAATTTTTACATTATTTGCATTTGTTATTATATCCATATCAAAAATATCTTTAGCTATAACTCTTTTTTCAACAAATTTAATAACAGGAACTTTATTAAATCCCTTAATTTCAGTGTCAAATTCACTTGGAAAAGAATTACTATCTATTGACAATGTATATTCTGATATATGGTCGCAAATATTAGACAATGCTTCTGAAAAATAACCTGAATCATTGTAAGCTGTATAGTCATATATCAATCTGATCAAATTTTTGTCTGAACAAAATTTGTATGCTTCATTTTTTAATTGACTTTCTTTACTTACAGAATAATTTTTTGTTTTACATTCAGGACAGTCAGGATTAGTGCAGTGTAAATAATAAAAATATACTCTTTGCCAATTAAATTTATTGCCTTCACTTTTCATCTGTCCATTTTTATCTGTCGGAATAGGGAAGATCATCCATCTTGCTTTTATATCTTTTAAATATATTTTATAAGAATATACATATCTTGAGTCTGTTATTGAAAGTTCTTTTTGCAGATGTGTATATGTTTTTAGAAATTGATTATTCATAGATTGCTTAGATGATGAAGCATTGAATAGTTGAAAAAATCTTGCTGATATTTGAAACATCAATGTCATTATTAGTCCAAATGCTAAAATTGATATCAATGTTTCAAGAAGTGTAAAGCCTTTTTTATTTTTCATATGTTTATTTTTTTATAGTGTATTTTATATTTTATTTTATCATATTTTTTTATAAAAGGCAATGTTTAGACAAGAAAAATATCTTGTTATATTAGATGATGTTAGATTTTTGTACAAGAAAAAAAAATCTACCTATACTTTTTCTCTCTAATATAAAAAAATATAGGCAGATTTTTCACTTTTTTAGAATTTAGTTAAGTAGGTTATAAATCCAAGAACCAGCTTTATCACCGAAATTTGTCAAAGCATTATCAGTTGCCACTGCAACAACAGTATCTTTTATTTCTTTTCCAGTTTCAACAGCTGATTCTATTCCATCTGCTACATTATTTACTGTTGAATTGTAGCCATTTTTCACCATTTTACCAGCTTCTTTAGCTGTTCCAACAACAGTATCTTTTACTTTTTCCCCTTTTTCAACAGCTTTTTCTATCTTTTTTGAGGTGTCTTTTACAGCTTGGTCATAAGTTCCAGATACAGTATCTTTTATTTCTTTTCCAGTTTCAACAGCTGATTCTATCTTTTTTGAAGTGTCTTTTACAGCTTGGTCATAAGTTCCAGATACAGTATCGCTTACTTCTTTAGCTGTTTCTACTCCTTTTTTAATTGTATTTGCAGTAACTTTTCCAATAAATGCTCCTGCTTCAGCTCCAGCATATCCACCGAATTCAGTTATAGGATCGTATCCTTCCGTTGCAGTATAATATAAAGAGACAGGATTTAGTTTTAAAAGTCCTGCAAGGACTGAACCTAACATTCCGCCTCCTTTAGCACCAGTTTTAATAGCTTCATTTCTTATATTGTCTTTTCCATCTATGCGATCTGCTTGGGTAGTTCTAAGGTCAGATACTTCTTCACCTTTTTCATAACCACTTTTTAGATTAATTCCAGCATTAACAAATGGAAAGACTTTTTTTATAAATTTTTGACCTTTACCTACCATGTTTTTTATAGAATCTGCTAATTTTTCTCCATTATTATAATTATAACCATTTATTTCCAGTTGCCTTTGAGTTTGATAAGCAAATTGATTGACTTCCATTTTTACCTCTTAAAATTTTTGAAATATTCTGAATTTTTTACAGTAATATTTAAAAAAAATCTGCCTATAATTGGTTATTATTCTCCCTAATTATAGGCAGATTTATTATTATTTTTAGTTGTTATGATTTACAATAACCTTCCCATTTTTGAAATGGAGATGAATCACTTGAAGGACCAGATATATCTAAAGGTATGTCATATACATGATGATATTCTCCACCATTTGCTTCGCATTTTTCTTTATCAGTTTGAGGTTTTGCTTCTTCTTTAGGTTTGCTTCCATCTAAAATATCATTAACTGTAGTTCCGATACCTTGATTTGGCTTTTCTGATTCAGTACCAATACTTGGAGTGGTTGCCTGTGGTTTTTCTTGTGCTTGTTTACTTAGTTGAGTACGATCAGCTACACATTGACCGTAGTCGCGTAGTGCTCCTACTGGATCTGTTGTGACATGTATTCCTTCCATACCTACCACCTGAAACTGTGGTGTTGTTTGCGATTGCTTCAGATTGACATTGTTGGTGTATAGCATTTGTAGTTGCTACTGAAAATCCAGGACTGGTAATATTCATTATTTTTCCTCCTAAAAATTTTATTTATGATTCTTCGGTTTTGGTTATTTGAAGAATTAAAATATTTGTATTATATATCACGATAAATAACTTATAAAATATTTCCAAAAAGTAACAAATATATTACAATTTTGAAATATTTTATTTAACAAAAAAAATCTGCTCCTTCATTTATGAAGGAGCAGAAAAATAGGGGATAGACTAAAATTAATTTCTATATTTCTGTACCATTTGTTCTGCGATTTGAAGTGCATTGTAAGCATTTAATCTCTTGCCTGTTACAACTTTATCTTTGAGGGCTTCGACATCATCTCCGCCTTTAAGGATACATTCTTTGACTTCTGTTGCAGATAGCTCAGGATATTTTGTCATTATGAGAGCAGCGACACCAGAGACATGAGGAGTTGCCATTGATGTACCACTCTTCATTTGATACTGATTGTGTGGAATTGTTGAATAAATCTGTGAACCAGGTGCTGCTATGTCAACAGTATTCTTTCCATAGTTACTAAATGATGATAGATTGTCATTTTTATCTGTTGAAGCCACAGATAGAACATTTGGAAGATCGTAATTTGATGGATAATGTGGACCAATGTCATTATTGGCA
>CADASF010000002.1 GCA_902790465.1 uncultured bacterium | reverse complement strand
TTACTGGAGAAACTTCTTCAATTAATGGCTCAGAAATAACTTCTTCTTCAAGTTCTTCTTTCTCAATTACTGGAGAAACTTCTTCAATTTCTGGCTCAGAAGCAACTTCTTCTTCAAGTTCTTCTTTCTCGATTACTGGAGAAACTTCTTCAATTTCTGGCTCAGAAATAACTTCTTCTTCAAGTTCTTCTTTCTCGATTACTGGAGAAACTTCTTCAATTTCTGGCTCAGAAATAACTTCTTCTTCAAGTTCTTCTTTTTCGATTACTGGAGCAACCTCTTCAATTAATGGCTCAGAAGCAACTTCTTCTTCAAGTTTTTCTTCCTCGATTACTGGAACAACTTCTTCAATTAATGGCTCAGAAGCAACTTCTTCTTCAAGTTCTTCTTTATCGATCACTGGAACAACTTCTTCAATTAATGGTTCAGTTGTAACTTCTTCTTCAAGTTCTTCTTTCTCGATTACTGGAACAACTTCTTCAATTTCTGGCTCAGAAATAACTTCTTCTTCAAGTTCTTCTTTCTCGATTACTGGAACAACTTCTTCAACAACTGGCTCAGAAGCAACTTCTTCTTCAAGTTCTTCTATCTCGATTACTGGAACAACTTCTTCAATTAATGGCTCAGAAGCAACTTCTTCTTCAAGTTCTTCTTTCTCGATTACTGGAGAAACTTCTTCAATCTCTGGCTCAGAAATAACTTCTTCTTCAAGTTTTTCTTTCTCGATTACTGGAGCGACTTCTTCAATCTCTGGCTCAGAAATAACTTCTTCTTCAAGTTCTTCTTTCTCGATTACTGGAGAAACTTCTTCAATTAATGGCTCAGATAAATTAACCTTTGAAAATTCGATAGGAATCATTGCTTCTAATGGTTCTGATTCCTCATCTTCATCTATATCTTCAAATTCAGTATCATTAGGTAAATCAACTTCTATCATCGTCTCTAAAGGCTCTGATTCTTTATCTTCATCAATGTCTTCAAACTTAACATTTTCAGGCATTTCTACTTTAATCATTGTCTCTAAAGGCTCTGATTCTTCATCTTCATTGACATCTGTTGTATCAGAATAATCTTTATATAAATTAACAAAATCAAAATCTTCAATATGTTCTGCCAAATCTTCAACAGTAGGTGCTGAATCAGGGTCTGGTAAAATCTCTGGAAGTTCCTCTGTCAATAATTCAGATGAAGGTATTTCATCAATTTCATCTATATCATCCAACTCATCTACAAGAGGCTCTTTAGTAACTAAAATTTCTTTTGATCTTTCAACAGGTTTAGGAATATATATTTTCTCATCTGCTATTTTTTCATCTGTGAAAATGTCAGCTACTATTGATTCATCTAATTTTCTTGTATCAAAATCATCTTTTTTTGCTACTTCTTTCTTTTTAGTAGATTTCTTTGATGATGAAACACGCTTACCAGTGAGTTTTATACTTCTTGATTTTGTCTTGTCCCTTACAATATATCCTTTTTCTTCAAGACATGAAAGCTGATGATGAACAGACGAAGTCGAAGAAAGCCCACAAAGTGTAGAAATTTCCTTTATTGTAGGAGGAATAGAATGTTTAGAAATATATGATTTTAAAATATCTAAAATTTTTTTCTGAATTTCTGTTAATTCTTGTTTTTTCATAAAATTTGCCAAATAAAAAAAATATAACTTATTTTATTTCATCTAATAGCTATAAAACTCCTTTTTATATACATATAAAGTTAGAATTACAATTTACCAAAACGCACCGTAATACTCCTAAATTTATGGGGAGTATGTCAATATTTTATAAAAATTAACTTCTAACTAAAAAAACAGGCATTGCAAAAAATTCTGCAGTGCCTGTTTCACTATATATATTTTTTTTTCTAACTCAAAATTGACTTCAATTCTTTTGCAGATTCTCTGCCTTGGATCATGACAAATCCTTTATTTACTGTATCATCAGAAACTATGACCAAAATAGTATCTTCATTTACATCAAAAATAAATGTATTGTGATTGTTTGCAGAAATAGCCATTTCAAGAGGATGACCAATATCAAATCTTTCATTAGTCATACTGTCTGCAGAAGCATATACCTCAGAAATACAAGCACTAATAAATTCTACATCATTTTGAAAATCTCCCAAAGATGAAATCAAAATACCATCTTTTCCAATGAGAAGAGAACCTTGAATTCCACTTAATTTAGCTATATCTTCCAATATTTTCTCCATATCTTCCTCCGTTTAGACTATGCAATAAGTTTTGCAGATTCCATTATTTTCAAATACCATACTTCTTTTCCAGCCGATGCATCAATAAGAGAAACAAATACTGTTTTCTCCTCAAAGAATACAAATGAATATATAAGCGAATCTGTAATAATACAAATTTGACTTATCTTGCTATCTCCCATAATTTTATTTATCATGTGCATATTCTCTTTACAGAATCCAAAAACAAATTCCTTGATATTCTCTACAGAATTTATGTTTCCAACTTGTTTTTCATTTGCACTTGATTCATCACAAAGAAGAAGAGCTTTTACTGTATCTATTTTATTTAAGTCATCAAAAACCTTATCTGATAAGGAATTCCTTACATCTTCAGAAGACTGAATTTTTAATTCAATATCTTCAACTTCTTTTTCACACTTAAATATTGTATATCCCAATTCAACAGGCGATATAGTCATATATGAATCAGCAGAATTGATAAAAACTGATTTTATGTTTTTATCTGAAACAGAGGAGAATTCTTTAGAAATCCTATCAAAAAATTCCGAAGAATAAGCAGAAACAATTTCTGCATCTGGTCTATCATATTTTTTATAAAAAACAGAAAAACCATCTTTCGAAGCCAATGCAAAATTTATATTTTCATCAAGTTCAGACACAACATCTTCAAGTTCTGAATAAGAAATAATTGATGAAGATTTACAAATATTGTAAACATTATCATATACTTTAGAAGAGCTTTCACTGATTTTGATATCATAATCAGACATCTTTGGAATTTCAACAATATTATCTTCTGCTTGGAATCCAACCCTCATGGTTTCTTGAATCAAGAAATCATCATCGTCATCATCAAATTCTTCTTCAATATCTATTTCCGATAACTTAGACTCTTCATCTTCAGGTATATTTTCCTGTAATTCAGGTTCTACTTCGATTGGTTCATCTATTGAGAATTCTATTTCCTGTTCATCAGTTACACTTTTATCTTCTTCATCTAAAGAAGTTGAATCTAATGAAACATTTTCTTCTTCTGCTTCAGAAACAAAAGGAGTATTTGAAGATATGACTTCATCTATCAATTCTTCTTCATATTCTATCATATCTTTAGAATCTTCAAATTTGTTATCAATTAAATCATTTCCAAAGAAAGAAGTATGTATATTTACAGGGTCTAATTTAGAAATTATATTTTCTTTCTGATCCTTAAAGAAATTATCTGTAAGTGTTGATGTCAAATTAATATAAGACATCTGCCCAAAATTCCTGATAGAATCAGAAACACTCATCAACTTGACTTCATTTAAAACATCTTTTAAAGCCGATTGAACATCACCCAAATAATTTATAATAGTAATATTCTTTATTGCCTTATTGAAAAATACAATATCTGTTTGATCAAAAATTGTATCTGTAATCAATACGGTCTTATCTGCATTATAAAATTCAGCTCTTTCAGCAAAAGTAAATATATCTTCCTTGTTTATAGGACCTTCTTTTACACATATATATATAAGTTTTCCAAAATAACTTACAAAAATATCTGTATCTTTTAAACCATGTTCATTTCTGACAGCAATATTATCCTGATATATTCCAATAGACAAAAGAGTATAACCTACATAAAGTGAAAGCCAAAAATTATTTTTTATAAATTTATTACCTTCATCTGTAAGATATAAAACTTGATCTATTTTTTCTTCAAGGAACAATTTACCACAGAAAGGACATTGAAGACCGCGAGAAGAAGCATCTCTTATGGATTCAAGATCTTTCATTCTGCTTATCTGATGACCAAATTCACGGCAATATACGAAGAAACTCTTACTTGTTAGACCGAGATCGACAAGTGTACTTATCACAGAGAAAAGATCAACATTTGTAAATTCCTTGGATATCTCGTCCATTAGAGATGTTTTACCATGACCAATAGCTCTCAAAATATTTAAAACAAAAGGTTCTTTTAAATATGTTATGACAGAAGGATTTATTTTTGTAAACAACTTTTCAGATGAATCAACATTCAATATGTTAAATTTCTCATTTACAAAATTGAATTGTTTCCATCTTACATAGCTGACATCACTAAAAGAACTCAAAACTTTTCTTACAATAGATTTAAAATTGTCAAAAACTTTTTTGTCATCACTATTGTTGGCAAAACAGCCAACTTCTATATGTTTATGATGTTCAGGAATCATAACATATAATAAACAGCCAGTCTGCTCATCTCTGAATATATCCCAAGTATTAGATGATTGACACATACAAACTCTATTGAAACGAGTTTTAAGTATCTCATCAGCTCCATCAACTACAGCGGTATATTCTTTAGCAAGACTTTTCAAAATACTTCTTTTTTCTTTCCTGTCAATAACAACAGGTAGTATTTGTTTGTAAAATTCCATCTTTACCACCTCTGTCAAAACTTACAAAAGCCTAAAAAGACTTTCCAAAATTATAAAACTATTTAATCAACCTTTTTATTTTTTCCAATTCTTTACTTATTCTCTGATGTATTTTATCACTGTTTGTTTTTGCTGCAATTTGAATTGCTTTTTCAAGCTGTTTTTTACATTCTGCATACATTTTTTTCTTTTTGTAAATAAGAGAAAGATTAAACATAGCAGAAATATTCAACGGATCGAGTTCAATAGCTTTTAGATATGCTCCAATTCCCTCATTTAACTTAGAAGCCTTATTGTAAGCAACACCTAAATTGAAATAAGTTCCCTGATCGTTTGGATTAATTTTTATAGCCTCTCCGTATTCTCTTATGGCATCTTCAAGTTTATTTATGCCTGCATAAGATATGCCTAAATGGCTATGTGCCTCAAAATTATTTGGATTTATTTCTATTGCTTTTTCAAGATTTACAACAGCCTCTTCGTAATTTTGCTTCTGGAGATATATGAATCCAAGTTGTGCAAAACTTTCATCATCTTTTGGATTTACTGAAACAGCTTTTTCAAAAGATACAATAGATTCGCCTGTCATATTCTTTTGGAAATAAACTCTACCAGCATGGCTATAAGGTTGAGACATATCAGGAGCAACTAAAGAAGCCTCTTCAAACAATTTCAAAGCCTCATCAAGTTTTCCTCTCCACATCAAAGCATCTCCAGTTCCAATCAATGCTTCTGGATATTTCGGATCGAGTGAAAGAGCATTTTTATATGAATTTATTGCAATATCCCATTTTGCCTTTTTCTGGAATATATCACCCAATTTTACATATAAAGAAGGACTTGGAGTAAATACAACAGCTTTTTCAAAATACACTATAGCTAAATCCAAATCTCCTCTATCAAAATAGCAATTGCCCAATTTTATAAGCAAATCGGGATCTGTATCATCTAAAATCAATGCTTTTTGATATTGTTCAATAGAAAGTTCCAAATTATTTTGTAGCTTATATATATCACCGAGAAGAATCAATGCCTCATAATTTTCTGGGGACTGATTAACTAAATCCATTAATCTATTTAAAACATCATCTGAAACATCATTATTTTTAATTTTGATTTGTGCTATTCTAATAATCGCTTTTATCTTATCAATAGTTGTTTCAGAAGATGAATTAATAACATTCTCAAATTGCTCAATAGCTTCACTCCATTTGCACTCTTTAAACAATATATCACCAAATGTCATATATATATGACTGCCAACAGCTCCTTCAGATATAACATCTCTCATCAGCGATTCAGCCTTTGAAAATTCGCCCATTTCCATTAAAATAGAAGCAGTGCTATATGAAATATCTACTTTTGATTCTCCATATTCAAGACTACTTTTAAAAGAATCAAGTGCTTCAGAGAAACGTCCTAAAGACACTAGTAAATTTCCCATTTTAAAGAGAATTTTGCCACATTCAGATTTATCATCTGACAACATAGCAGCTCTCTTATAATAGAAAATAGAATCAGTATAAATTTCTTGTGATGAAGCCATGTCTGCATAATCCCTACAGAAAACCCAATCATTATCCCTCAGCTTCACAGCCTGATAAAGTGCATCTAATGCCTCTTTTGATTTTCCTATTATAGAATATGCAATTCCCATATAGTGATATAAATCTGCATTGTCAGAATCTAGTTTCAGAGCTGTCAAAAATTCATCAATACACAATTCATATTGACCTATCTCAAAATACAAAACACCTAAATTATAATTTAATAGATAATTTGAAGGGGCTAGAGCCAAAGCACTTTTAATCTTGTCTATTGCCTTATCTCTCATTTCAAGAACATGGTACAATTTTCCGAGTTCTTCAAGATATTGAATACTCTTTGGACTTATTTCAAGTGCTTTCTCTGCAAAGACGACTGCATTTTGTAAATCACCTGCATTTTTATATGCAATAGAAGTCATATAAAAATATTCACAATTATCTTTATTTAGTTCAACTGCATTTAAAAAACTCTCTATTGCCTTATCATATTCACCTATTTTCATTTGACATAAACCTTTTCTATAATATGGTTCATGTATATATGGATTAAGTGAAATACAAGAACTATAAGCATCAGCAGCAATAGACCAAAGCTGTTGTGCTTCATAAATTTTTCCAAGTTCAAAAAAAGCAACATCTGAAGGTTTTATTTCAATAGACTTTCTCAAATATCTAACTGCTAAATCTTTCTCATCTATCTTTGCATAAAGACAGCCACAAATTCTATATAAAGCATAGCTTGTTTTATTTGATTCAAGAGCAGTTTTATAAGCCTCAATAGCTTCTGAATAACGCTCCATCAAAGAATAAGTATCACCAATTAATTTATATACTGCCCCAGTTGCTCCGAACTCTATAGCCTGCTGAAACTGATTATTTGCGAGATCTACTTTTCCCTGTTTTAAATATGCAATACCCAATTCTGTATGAATGCGACTATTGTCAGGGAAATAAGTCATAGCCTTTTGAAGTTTCTTAATAGCATATTCATATTTTCCAACTCTTGAAAGAGATAGACCAAATTCTATATATGCTTCACTCATCTCAGGCTCATTATCTATTGCTTTTTGGAAAGCTCTATTTGCTGCAGCAAAATCTCCAAGTTTGCTGCATAATTTGCCATATTCAAAATAAGCAACTGGATTTTTGTCATCTAATGTTATTGATGTCATCAATTCTTTTAAAGCATCAGATAAATGTCCAGCTTTAATATAAGTAATACCAAGATTTAACCTTATTTTTGGATCATTTGGATCTAAATCAATGGCTCTTGTAAATTCTCTAATAGCATCATTAAATTGTTCTGTTTTCAAATAAGCAATACCAAGATGATAATGCGAAGAAGGATCATTAGGATCTATTTTGATTGAATTTTTATATGCTTCTATTGTTTCTGGCCAAGAATTAAGAGCTGCATAAACCTGTCCCAAATTGTAATGCGAAACAGCATCTTCTGGAGATAGCTTAACAGCAAGCTCAAATTGCTTTAGAGCAAGCTCAAACTGTTCTTGTTGCATATAGACCAAACCCAATGCAATACATATAGGAGCATAAGAAGGATTTAAGTGCATTGCTTTCTTCAATTCTTCAATAGAAATATCATATTTATTAAGCTTTGAAGCAATCAAACCAAGATAGTAATGTGCCTGCATGTCCTCTGAATTTATTAGAACTACTTTTTCAAATTCTTCCTGTGCTAAATCGTATTTTCCCTGTCTATAATAGACAATTCCCAAATTTAATCGAGCATCCGAATCACCTGGATCATCTGTAACAGCTTTTTGGAAATCATCAATTCGCTGAAGTCTCTCTAACTCACGATAAATTCTCTGTTCAGCATTTCCGTCATGTCGATTTTGGACAATTTTCAAAGCTATTTGAAGTTCGGTAATAGCTTTTGATTTAAGTCCTTGTTTTTCAAAAGCAAGTCCTAAGCTAAAATGAGCTCTATGATAATTAGGATTGATAGAAATAGACTCTTGCCATTCTTTAATGGCCATGTCAACATTTCCATTTCTTGAATATATAGTACCAAGCTCATAGTGAGGCAAATAATTATCCGAATTCAATTCCAAACTCTTTTTAAATTCAACTTCAGCCTCTTCGATATTGTTGGTATTTAAATATTCTGTTCCTTTTTTATAATGTTCAAGAGCTTTGTCAAGAACATCAACTTCTGTTTTATTTTGAGCCGTATCTTGTTTTGCCATATAAAAACCTCTTAAAAACAATTAAGCTATTTTTTAAAATCCAAGGCTTATCTAAGAAGCCAATCAATTTCTTCAGCAGTAAAAAGCGATTCTTGAATTTCTATTATTCTCTTTATAGAATCACAAGCAACATCTAAAAATATATTCAATTTATCTCTATCAAACAACCCTTTTTCAGAAGTCCCCTGAATCTCAATAAATTGTCCCAAACTATTCATAACAACATTCATATCAACATCTGCATTTGAATCTTCAGAATACTCCAAATCACAGACAGGAACTCCTTCAACAATACCAACGCTTATTGCTGCAATAAATCCTTTAAAAGGTGATTTTTCAAGTTCACCCCTTTTGTGCATTTTTAAAAAACTATCTGCAAGTGCAACAACAGCTCCATTTATTGAAGTAGTTCTTGTGCCACCATCTGCTTCAATAACATCACAATCAACATTTAACATCAGAGGTCCAAGTTTTTCAAAATCAACAACAGTTCTAAGAGAACGACCAATTAATCTCTGTATTTCTTTTGTACGACCAGATGAAAGATGTTTTTCTCTTGAAATACGATTTTTTGAACAATTAGGAATCATACCGTATTCTGCAGTAAGCCAACCTGTATTTGATGTTTTCATCCAATCTGGAATCTTGCTTGAAACAGAAACTGTACACAAAACACGAGTTTTTCCACATTCTACAAAAACGCTTCCATAATCTGATGATGTAAAATCTTTTGTAAATTTTATTTTTCTCTCCTCATTGGAGAGTCTATCAATTCTGCCCATTAAATTAATCTTTCTTTTTTTGATCAGGTTTATTTATTTTTTTACTCCAAAAAATTGTCTTTTCTTTACTCTTTGAAGCCGCCTTTTTTTCTTCCTCGGTAAATAAAGTACCTTTAATTTCTCCAGTAAACAAAATTTTTATATCTTGATAGACTTCATCAAAAGAAAGAACAGTAATATTCATCTTATGTTCAGAGAGAATATTATATATGTGAGTTCTAAGTGTCGGAGCAACAATTACCACTGGAGGAATTTCAAGATTGTCAACAATTTCTTTAAACATCTTTACAAGTTTTTCTTCTTTTTGATCTTCTATTTTCAAAAATACTCCTCCAAGAGCCTCTACTAACATACCCTTTAATTCATCTTCAAGAGCTGTATTCAATGTAATTGCCCTCATAAAACCATCTGCATCAATAAGAGAATAACAAATTTGTGATGAAAGTGCTTTTCTGACATATCCTGTCATCAAATCTATAGAAGATAATTCAGATATATGTTCTCCAATTACTTCCATAATGGTAACAAGATCAGATATTGAAACCTTTTCATTTAAAAGATTAAACAAAATCTTTCTTATTTTTCTTATCGCAGGAATATCTTGTAAGAATTCATCAACCAAAATAGGATGTGTTTTTGCAAGGTCTGCAAGAAGGTTATAAGTTTCTTGAACTCCTAAAATTCTTCCAGCATTTCTGTGTATTGTATCAGAAATATGTGTCAACATCACATTTAAAGCTCCCTGAACAATACAACCAGATGATTCAGCAAGACTTCTATCTTTTGATTCAATCCATTTAGCAGGCATTTTATAAGTTGGTTCTGTAACCGCCCAACCTGTAACTTTATCGAGATCTTCTTGATTACCTATAGCCATCATTCTATCAAGATAAAGTTCAAAAGAACTTGCCTGTAATTCTCTAAATTTTATAACATAGGCATTTGGATGAAGAAGCATATTATCTTTTACATTTATACCTGGGAGTATAAAACCGAGGCTTTTTACAAGCTCTTCTCTTATTGCATTTAATCTTTCAAGAAGTGGAGAACCATTACATGGATCAACCAATGGAAGAAGTTCTGCTCCAATTTCAACAGTTATCTCATCTCTACACAAAAGTCTATCTGACATGACGTCAGGAGCTCCATCAAAACTTACCTGAACATCTCCCTCTACAGTCCAACCATCACTGGAAAGTTTCATAATAGCCTTTTGAATTTCTGCCTGCATTACAGAACCTGCACCTGCATATAAAAAAGCATCTTTTCCATGTTTTCTCAATTTCAAAAAAGTTTGTTGTCCTCTTTCTCCTTTTAACCATGGAACAAAAGGCATATTCATCTCATCGGTAGAGAAAAATTTTATTACAGCATCCTGCTCGTCTATTCTTAAAACAACTTGTTTTTTTTCCATATTTACTTACCTGCGAAATAAGGTTCTTTAAAGGTTACACTAAAAGGAACACCCTTTGGTTTATCGGCATTTACACCTTTTTGTACAGACATATAAAATCCCAATTCATGCAAAATTGGAATCATAAGAAGATCTCTCGTATATTCAGATAACTTTGATTTCAATTCAAAGACAAAATCTGCACTTCCAATTTTATTATCAGCTTGTTCACAAATAACAAGTCTATGACATCTAATACTTGCCAATTCACCGAGGACTTCAGCTTCTTCTTTTTTCATTGTATCACTTACTAACATAATAGCAAGAGTATTAGGGGTACACTGTGCAGCTATTCCATGTCTCATCTGTGAAACATAATCTGCAACTGCAGGAATAACAGCAATTTTCGAAATAATATTCGCTGCTTCCATTGCATGTCCATAATTTATGCCATTTCCACAAATAATAGCACTTGTAGGTTTTGTTGATGTAACCCTTTGAATTTCTCTTTGGAATTGTTTAACTTTAAATAAATCAGGAAGAGTTCTAATTTCTTTATATAAATTGGCATTTTTCATCAAAAAAGATACCAAATATTTAAAAGCAAGTATAGAACTTGTATATGCTCTTGTAGTTGTATGGCTTTCTTCCTTAGCAGAAGGAATCAACAAAGTCATATCAGCCAAAGAAGCTGCAGGAGAATCAGTTGCAGGAGTTATCAACAATGTTTTTACCCCAGGATAAGGACGAAGTTTTTGTAATGCCCAAATAATTTCTGATGTTGCACCACTTCTCGAAAATAGAACAACGAGAGTTTTTCTCCTATCCTCAAAAGGAAGTCTCAAACCTGCAAAAATTTCAGAAGGTGGAAAACATCCAGAAGTTACACCTGTAAAATCAGAAAAGAATCTCCTACATACACGTGCTACATTTAAAGAACTTCCCGCACCTGTAAAAACAACAGCAGTAAAGCCCTCTTTCATAAACCAAGGTACTATTTTTTGTTGTTCTTTATCAACTGTTTGTATAACTTGTTTCCAAACATCACCCTGACTTGACAACTCACTTAATGTCAAAGCTCCCTTTTGAGTTAACATAAATTCCTCCTGATAAAATGCAAAATAAGTATTTGAAAAATATTATAAAATTATTCTTTTATTCTTTTGGACGACGCATACGATTTAATCTTGTAAATCCTGTCAAGCCATCTTCTCTTACATTTACCTTATTATCCTGTTTTGAAGTCTGGGATTTCTGATCGAGAAGTTTTATTCCCTGCCTACTCAACATCATCTGATATGCTTCACTATCACTCATAACAGGTGGTCTTTGACCAAGTCTTGAAGAAGGTGCAGGTCTATGAGCAAGAGAACCTGTTTTAGAATCTGACAAAAGTCCAGTTTTTCCACTGTGTGATTTCTTTGCCGCATTTCTCTCCATACTACTATTTAACAATGATTGATAACTGTCTCTTGAGAAAGATTGAGAACGCTTCAAAAGCAAAGAATCTTTATCTGTTCCCATATTCTTCATTGGCATCAACAATGAAGAAACTTTTTCTCTTGCAAGATTTGAAGTCAATTTTTGGTCTTTCTTACCACCTTTTTCCATAGACCTTTGTAGAAGTGCTTGATATTCTTGCCCTCCATTATCTTGTGTTCTAGGTGTAGAATCAGCAGAATTATTTGCAATGGAAAGAGCTTGTTCATAAGCCCCAGGTGAAGCATTTATCAGAGATGAAGTATCAGCTCCAAAAACAAGTTGTTCACCATTCTCATCTGTTTGAATCATATCTGGTTTTGAAGAATCAGATTCTGTAACTTCAAATTCATGTTCATCAATCAAACCTTTTTCCTGCATTTCCATAAAATGAAGTTTAAGTTCAGCATTTTTACCATATTCAGTTTTATAGAAATCATTTTTAAGTCTTTCAAGACATTCTTTAGCTTTGTCTTTTGTTTCCTCTTTTAGAGCATATATATCTGCCATTCTAAAAAGAGAATATGCCAATGCTTCTGGTTTCTTTGTAATCAACAAAACTTTACTATATTCAGACATAGCAAGCCTTAAATCATTCAGATTACCCATTGCTATAGTTGCTATTTCTATACACAATCTATAATCCTTAGCATAACGCTTTGTTCTCTGTTGTTCTTTTAAAAATTCGATAGCTTCTCTATATTTTCCAGTAGAAATAAATGAATCAAGCGGAATTTTTATTTCGCTCAAATAATTCTTTAAATCTGTTGGATTGAAGTCATCATTGTTAATTAATATATCTGCAATAACTTTCGTCGTTATAACAGCAAGTTGTGAAAATGGAATAAGCGACAAAGCTGCATAAGTTCCAAAAAAGAACATCAAATCATCTGAATCAGAATTTAAAGCAGGATATAATTTTATAGTAAAATATCCAAAGACAACGAAAATAATAGAAGTCCAAGGAGCTGGTGACACATTATTCTTTATATATCCATAAAGAACATAAAATAGACAAGCATTTAATATTATATATGATAAAACCCACCAAATGGAAAATTTATAGAATAATCCCATAAAAATCTGCCCTTTTAATACAAAAAATAGAATAATTTTAATTTAAACGAAAAAAGGATATATTCCTTTTAATTTGAAATAATCTTATACTTTTCAGCATACTCATAAAATTCAAGTCCAAAACGAGGATTTAAACAAATGTGAATAACATTTCCCCTACTACTCAAATAAATTCTATCATTCAAATACTCATGATGTAATAGATTCCTCAATTTAGAAGCATATTTAAATTTTTTTAAATCACAATCAAAGGCAATGCCCATCAAATTATCATCTCTTGTATTTTCTTTAGAAAAATACTTTTCACTGATAAATCCTGTAGCAGGTAAAGAACCTGCTTTACCATTTGTTTCTGTCTTTAATCTATTAAACATATAAGCAATAAAACCAGCCAATTCTGGTCTCATATATACATCTATTTTTTTCTTACCTGATTTATGTTTCTGTTTTATAAGAATTTTTTCTTTTACAGCTTTTTCAACATCTTTTAAAGAATTGAACTTTTCTATTCCCTCTGTTTCTGTTTCAATTAAAGTTCCTCTGCATTTATAAATCTTATCAGCTAATCCTTGTGGAGTATCTATAAAAGCAGAATAAGCTCCAAAAATCTTCCAAGGGTAAATATCACTTTCATCAGCAAGAGCATCATAATAATTTTTTGAATTTGTTATTTCGCCCTCCATAGTTAGATAACCATTCATCATGTTTCTTACTTTTTGATTTTTCCAAAGTGATAAATAATTTATATTTTTTTCATTAATAAAATCTTTCATATTTGAATGATAAGAATAAGATTTCATCAATGCCTTCATTAGGTCGGCATTATTTGTTGTTCCATTGTGATATGCCGAAATAGCCAAATCAGGAACATTTTCAAAAGAATTCATCAAAGTTTTCAAATAGATTACAGAATCTTCAGCATTACACTCTGGAATTATTCTTTCATCAGCTATATTTAATTCTTTAGCCATTTTTTTATGACGAGTTGCAATATTAAATAAATCTGCACGAATGAGAAATTCTTTATTTTCTTCTGCACTAACAGCTCTATTTGCTTTCTCTTTAAATTCTTTTGAAATCTTACCTGCGTAATCATGAGCAATTTTTACAGCCCCTGCACTCATCTGCCCCAATCCTGAACAGGCAGCATAAGACATCTTTGATGTATCTCCACTATTTTCCCAAGTCATAACAGCAAGAGGTATCTCGACAGGAATATTATATTTTATTGCATTTTTCCTTATTATACTCTCATATCTTTTTATTATCTCAACATTTTTATCAAGTTTATGAGAGCCTGAATCATGAAAAATAACATGTCTATATGCGAGAACTTCATAAGTTGCATCTGTTACTTCAGATTCTGTGTAATTTGGATTTATCGCTTTAATTGCTTTTCTTATAGGAACAAAATCCGACATTGTATATTTTGTGAGATAATAGTTATACAACTTCGACTTTGTGTTTTTATATTTACTCAATATTGTGCATAATTCATCAGGATAAGTATTTTTTATATAATTCCAATCATGTTTTGAATAAAAACGAACAAAATCATCACCTATCTTTATATTTTTCTTTTTATTTTGTTCACCAAAAACTGACCCAAATACATAAATAAAAAGAGAGATAATAAGAATAAATAAAAAAAACAAAAGAGAGATAATAGCAAGCTTTTTTCCATTAAATATCATAAAATAGATGAAGCATCTCCTTTTCCCTGTCTAATTATTTCAGGATAATCTTTTGTCATGTCAATTATCGTAGAAGGATCAAAATATGCAAGACCTCCATCTATAACAAGGTCTAAATTGTTTCCAAATTTGTCATGTATATGTTCAGGATTGCATAAATATTCTTCTTCATCTTCTTCATCTTTATCAAAAGAAGCACTTGTATTTATGATTGGATTTCCAAGTTCTTCTATAAGGGCAGAACATATTGCATTATCTGCAATTCTTATTCCAACCTCACGCCTTTTGTTCATCATAATTTTTGGAACAGATTTAGAAGCATTTAAAATAAATGTAAAAGGTCCAGGTGTCAACTGTTTCATTATTTTATAAACAGCATTTGAAACTTGGGCATATTCAGAGACCTGTTTTATATCATGACAGATAAAACTCAACTGTTTATATTTAGGTAATTTTTTTATTCTGTAAATTTTTTCTATTGCATCTTTATTCATCAAATCACAGCCTATTCCATAAATAGTATCTGTTGGATAGGCTATAACTCCACCTCTTGACAAAATATTAACTGCATATTTTATATCTTTTCTCAAAGGATATTCTGGATCTACTTGAATTATCATAATTTTTAAACGACCATTTCAAAAAAATATTTAACTTAAATTACTTCTACAAAAAATTTTATAATCTTTCTATTAATAATAATAAGATTTAAGGGGAACTTTTTATTTTATAACGAAAAACAAAAAAATAAGCTCTACGGAAAATTTAGGGACTGTGAAAAAATAAAATAGTTTGTTATCTGCTTTCACAACTTTTTGGGTGCAAAGAGGAAGTAACGAAAATCATTTTTTTAGTTCATAGCAAAAATTGATTTCCTAAAAAAGACACCGCACAAAAGTTACTAATTTATCGTTTTTTCACAGCCCCACTAAAAATAGGAGGAAAAATTAAGTGAACAAAATTTTACTGCTCACAGCTATTTCATTTTCTCTGTTTTTATTTATTGCTTCGATAAACCCTGTCTATGCAATATCTAAAGAAGAGAAAAAGCTATCTGAATTCATAAAAAAATATGAATCAGAGGCTTCAAAACTTGAATTAGAAGTCAATCAAACTGAGTGGAATGCCTATGTAAGTGGCAAAAAAGAAGATTATGACAAAATGAGCAAAGCAGAAATTGCTTGGAATATATATCATTCTAACAAAGATGTATATAAACAGCTCATTGAATGGAGAGATTCAAACAATATAACTTCTCCAGATTTAAAGAGAAAATTATCTATTTTAATAAATAGCTATGGTCCATTCCAATTTTCAGAAAAACTTATAGAAAAAATAAGCCAAAAAGAAGCTGAACTTCAAAGAATGTTCAATTCTTACAGAGGCAAAATAGATGACAAAACAGTTACAGAAAAAGACATCTATGAAATTTTAGGAAATAGTAAAAATACAAAAGAAAGAGAAAAAGCCTGGGAATCACAAAAATCTGTAGGTTCTGAAGTTGCTGAAAAATTGATAGAACTCATAAAATTGAGAAATCAAGGTGCCAAAGAACTTGGATTTTCAAATTTTCATGAAATGTCTGTAACATTTTCAGACGAAGACCCAAAAGAAGTTGAAAATATATTTAAAAATTTAGCTTCTGATACAGACAAAAAATTTATAGAATACAAAAAAGAACTCGATAAAAAACTTGCTTTAAGAGTAAATAAAAAAGTTGAAGAATTAATGCCTTGGGATTACTCAAATCCATTTTTCCAAGATGAATCTGAGGGATTTGCTCCTGATTTAAGCAAATACTATGAAGGCAGAAATATTCCACTTATTGGCTACAGTTTTTATAATGAAATTGGACTTCCTCTCGGAAATGTTCTCAAAAATAGCGATCTATATGAAAAAGAAGGAAAATCACAACACGCTTTTTGTTTTGACATAGACAGAAACAATGATGTAAGAATTTTGATGAACATAAGACCAAATGAAGAATCACTGTCAACACTTCTTCACGAAAGCGGACATGCAGTATATGATCTAAACACAGACAAAAGCCAATCATGGCTATACAGAACACAAGCCCATACACTGACAACAGAAGGTTCTGCAATGTATTTTGAAAGATTCACAAAAAATCCAAAATGGCTTGAAAAAAATATGGGCATAAAATTGTCAGAAGATGAAGCAAAAAATCTCAAAAAACAGGAAACTCTTTCAGATTTGATTTTCTGCAGATGGACAATAGTAATGTACAATTTCGAAAAAAGTATGTATGAAAATCCAGATCAAGATTTAAATAAACTTTGGTGGGAACTCGTTGAAAAATACCAAAACATCAAAAAACCAGAAGGTAGAAATAAACCTGATTGGGCATCTAAAATCCACTTGGTAAGTGCTCCTGTATATTATCATAATTACATGCTTGCAGGTCTTATGGTTGCACAAATGCAACACAAAATAGGAACAAAATTTGCAAAAGATGAAAATTGGGATGAATTTGATGTAACAGGCAATAAAGAAATAGGAAGATGGCTAAGAATGAACATATACAAACCTGGTGCAAAATATAATTGGAATATTCTAATTAAAAAAGCAACAGGCGAAGAGTTGACATCAAAATATTTTGTTGAAAGAATAAAATAAAGTGAATAAATAAAAAATCCAGTCGAGTGATTTCTCGGCTGGATTTTTTATTTATAAAGTTTTACATCTATTAAATGGAAAAATAACTAAAACAGCTTTGCCTACTAAATTCTTTCTTGGTAGAAATCCCCAAACATGACTGTCTGCACTGTTATTTCTATTATCTCCCATCACGAAATAAGAATCTTTTGGAACAGTTTGTCTATCCATATCATAAAGGATAGGTTCTAAAATATATGGTTCATTTTGAGCCACATCATTTATGAATAAAACCCCACTTTTTACTTCAACAGTATCGCCTTCGACTGCAACAATTCTTTTTATAAAATCTTTGCCTTCTGCTTGTGCTTCCGCTGGTGGATGGAAAACTACAATATCATGGCGTGCTGGATTATAAAAAGCATAAACAAATTTATTTACAATTATAAAATCATTTATTTTTAAGGTTGGAACCATTGAAGAAGATGGAATATAGAAAGTTCTGATAACAAAAGTTATGATTATTAATGCTGTAACTCCAGCAAGAACTACTGAATCAATATTTTCTATTATAGATTTCTTTTTTTCTTCTTCTATTTTGATATCCTTTTTGAAACGAAGTACAAGACTAACTATCCCTAATATAATTACCGCTATAACTAAATATATTGGATTCATAATTTATCTACAATATTGTTTATTTTGTTACTTTTCTCTCTTTTACACGAGCATTTTTACCAACTTTATCTCTGAGGTAATAGAGTTTAGCTTTTCTTACATCACCATATCTTGTTACTGTAAGAGAATGGAGCATTGGAGAATGATATAAAAATGTTTTTTCTACACCAACGCCGTGAGAGATTTTTCTGAGAATAAAAGATTCTCTTAAACCTGTATTTTGTCTTGCAATACAGATTCCCTCAAATGCTTGATATCTCTCTTTTCCACCTTCTACAACTTTGAGTTGTACTTTTACTGTATCTCCAGGTCTAAAATCCTGAAAATTATTTTTCATTTGTTCTTTTGCAAGTTCATCTATAATAGTCATTGTTTTTCTCCCTTGATGTGTTTCTTTTTTATTTGCTGTTTACAAGAATTTTATGGCAATTTTTATTTTTTTGCCATTTTTCTTCTCTTTATTCTTTTATTCTTTTTTATGTTTTATGAGAAGTTCTGGACGCTTCTTCAAAGTATTTGTTGTCTTTTGAAGTTCTCGCCATTTTTTTATTTTCTCGTGATTTCCTGAAAGGAGGATTTCAGGAACTTTTAGTCCCATAAATTCAACAGGTCTTGTATATTGAGGATAATCCAATCTATTATCAGTAAATGATTCTTCTAAGGCTGATTGAGAATCTATGACTTTTGGAATAAGTCTTATCGTTGAATCTGCAATAACCATTGCTGGGATTTCTCCACCAGTTAATATATAATCTCCTATGGAAATCTCTCCATCACATGCTAGCTCAATAAAACGCTCATCTACTCCTTCATAATGTGCACATACAAGAATCATTCCCTCTAATTTGGAAAATTCTCTACACATTTCTTGTGTCAAAACTTTTCCTTGGGGAGATGTCAAATATACAGGAGCATTGGGATTTTGCTTTTTTATTGATTCAACAGCTTTATACAATATTGGAGCAGTCATGACCATTCCAGAACCTCCACCATAAGGAGAATCATCAACACTTTTATGTTTATCTGTAGCAAATTCTCTTAAATTATGTATGTGAAGTTCCACTAATTTAGCTTTGACAGCTCTATCAATAATACTGTATGAAAGAGGTGCAAACATCTCTGGAAACACAGTCAATATGTCAATTCTCAAAATTTAATTTCTCCGTGTCTATATGCATTATTTTTTTTGACACGTCTATGTCTTTTATAAATATTTTTAAAGCAGGAACAAGTAATTCACCGTTTGCAGTTTCCACTGAATAAATGTCATTTGCAGGATTTTCAAGAACTTCTTTAAGAATTCCAATTTTATTATCATTTAGATCAAATACTTCCATTCCCTCTAAATCGAAAATGTAATATTGGTCTTTTTCCAACTCTTTTGGCTCTTCTGTATAAAAAGCATATCCTTTTAAAAGTTCTGCTTCATTTCTGTCATTTATTTCTTTAAATTTTAGAATCAATTTTCCATTGTGGGAACGATTTTTTTCTATAGTTAGATGTTTTTCACCAACTACACCCTCTTTAGCTCCTACAAGTTTGTTTCCTTCATCAAATCTTTCGGGAAAATCAGTCAAAACTTTAACAAAAACCTCTCCCTTTATTCCACGAGCACTTGTAACTGCTCCTATTTGAATTCTTTTTCCTGCCATAAAATTTTTATAAGCCTCTCAGTTCCACTACCTTCCAGTCTTTGACGACAATTTCAGCACCTTTTAATATTTTCTGAATATCATCGCCTTCTTTTACATCTACTGGACCTTCAAGAATTCTGAAAACTATTTCTTGACCTTCTGGGACATTTTTGAAAGCATTCATTTTTACTTCCATGTCTTTTTTGATGTCTGCAAGTCTTACTTTTTCAAATTCAAGCTGTTTTTTTATGTTTGTAAGATCGTCTTTAGAAGCACCACTTTTTTTGGTTTTTTCGTACATGTCTTCTGCTTGTGAAAACATTTCTTCATTCTTTTTTAGTGATTCAGTAGTTTCGTCAAGAATTTGTTTGCGAAAATCTTCAGTCATTATAACTTTGATAGCAACTGGTCTCTTTACCTGTATAGAACTCATAATTGATCCTCCTAATATATTTTTATATTATTTCAACAACGACTCTCTTGCCTTCTTTTACGGCAGCCGCTCTTATGACTGTTCTTATTGCTTGTGCAATTCGTCCTTGTTTTCCTATAATCTTTCCCATATCTTCGGGAGATACTCTGAGTTCAAGAACAACTGTTTTTTCGGCTTCTAATAGCTTTACCTGTACTTCATCTGGATTGTCAACGAGAGATTTTGCAAGGTATTCCAAAAGCTCCTTCATAATTTTGCCTCCAATTATTTTTTTATGCTGTCCCCATGTGCCATGACTTTTCCAAAATCGAGTAATGGAATTTTTGCGAATATTCGCTAAGGGTTTGTCAATAGCCCTTTAACAATTAGTTTTCTTTTTTGTCTTTCTTTTTGCTTGCTGTCTTAACAGTAGGTGTTTCAGGTTTGAAGATACCGAGTTTGACAAGTATACGTCTTACTGAATCTGTTGGTTGAGCACCTTTTGAGAGCCATTCGTTGAGTCTATCTTGTTTTACAAACATTTTATTTTCAATGTCTTTACCTTCGGCATCTCTTTTGTTTCTCGGATTGTAGGTTCCGATATTTTCAATTACTTTGCCGTTTCTTGGACATCTTGCATCTGCTACGACTATACGATAGCTTGGTTGTTTCTTCTTTCCCATTCTTGTTAATCTGATTTTAACCATTATTTTTCTCCTTATAAAATACTATTGGTTTTATTTTTTGTTATTTAGAAAGGAAGCCTAAAAGGCAAACCCATTTTACTCATTTTTTCCATATCAGCAAATTGTTTAAACATTTTTTTACTTGCTGTATATTGTTTTACTAATTTATTTACATCTGAAACTTCTGTTCCAGAACCACTTGCAATCCTCTTTTTTCTACTTGCATTTAATATAGAAGGATTTAATCTTTCCTCCATAGTCATGGAACGAATTATTGCCTCAACTTGATTTACCTGTTTATCACCAATTGGGATATCTTTTGTTATTTGTGCAAATCCTGGAATCATTTCAAGAAGACTTTTTATCGGTCCCATTTTCTTGATTCTCTGAAGTTGATCTAAAAAATCTTGTAGGGAAAATTCTTTATTTCTAAATTTTTTCTCAAGTTCAAGAGCTTCTGCTTCTGAAAATTCTCTTTCTGCACGGTCTATAAGAGTTAATATATCGCCCATTCCAAGAATTCTTGAAGCAATTCTGTCTGGATGGAAAGGTTCAAGAGCATCAAGCTTTTCACCCATTCCAACAAATTTGATCGGTTTTCCTGTAACTTCTTTTATTGAAAGAGCAGCTCCACCTCTTTCATCACCATCTAACTTTGTTAGTATTACACCTGTTATGTCAAGTCTTTCATTAAATACTTGTGCAATATTTACGGCATCTTGTCCTGTCATTGCATCTACTGTCAAAAGTATCTCATGTGGCTGTATCTCATTTTTGATTTCTTCGAGTTCAGCCATGAGTGTCTCATCTATCTGCATTCTTCCTGCAGTATCTATTATAACTACATCACAACCAGAAGATAGGGCATGGGAAATTGCACCTTTACATATTTGGACAGGTTTTTGTTTATCTCCGAGAGTAAATGTGGGTACATTTAAGCCATTTGCTAATACTTCAAGTTGTTTTATAGCTGCAGGTCTATAAACATCAGCTGCAACAAGTAGAGGAGAATGACCATTGTTTTTTAAATATTTTGCAAGTTTTCCAGAAGATGTCGTTTTTCCTGCTCCATTCAATCCGACCATGATTATTACTGTCGGAGGAGTAGGTGATAAAATAAGTTCTGAATTTTCATTGCCCATCAACTCAAGAAGTTCATCTTTTACAAACTTTATTACAAGTTGACCTGGAGAAAGACTTTCCCAAATTTCTGAGCCAACAGCTTTTTCTTTTACTTTTGAAATGAAAGTTCTTACAACTTTTAAATTGACATCTGCCTCTAAAAGAGCAATTCTAACTTCTCTTAATGCAGTGTCAACATCTTGTGGAGTTAATTTGCCTTTGCCACGAAGTTTTTTGAATATTGAACTTAATTTTTCTTGTAGTGATTCAAACATTTAACTGAGTTTACTAATCCAAAAGTTTTTAATTCGAATTATTAATAAGCGAATTTCTATTTAGTATAACATATATTTTCAACTTAATCAAGATATAAACATAAGAAATCCTTCACCAAATTTTGATGAAGGATTTCCATTATCTATTCATTTTTAAAATCTAACTTAGAAACCGAATCCCAAGAATACATGACCATTGTTGCCATATCCGTTGCCATAAGATGTGTTGATTCCACCATTATTTCCCAATCCCATAGCCTGTTGCATTACTTTTTGCTTTGCCTGATTGAGTCTCTGGATCTTTTTCTCTAATGATTTGATCTGTTTTTTGATCTTTTTGGCTTTTGATTTGTTAATCATTCCCATGATACCCTTGCTATCAGTATCAAGTTCGCTGAGCTTAACTTCAAGGTTGACAACTTTTGATGTCAATTTGTGAATCTGCTGGTCAAGTTTCTGAATTTCCTGACTATATTCACCACCATAACCAATGTTTCCGATTCCACCGATTATAGAACCTATATCCAATCCGCCACCGATGTATGGATTGCCATATGCACCTGTACCTATTGAACCATAGTTACCAAGACCATAGTTACCAGCACCGTATCCATTTACACCACCGTAGTTACCAAATGCTCCGCCTGTACCATAGTTGCCACCATAGTTGCCATATGTGTTGCCATAGTTACCATATCCACCGCCTATAGCTGGCATTCCATAGTTACCATATCCACCCATGTTCATGCCCATTCCACCGAACATGCCCATATTGCCATACATGCCAAAGTTCACGCTGAAGTTGCCAACTTGCTGTTTCTCTATGTATTTACCATTCTTTGTATCGATTCCGATGATTCCCATTTCTTTAGCTGAGAGCATTTCGCCTTCATCAACTTTGCCGTCACCATCTTTATCTGTCCAGAATTTTGCTTGTTCAAGTTCTTTTTCATCAATATAGCCATTTTTATCTTTATCAAAGACATCTTGAGCTTTTTCCCAACCATTTTTGTATTTGTTCTGCTCGCCATTGAGACCAACTTCGTTCATCATTTCTCTACCATTGTTGATCTGACCATCACCATTTTTGTCATATACGAGCTGAGCATCTTTTGTGTTCCACTCTTTTACTGTATCTGCGATACCATCGCCATTCATATCAAAACTAATATTCTTTTTGAGTTTTTCTACATTGAGCTGACCATCATGGTTTGTATCGAGATAGATTGGGTCTCTCTTTCCAAGTGTTGTATCGAGAGTTGTTGCCCATGCATTACCCATTGAGTATCCATAGATAGGAAGATTGATTGAGCCACTCATACCGAACATTCCGCCCATACCGAGCATGCTCTGCATTCCGCCCATTCCGAACATATTGCCCATTCCGCTCATTCCGTACATTCCGCTCATGCCATACATTCCAGACATTCCGCTCATTCCATACATTCCACCCATACCGAGCATACCTGAAAGCATTGAAGACATATTGCCATAACCAAAGCTTGAACCGAAATTAGCATAGTTGTTTATGATTGCATTGAAGTTGACATTAAAGTTAACCATTATGATGCCTCCTAAATAATTCTTTTTATGAGAATTTTTAAATAATAATTTATTACCTATATTATCACTTGTTTATTATTTAAAATAAAGACTAAAAATGAATATTTTTTGTTAACTTTTTGTTAAGAAAATGTTAACTGAAAAAGTTTTTTTAAAAATGGTCAGGTGGTATATAGGTAACTTATTACTTATTTATTTAAATATTCTTTTTTTATTTTTTTTATCCCTGTATAAATGTTAAATTTTTTTTTTACTATTTTAGATATTTACATAAGTCATGTTCTTTTTTTTACAAACTCATTTTATAAAATTAGTTCTTTTTTTCCGCATATATTGTGTTAATTGTACAAGAAACTACTATGAAAAAAACTTATCGTTCTCCGAATTACACCATAAAAACTCTTTTACCTGCTAAATATCTAAAAAATAACTAACACAAAGAGTTAATTTATAAGTCATGAAACAAAGTGGCTGTGAAAAAATTAAATAATAGTTTGTTATCTGCTTTCAAATCCCCATGAAAACAAAGGGGCTGTGAAAAAATTAAATAGACCGAATACAGCATTTTAAATATAGGCAATCGACTCAATTTTTAAGTAAATAATAATTTACAGGCTTAGATTGCCACGGTCGCACAGCTCCCTCGCAATGACAAAATGGCAGTATACAGGCATATATTGGATAGTTTATAGCAACTTTTATTTACTTGTTTTTTTACATTTAGCACAACGAGTTAATTTACGAAGATTATATAAAAAAGAGACTGTGAAAAAAATACTTTTTTCACAGCTCCTTTTATAATAATATGCGGGAGATGGGACTTGAACCCATACATCCTTAAGGATATCAGCTCCTGAAACTGACGCGTCTGCCATTTCGCCACTTCCGCTTTAAATTTTTAAAATTACCTCATGACACTTTTTTATCCAATATTCATGAAATTCATTTAACAATTTTTAGAATATCATGCTTTTTTGTTTCAATATATTTTTCCATGTCTTCTTTTGTTTTAAATTTGCGTACTTTTGAATACCAATCTTTTCCACTTTTTTCTAACTTTTGAAATTTTTTACATCCCAAATATACAGAATGAATAAGAGTTCTTACAATATATTTATTTATTTGATTTTCTTTTATTTTTATGTATATTTTTGAAGCTATTTCTTCGTTATCATTTAGAATCCAACAATTATTTGATTCGTCATGTTTCCAAAGCATTTTTAAATATCTCCTCTTGGAATTGCTCCACTTTTTATCATCATGAAATATAGTGTTTTATTTTTATTTTTATCTATGTAGTCTATCGGAGTTTTTCCCATATTATCTATAGTATTTATTGGTGATTTATTTTCTGTCAATATCCTCAATATTTCTGGAGTACCGTCAGTTCTCAGGTAATGAAGTGGAATTCTTCCATATTTATCTCTTACACATACACTATTTGGATGTTTTTCAAGTATTCTCAATATTTTATTTCTATCTCTTCTTATTACAGACCTATGCATTTCTGTATATGCTTTTTTCTCCACTGTTACCACATTTATTCCTGCCACTATTACAAATAATACCAATATTGAGAAAAAAAAGTAATCTGTTATTGATATTTTATAATCTTTTTTATTTTTTAGCGATTCATAAAGAGCTATATTACTTCTTACAAACTTTTGTTTTTGAGATTTTGAATTTTTTATTTCTTTATGAATAGATGTTCCAAATGGAATGCTATTTTTTTTTAGTGTTTTTTCAAGATGTCTTACTTCTGCAGGAGAAATATTTGTTGCTATTTTAAAATTGTATTCTCCATTGTTATTTTCTGTATCTGATATATATTTTTCTATTTTTTTACCAGTTTTTGAAAGATATTTTTTTCTTTCCCCTTTGATAAATACATCATAGGTTTTAGTTTGATTTTCTTTCATGGCTATACAGTAAATGTTGCAGTTTCAGTTGCAGTCGTAAATGTTCTCAATTTTTCAGCATATTTCATGCACATTTTTTCTACTTGAAGTTCATCTATTTTATCAGCTGGAGCATATATTACTACCATTATATCTGATGTATTTTCAGTTGTTTTTCCAAGCATTGAATCTTTTACAGGAGTTCCAAGTGGCTCTTCTTTTGAATTACATACAGTTATCAAACCTTTTAGATCAAGTTCTTGACCTGATTTATTGAAGATATATTTTTCACCTTGTACCCCCAATTTAATAAAAATATTATCTCCAGTTTGATTTAAATCAAGTGTTGATATTGGAAGTTCCCATAGTATTGAAAAATAATTATTTATATCAACTACATTATTTATAAATGGAAAATTATCTTCTGAAACTGTCCTCAATAGATATTCACTTGCAGGCTTATTTCGTCCAGAGGGCTTATAACCTCCACTTTTTAACATTTTTCTTACAGAAGTTAAAAGCTCTCTGTCAATATTTTCTTCTTTTTGTTTTTCTTTTACAAGTTGCTTTATTTCTGATTTTAAGTTCTCATCAGATTCAGCAATTTTTATGCCACTTGCTGTTATAATTCCAGCTATTAACCCTATATTTTTGCAATTATTTACTACATACATTTTAATTATTTACTTTTTTTTAAGTTGGAATAAAAATATTTCTTTTAATAAATTGAATAATTTATTGTCGTCCCTATTTCTTGCACCTTTTGTATATTGGGTATATCTACTTATATATGCAGGTGGAATTTCATAATTTGGAAGTCTATTTTGATTGAAGAAATGCTCTAATACAAGTCTTGTCAAACGGCTATTTCCATCTACAAATGGATGAGTGTGTTGTAGTTCATTGTGTAAGAATGCACCAAATTTTATGACATCAGGCAACCCTTTAAATTTAGCACTGTCCTTTTGGTATTTTTCAATCAATTTTTTGAGAGTTTGTTCGATTTTTTTGTATGGACATATTTTAAAATATGGATTTCCACCTATTTGTACTTGTTCAGTTCTGAAAATACCACCGATTTCTGGATCGTTCATAAGAAGTTTATGATATTCCATGAATAATTCTATTGAGAGAGGTCTTCCTTTTGCAACTTGTTCTCTCATATACTTGCTTGCCTTCTCAAAATTATCTTTGAATGTTGTATTCAGAGACTCTGGATTTTTCTCAGCAAGAATTTTTTTCATTTCTTGTTGAAGAGGAGTCAAGTTTAATTGTATATCTTTAGTTGGATCGTCTTCTGTTATATATTTTACTTCAGTTGGAGTATTCATGGAACCAAATTTTGCGACCATTTGCTTTCTCATCATTTCTTCCATGAGTATATTTTCAACAGAGAGTGGTTTTATTTTTTTGTTTTCTTTTTCAGGAACTCTGTTATTTAGCTTCAAGATTAAATCCAAAAAAGAATTTTGGATGATTTTTGCTCTAAGTGGAGATTCTTCATACATTAATAAGAAGCCATTTTTCTTTAAAATAGAAATATTTAAAGTTTTTGCTTCTGGTGATTGCTGTACTGATGAAAATGTAAAGAAATTTTGATTGTATGTCTGTTCCAAGAATATCATCATTGGGCTTGATATGTAATTGTTATAATTTATATCATACATCAATGCAAATGAAAGAACATCAAAAAGAAGATTTGCATCTTCACTATTTTGTGGAAATTTTAGCATGCTTCCACTTCTTTCAATCAATTTATTGACAATAAGTATCTGCACATCTTGATTGAATTGCATATCTCTTTCAATTCCAGTTATTTTTTGTACTTCTGATGATAAAACTTCGCCTCTTGCCGCTACTGTGAGAAATATGTCATATCTTGTTCCTGCCATAAAACGCAACCTCACTTTAAATCAGTATTCAAAAATATATAAATGTATATAATATTCACCATTCTATTATTAAATTTTATATTTATTTTTGAATTTCCTTCAATTAAATCTATCTTTAGTTATTTCTTGATTTAGATTTCTTATTGATGTATAATAAGATTTAAATAATTTTTTCGGAGGCAGTATGTATGATTTTGATGTAAGGGCTTTCATTGATCAATATTTTGAAGAAAATGATTCAAAATTGATGGAAGAACTGGATGAAACGATTGGTAGTTCAGAAGACCCTGTAGAGATTTCTACTTTGGGAGATTGGATTTTTAGAAATTATATTGCAGATGCTTTTTCGGAAACTATTAATGAGAACAATAAATTTATTTTATCTAAAGTGAAGGAAATGATAGAAAACGCCTGTTCTACTCATTCAGAAGAGAAAATAAAAGAAGTTTTGGAAATACCACAAGAATTAAAAGATGAATTAAATTTAGATTGATTTCTGATGAAATATTTTTTGTTCTATAGGTCTCTAAGATATTCGGAGGGAAAAAATATGGTTTTAAATAAGAATTTATTTTATTTTATGTTTATATTTTGTCTTATATTGTCAGTTTTGCCTGTATATGCAGATTTGGAAGTTTCTGAAAAACACATAGATTTTGGAGTTTTGATGAGACCTAAAACCAAAAAACTTATAGTTGAAGTTTTTAACAATTCAGATTCACCTTTTTTGGGAAGCATAACTTCAGAAGCAAAATGGTTCAAAATAACTCCTGGAGAGATAGCTCTTTCTCCAAAAGAAAAAAAGGAAATTTCTTTTTTTGTTGATTCTGCTTTACTTGATCCAAATGACTATAAAGCAGATATAAAATATAGTCCTGTTATTGGAAAATGCGATATTACTTCTATTGCCTCCTGTACGATTATTGAGGGAAAAAATGATCCTATTTTGAAGATCGATAAAAAATCAATAGATTTTGGAACAGTTGAAAGAGGAGAAAATCCACTTGATAAAATCGTTTTAGAAAATATTGGTTCTGGCATTCTCAATCTTTCAGTATCTTTTCCAGATTGGTTAATAGCAGATTCTGAGGTAAAAATTAGAGCAACACAAAAAATTAATCTCTATTACAGAGCATTGACGAAAAGACTTTTACCTGATACTTATACTGGAGAACTTGTTCTAAAAGACGAATCTGGAGATATGACAAAAGTCCCTATTTCCATAAAAGTAAAAGCAAGACCAGATGATCCAATAATAACTGTATCTCCTAAAATTTTAGATTTAGGAACAGTCAAAAAAGGAAGAAAAGCAAGGGGAAAATTTAAAATTGGAAATAAGGGAAAAACTCCATTTGATTGCAAATTGATATATCCTGAATATGCCCATGAGCCATTAGATGAGTTGAAAGAAGTAACAAAAGAGAGAAGTGTTTTACTTGTAATAAATACAAAAAATCTTCCAATTGGAGTTACAAAAAACTCTGTTAGATTGACTTCAGATTATGGAATTGTTGATATTCCATTCAAAGTAACTGTAAAATAAGTTTAAAATAAAAAAGTTTGGGCATGATCATGCCCAAACTTTTTTATTTTAAACAGAATTGAACAATTGAAGCAACTGAAATTGCAGCTGTTTCTGCTCTCAATATTCGTTCCCCTAAATTTAAAATAAAAGCATTTGCATTTTTAGCAAATTCAACTTCTTCTTTTGTAAATCCACCTTCTGGACCAATGAAAATACTTATTTTATCTTTAGTGTTGATTGAATCTTTTATTTGTAGCCATGACATCTTTCCACTTGGGTCTGGAAAAATTATCGTACTATCTAATTCAGCTTGTTTTATTGCTTCTTGAAATTTAATTGTATCCTCTAATAAAGGAATGAAAGAGCCTGCACATTGCCTTGTTGCTTGATTTAATATTGAATTCCATCTGGCTTTTTTATTTTCATTTAATTGAAATTCTCCACAGTTTTTGGATATAATTGGAACTATTTTCTTTACTCCAATTTCGGCCATTTTTTCAAGCACTATTTCAAATTTTGTCGGCTTTATCATGCTCATGTACAGATTGATATTTATTCCATTATCTATTTTTTCTTTTCTTTCAACTATTTTAGCTCTTACAGATTTTTTATCAAAAGATATTATTTCTGCTACATATTCAATTCCAGAACCATCTTCAGCAATAAATTTGTCTTTTTCTTTCATTCTCAATACTTTGACAATGTGTTTTTGTGCTTCTTGGTCTGTTTCAATAATATCCCCATTTATATTTTCGTGTGGAATAAATATTCTTCTCATTTTACTTTTTTTGCAGCAAATGCTATCCAAAGCCCTTTTTCAAGAACTTCTATCATCTCGAAATTTTCACTTTCGATAACAGCTTTTTTGGCTTCTTCCTCTTGATCTATTGTTATTCCTGAGCCTATAAAAATTCCATCTTTTTTAAGGCATGGGAGACTACCTTTTATTATGTCTTTAACTTGGTATAGAAATAAATTTGCTACAGCTAAATCATATTGACCATGAACATCGGTCATGGCATCACCTGTTATAATTTCTATATCATTTGACAACTTCATCCTGTCTATATTTCTTCTTGCTTCTGTTGTTGCAATTGGATCGTTGTCAATTCCTGTTATTTTCCTTCCACCTATCAAAGCCCCTACCATCGAAAGAATAGCCGAACCTGTTCCCAAATCAATCATGGACATATCTTTTTGCAAGTATTTTTGAATCAATTCTATACAAGATGATGTTGTTGCATGATCGCCTGTCCCAAAGGCCATGCCAGGTTCTATTGTTATTATTTTTTCTCCATTTTCTGCTTTTGGATTTTCCCAAGGTGGAGTTATTATTATCTTTCCAATTTTTATAGCCTTAAAATTTTTCTTCCAGTCATTTTCCCAATCTTCGGCTTTCAAAATTGTTTTATTCGTTTTGGAATCTATATTTTTTATGCCTTCAGATATAATTTTTAGTTTTAATTCTCCTGATTCATCTTGTGGAAGATAAAAAGTTATTGTTTTCCTGTCTCCATTTTCTTCTTCCAACCAACCAGAAATTCCAGCTAAATACAGAAATTCTTCAGTTATACATGAATCATTTAAGCTTGTTTCTATTTTTATTGTTGTGTAATCCATGTCTCTCTTTTCTCCGACCTTGTTTGTTTTATCTAATTAAATCTTTTATCCATTGGCAAAAATGTCGCATATTCATCTTTAAATACAAGTTTGATTGTCGCAGTTGGACCATTTCTATGTTTTGCTATTATAATTTCACTTGTCATATTTTTTTCTTCACCCTCTTTGGGCTTGTTATAATAACTATCTCTATATATAAAACAAACGAGGTCCGCATCCTGCTCTATTCCTCCAGAATCTCTGAGATCAGATAGTAGAGGATGTTTATCTTGACGACTTTCGACACCTCTGTTTAACTGGGCGAGTGCTATAACAGGTATATCGAGTTCTTTAGCAAGTGATTTTAACTGTTTGGATATATCGGAAACTTCTTTGTTGACATCTCCCTTAAATATTGGATTTCCTCTTATTAACTGTAGATAGTCAACTATTATTACTTGAATTTTATGCTTATTTTTCATTCGTCTTGCTTTAGAACGAATTTCCATTACAGAAAGACTACTTGAGTCATCTATGTATATTGGGGCTTTGTCTATATTATTTAGACTGGCAGTAAGATTGCTCCAATCACCATCTTTTAACATACCTGTTTTTAATCTATTTCCGTCTATCCTTGATTCTGAACACATTATACGCATTACAAGTTCTTCTTTTGGCATTTCAAGACTGAATATTCCTACAGGTATGTTATTTCTTATTGCCATATTTTGAGCCATGTTAAGACATAATGCAGTTTTACCCATACTTGGACGAGCTGCTACTATAACAAGATTGCCATTTTGAAAACCCGCTGTTAAATAATCAAGATCGTCAAATCCAGAAGGTATTCCTGTTATTTTTGACTGTCTTTCATACAGTTTTGAGAGTTTTTCAAAAGCTGGATCAAGTATGTCTTTTATATGTACATAATCATTTAGAGTTTGTTTTTGAGCAAGAGAAAAAATCTCTTGCTCACTTTTATCCATTAGATTTACAACACTGTCATTTTCTGTTTGACCATAAGAAATAATATTCATGCCCACAGTTATTAAATCTCTCAACAGGGCTTTTTCTCTGACTATATCAGCATAATATGAAACATTAGACAAGGCAGGTAAATTGTCTTGAATATGTGTCAAATATTCAATTCCACCTACTTTATCAAGATTTCCATTATTTTTTAGGTAATTTGTTACAGTAAGTATATCAACAGGTTCATTATTTGTTGAAAGACTTAAGATTGTTTCATATATTATTTGATTTGCTGTTTTATAAAATCTATCTGGTGATTTTATTATTTCTGCAATTTCGGCAAGGGCATCTTTGTCCAACAATGCAGCTCCTAAAACTGCTTCTTCAGCAAATAGATTTTGTGGAGGAAGTTTATCTAATGGTATATACATATATTATCCTTAAAAAAATAATTTGAATATTTGAAAATAAAAAAAGCGGAGCCGATTTTAAAATCTCTACCGCTTTATGTCATCTTATTCGGAAAAAGTTATTCTTTTTCACCTTCAGCTACGGCTTCTGCCTTTTCTTCTTCTGATTTTACAACGACTTTTACTTCAGCTTTTACATCTTTGTAGATTTTTACTACAGCATGATATTCGCCTACTGATTTGATCTGTTCTTCAACACTGATTTTTCTTCTATCTATAACAATTTTAGTTTTTGCTTCGATTGCATTAGAAATGTCCTGTGTTGTAACTGAACCATAGAGCTTACCCTCATCACCGACTTTTGCAATTACTTCATATATATTTGCAGAGATGATCTTTGCTTGCTCTTCTGCTTTGGCCGTACTCTTTGCTATTTTGCGATCACGAGCTACTTTTTCATTTTCCCAAGTTTTGAGATTACCTGGAGTAGCAATTACCGCATAACTTTTTGGGAGAAGATAATTTCTTGCATATCCATTTTTTACAGTTACGATATCCCCTTCTTCTCCAAGAAAATCGACGTCTTTTGTAAGAATTACTTTCATTGTTTTTTCACCTCATTAAAAATTTCGGTAATCCGGCGTTGATTATGCGGTAAACGGAAGAAGTGCTATAACTCTTGCTCTTTGTACAGCACGAGTCAAAGCTCTTTGATGTTTTGCACAATTTCCGGAAACTCTTCTTGGAAGAATTTTTCCTCTTTCACTTATGTATTTTCTCAATGTTGCAACATCTTTGTAATCTGCAACACTGTCTTTTTTAGAACAGAATAAACAGACTTTTCTTTTTGGCTTTCTCATTCTGGAGCCACCTTCACGTCTCATCATGGCTTTATCCTTCCTTATATAACTTTTGCACTTGTCGCATTTAATACGACTGGCATATTTTGTTCAAAAATTACTTTTTAAAATGGCAAATCGTCGCTCATTCCAAAATCCGAACTGTCGGACTGTGGCATGTCTGCATCTGAAATTTCTGGTATTTCATCTTTTGCTTGTGGATTACCAGAACTATTTTTGCGATCTAACATTCCTATGTCGCTTGCTATTACTTCAGCGACTGTCCTTTTTGAGCCGTCTTGAGCTGTATAGCTACGAATTTGTAATCTTCCTTCTACATACATGAGTTTACCTTTTTCAAGGTATTTTCCACATATTTCTGCTAAATTTTGCCAAGCTACTATATTTATGAAGTCAACATTTTGTTGTGTTGGATCTGTAGGAGCTTTTTTTAGACGGTTTACTGCAAGTGTAAATGAACAAACAGGCTTGCCTGTTTGAGTATATCTCATTTGTGGAGCCGCTGTTGTACGACCTATTAAAATAATCCTATTTAACATGTCGATTTACCCTTTTTATTTTTATTTGTCAAGTCTTATGAATAATGAACGAACGATTTTTTCATCAAGTCCCATAAGTCTTTTTGTTTCATCTGTTGTTGCAGGAGTTGCTTTGTAGTTCATGCAAACATAGAATCCCTCAAAATGACCATTGATTTCATAAGCAAGTCTCTTTTTTCCAAGAGTGTCAATCTTTACAACTTCTCCGTCATGATTCTTAACTAATTCGGCATATTTATCCATAATTGCACGAATTTCGTCATCAGAAAGACTGGAAGCTATTATATAAGTTACTTCGTAAGCGTTCAAAAAAATATACCTCCGTATTTTTCTTTTCTATAACTTTATCACTATTTTTTTTCAAAAAGTGGTTTTCTTACAAAACTATTTTTTCATTATACTATTTTGATTTAAATAATGCAAGTTTTATTTTATTTTTTTATAATATAATTTTCAAAATTAATGATTATATCTTATAAATATAAAAAAAACACTATAAATCTGGATCAAAATCAAAGTTCTGACCACCTATAATTATATTATCCCCTGCTTTTGCACCTGCATTTATAAGTGCATCTTCCAATCCAATACCTTTAAATTTTTTCTGTAGATATGAAACAACATCTGGATTATATAAATCCATCATAGCCATGAGTTTCTCTATTTTATATCCCTTAACTATAAATGAGTTATCTTCTTTTTCCACAGTAAAATCTGTAATCATTTTTTCAGGGCGTATTGGTATTATTGTTTCAGGAACATCTGGAGCTTCTTGGGCATATTGGAATATTTTTTTTGAAAGTTCTTCTATTCCTTCCCCTGTATCGCAAGATGTGAAAAGAACATCTATTCCTTTTTCTTTAAAAATATTCTCTATTTTTTTCAAGATTTCCCTATCTTGGACTAAATCAATTTTATTTAAAACAACTATTTCAGGTTTGTTTTCCATTGATTCATCATATAAATCTAATTCATTTCTTATTGATTCATAAGTTTTGATAGGATTCTCTTGTGTTTTCTCATCAGATATGTCAATCATGTGGATCAACATTCTTGTTCTTTCAATATGTTTTAAAAAGAGAAGTCCAAGTCCTTGACCTTTATGAGCTCCTTCAACAAGCCCTGGAACATCTGCCAAAACGACTTCAACATCTCCGTCTTGCATTATGCCCAACACAGGATTTAATGTTGTAAATGGATATGAAGCTATTTTAGGATTTGCAGATGTTATTTTAGATAAAAGAGATGACTTTCCAGCATTTGGAAAACCTACTATCCCAGCATCGGCCAATATTTTTAATACAAGCCTAACCCATTTTTCATCACCAGGTTCTCCTTTTTCAGAAAAACGTGGAACATGTCTTGTAGGTGTTGAAAATTTAGCGTTACCTCTTCCACCTCTTCCGCCATGGGCAACTATAAATTGTTGTCCATGCTCTGTTAAATCACATATTGGATCACCTGTTTCACAGTCATATACAAGAGTACCTGGTGGAACATATAAAATGATGTCTTTTCCATTTCTCCCATTTTTTCTTGAACCTTGACCATGACCCCCAGGAGAGGCTTTAAAATGTGCTTTATATTTAAATTGTAAAAGATCGTTTTCTCCTGCATCTGTTTCAAGTATTACATTTCCACCGCTTCCGCCATCTCCACCATCTGGACCACCGTTAGCGATATACTTTTCTCTTCTGAAACTAGTGCAACCGTTTCCGCCATCTCCGCCTTTTACAAAAATTTTCGCTTCGTCTATAAAACGTTCTCTCATGTTCTTTATTCTAAATTAATTAATTAGGGCATGTTGGTAAAATCTAAAATATCCAACAAAGATTTCAAAGAATAATCATGATTATACCAACACACCTTAAAAAAAGGCTGTTTAAAACAGCCATAACTTTTATTTTATGGGAAAATTTATTACTCAGCTACTTCTTCAACTTCTGTTACATTTACATATTTTTTGTTATGACGCATTGTGAATTCTACTATACCAGTAGCTGTTGCAAAAATAGTATGGTCTTTGCCCATTCCTACATTTTCTCCAGGATAGAACTGTGTTCCACGCTGACGAATTATTATATTTCCAGGAATTACGACATTGCCTCCGAATTTCTTTACTCCGAGACGCTGTGAGTTACTATCTCTTCCATTTCTAGAGCTTCCCATTCCTTTTTTATGAGCAAATATTTGAAGATCGAATTTCATTGTTTTTAATCCTTTCTACTCAATAAGGTTTAATTCTTTTTTGAATTGATTAGCATGTTTAAACAAAATTATTGTGATTTTTGAATATGCAATCTATTACAGTTGAAATATTATAGCATGTGTTTTTTGTAAATGCAAGATCAAAAATAAATAAAGGAAGAATAATTCTTTAGAAAAAATATTTATTTTTAGAAATATTTGATATAATTATAACAAAAAGACGACTATATTTAAAATATAATGTATTTTTTAGGAAGGAGTAATAATATTATGAAAGTTTTAAATACAATAGCCATTATTTTTTTGTTCTTATTCATATGTTTTTCTAATGGTTATTGTCAGTTTATGAAAGTTGTCAGTACAGTTCCTGTAAATAACCAAAAAGATGTTCCTTTAGATCAAGTTATTGTTATAAGATTTAAACAGCCCTTGAGAAAAAATATAGCTAATCCTGATTTAATTTTTGAAGTTCAATCCAAAACTCCTGTTAAATCAACTCTTTCTTTTTCAGACGATAAAAGAACAATTTTTGTAACACCTAATCAACCATTAAAAAGAAATACTTATTATATGGTAAACATAACAACACTTATTTCAGATATGGAACTAAGAGATTTCTATACAAAAGATATTCATTTTACAACAATAGGTGGAAATTTTAGATGTATTGCCTATAGTACCCCTGCTGAAGTAATACTTCCACCAGGTGGTTTTAAAGATGTGTTATATAAATTTACAGAAACAGGTGGTGGAATAGGTGAAATAAAGCGTTGTAAACTCTCCTATGAAACTTTAAATGGTCAAGAAATAAGCAATAGTATGAATGAGATGAAACTGTTTATAAAAGATAAAGAAACAGTAACTCTTCCTGCTTCTATTTCTATTCCTATTGAACTTGGAAATCGCCTTAAAGGTTCTACTATATATATAAGAAGAATTTTTGAAGGCGTTGATGGAGATAATAATTACTTTACAATAAGAACAGGAATAAAAGCAACTATTGCTGACAATATAAATACTTCAAATAATAATTGGAAAGCAACTGTAACATCTCCAGAATACGGAGCTGTTGTTCCAAAAGGTTCTATTATTTCTGTCGAATCAATACTAAATGGAGTCCCAAACAGTCAGGTTCATGGTTGTTGGGTTGTAAATGGAACTCCAACTGGATTTTTTGCAGCAAATACAGATGCTAATGGAAGATTAAAACAATCTTTCTCTGATAAATTTTTAGCAGCAAATTCAGGAACTTATTCTGTTGCACTTCAAATCATATCACCTGTAAAAATGACCTGCGAACCGATTGAATATATTGTTAGTGCTTCTCCTGTAAATTCTCCTATATTGATGTATCCAAAGCATTCACAAATATTTAAAAAGGGTTCTTCAACTACTCCTTCATTTAAATGGGCTTCAACTCTTGGTGCTATTTCATATAAATTTGCAATTTCCAAAAAGAGAGAAGACTCTTCTAAAGTATGGGTTGATTGTACAACAAATAGTTATACTCCAACATGGGTAAAATGGAGTGAATTGGGGACTGGAACTTTTTATTGGTTTGTAAAACCAGTTTTTCCTGATGGGAAAGTTGGAAATGAAGCTCCTCCAAGTATGTTTATGATTAATGATTAATTGCTATGTTAAATATTGAAAAAAATATACTAAAAAATATTGATATTTCAAAATATTCCTCTTTTAAAACAGGAGGAAAGGCCGATCTTTTTTTCTATGCAGATACAACTGAAAAGTTGAAATCAATTCTATCCTATACTGCACAAAAAGATATTCCCATTTTTATTGTAGGTGGTGGAACTAATATATTATTTTCAGATAGAGGATTGAGGGGCATGTTAATTGTCAATGCCACTTCTGAAATAAACTTGTTAGATGATAATTATATTACATGCTCTTCTGGTATAAAAATAGAAAAACTTATGTCATTTTGTTTAAAAAATAGCCTTTCTGGAGCTGAATTTTTGACAGGTCTTCCTGGAACAATAGGAGGAGCTATTTATGGAAATGCAGGGGCTAATGGTTCTGAGATATCAAATTTAATCGAAAATGTAGAATTATTTTCTAAAGATAAAGACTTTTTTACCTTAGATTCATGGGGCATGTCATTTTCATATAGAAACAGTGTTTTAAAAGCAAATGAAATATCAAAAATTATAGCAATATCTGCTAAATTAAAATTAAAAACAGGAAACATTTTTGAAATAAAAGACAAAATGAAAAAATCAATGGTCGGAAGAGTAAAAAATCATCCTTCTAAATTGATAAAATCATGTGGTTGTTTCTTTAAAAATCCATCTCAATTATTTAATGGTGAAAAGATATCTGCAGGTAAACTACTCGATATGTTTGGAGCTAAAAATATGCGAGTTGGCAATGCTTGCGTTTCAAAAAAGCATTGTAATTTTTTGATAAATGAAGCAAATTGTTCTTCCTCAGATATTTTTGAACTTGCTAAAAAATTAAAATCTATTGTTTTTGATAATACGGGAATCGTTCTCGAAAATGAAGTCAGAATTATTTCAGATGAACCTCCATTTTTATCATTAAAATTATAATAAAAAAGTGGTGTGATTTTACTCACACCACTTTTTTATTATAATTAGTATTTATCTTGTTCTATAGTCTTTGCCTTTGTATTCTATCTCGTCTTCATTTATTGTCCATTCTTTTTCTTCACTTCCAGGCTTTATCTCTATATATTCTTTTATTTCACATGCACCGTCATTATATTCAAGAACTACCTTATGTGAACCAAAAGGAACTTTAAATTCTTCTCTGTCATTTGGATCAAGTTGTTTTTCATTGTGATCATCTATTACGACATAAAATTTTACTTCTGTCTCATTTATTATTTTAATTATACCTTCTCTTTTATGCTCATGATCATGATCGTGATGGTGATGATCATGGTGGTATGGATGTGCTAAAGCAGTTTTTGTAAATAGAGATAGACAACATATAAAAGCTATAATTATAAGTCCATAATATTTTTTATTCATATTTTCCTCCTCGTATTCTTTATTTTAGGTAGTTTTTTCACTTACTTTTATTGCAAAACATGCGAAAATTCCCAATATTGATATTATACCACATACAGCAAAACTAATTGCAAAGTTTGACATATCCATTATTTTACCTGCGACATAAGGTCCTATCAAACAGCCTATCATCATCGCCGATATTATAATTCCAAATGCAGTGTTTATCTTTTCTTTAGGTAAGACTTTTGGAATTATAACATATATAGGTGTCATTATTATTCCTGCCCCAAAACAGAATAATATTAAAGATATAAAAATTGGTATTTGAACAAATGGAATCAATATAAGTCCTAATCCTTGGAAAATCAATCCAATATTCAATATTATTTTCGAATGTTCACCCTTAGACAATATTTTCCCAACAATAGGAGCAAATAATATTGTCCCCCATAATCCAGCAGATAACATTGTGCCTCTTATATGCCAACCTATTTTCAAATGTTCATAATAAGAAGGAGCTAATGTTACATAAGCCATTGAAGCAAGATTTGCCAACAATACTATTATTGCAAGTGGAATTATTATATTTGCATTTGGAATTCCTTTATTTTTTTGTCTGTCTTTTACATCTTTATCCTTGTTATTTGTCTCTGGGAAGAATAAAAATAAAACTGCCAATAATCCTGAAATAACTGTAGGAATATAAAAAGATTCAAATAACCCTATTTTTTGTGCTATATTATGATAAAAAGTCAGTGTTAAAATAGAACCAACTGGTATGGCTGTATTAAAAAATCCCATTAATTGTGGGACATGTTCTTTTGGTAGATATTGCGGAATAATCCCAGGCACTAAAACTGATATTGTAGCACAACCTATTCCTATTAATATTCTTCCAATAACTGCTGAATTGTAATTTGCAAAAATAGGAAATAACAAATTTCCTATACATATTAAAAATAATCCCAATACTAAAATATATTTTCGACCTATTTTATCTGCTAATTTTCCTATTGGAGTTGATATAAATATTCCAGGTAGAGATATTATACCCATCAATATCCCCAACATTGAATATGATATGTTTAGAATTTCTTTTAAATCATTGTTTATTGGTGTCAATAATTGTATATTTATTCCCATTACAGCCATTGACAGCCAAGCTATAAAAAATATTAAAATATTTTTGATCATAATTATAAAAAATCCCCATTTTTATTTGGGGATTTGATTATTTCATTTTATATTTTTTGTGTTGATATGAAAATTATATTTTTTCTTTTTGAAGTTCTCCATGTACAGAATTTATTTCTGAAGCAACTACAAATTTAAAATTTCTTGAAAATTTTTTGTTATTATTTATAATCAATACATCAATATATTCTGCATTTATTGATTTTTCATTTTGTGGAATTTCGTAACTTTCGGTCAATTGTCTCACATTGATTTTTTTAATTTTTTCACCCTCTGGGCTGAAAAACCATATATCAAAATTACAATCCATTGTTCCTATAATATCTTCTGAATTTAAATAAAAATATTTTCCATTTTTTATTGTAAATTTTACACTGAACTTGTAAGGTACAGAAAATTTTGCATTTCCCTCTGGATACGAATATACTTCATAAGATGAAGAATCATGTGGTATCAAAAAACCTCTTCTTAAATTATCAGCATTAGAAATTCCTAAAAAAGTTAAAAATAAAGTAAATGATAACAAAACTACAATGTATATATTCTTTGTAATAAAAAGTTTCATATTTTAATTTTTCTCTTCACTCTGTATAAATTTTTTAACAGAAGGCATTAAATCATTTATAAAAAGTTCCATTTTTCCCCTCTGTTCATCATTTTCAAGTATCTGTTTTAAAATACTTGATTTCATTGCAGAAAATCCTTTATTTTTTGCCATTTTTGAACCAAATTCTTTTTTTAAAGCACTCTCAACTATCCTATCTGTAGCTTCTTCAAGAAAATTTTCTGAATTTTCATCTAAATTTGATAGATTTTTTATAGCACTATTTCTAAATTCCTGCATTTTTTCATTTTCTGCTTGTTGTTGGGCTTGTTCACTTATTGCAGATGTATCTCCACTTTGTATTCCAAAAAAATGTCCTTGATGTTTTTCTACAGGAGAATTTGATTCATTTTTAGCTTTTTTTTGAGATATATACAACTCCTCAGTTGTAAACATCATCCCAAATTGATTAGGATTTATAGAATTATTCATTTTAGATATATCCTATATTATATTATTAAATAATTTGCAAACTGCTCTTTAATATAATCACTTTAATTTCATTTTTAGTAAATACTTTTCCTGTTTTTTTTTTATTTGCAACTAATTCTTACAAATACGTACATTTTTTAAAAAAATGTTAAGAAAATGTCTAAAATCTTTAAGAGTCTGTAATATCACTCTTTTTAACATACTGTTAATATTTCGTTAACGAATTTGTAAACTGTTTTAGTTATTATTTAAACAAGTAAAAGTCTTTTTATAGATATTTTAAGAAATTCTCCAAGAAATGAGGGGGGCATATTTAATGGATATATTTAATGTTTCACAATGTTATGAAAAAGCTCTTGACGCTGCAACCCTTCGTCAACAGGTCATTTCAAACAATATAGCCAATGTAAATACTCAGGGATTTACTCCTTCAAAAGTCAATTTTGAAGATGAAATGAAGAGATGTATGGCTGCTGCAAATGACAATGACGGTTTTCAAGTAGTTTGTGATTTTTCTGACGAAGACCTTGGTGTTGTCGGTTCAGCAGATGGTATTGCAGGCGTAAAACCAAGTGTTGTTTCAAGTGGTACTAAAGTAGATGTAAACCAAGAAATGGTTGATTTAGCTAAGAACAATGTTATTTTTGATGCATTGACAGCACAGGTTACTGGTAGATATTCAAATCTAAAATATGTTATAGATAACTATGGAAGATAATTTTGAAATATAATATATAAAAGGTTAAGAAAAGGAGGCTATTTAGAATATGGATTGCGGAATGTTCAGATCAATGGATATAGCGGCATCAGGTATGTCTGCAGAAAGATTTAAACTTGATTTAATCGCCGACAATATCGCTAATGTAAACACGACTTCCACTAAAGATGGGACACCTTACTTGAGAAAGATGGCTGTTATCACTGCAAAAGATGCTCCAGCATTTGCACTCCCATGTGGCTTAGGAGATGATGAACCTTCAGTTCCTTCAACTGGAGTTCAGATTTCAGGATTCAAAGTTGATACATCTGAAAATTCTCTTAGATATGTATATGACCCAAGTCATCCAGATGCAGTTAAAGAAGGAAAATGGAAAGGATATGTGGCCATGCCTAATATCAACATTATTTCTGAAATGACTGAGATGATGAAAGCTTCAAGAGCTTTTGAAGCCAATTCAACTATTATCGAATCTGCTAAAACAATGGCTCAAAAAGCCATTCAGATGAGCAGAATATAATTTAACTTGAGGAGGAAATAGAAAATGTCAGCTCCTTTAAATGCAATCTCTGGTATAACCAGCAATATTCCGTCAATATCTTCGGATATGACGAAGTCTGTTTTTGCTAAACCTGAAGTAGGCGGTGGATTCGATTCAGTTTTTACAAGTTGTATGAACAAAGTAAATACTACAATGAATGCAACTCAAGAACTAGGAGATAAAATCGCAACAGGTGAGGTCGGTAGTCTTCACCAAGTTTCAATAGCTGAAATGAAATCAAAGATTATGCTTCAGCTTACAACACAAGTTGCTGCAAAACTTTCATCTGCTGCTTCTACACTTTTCAATATGCAGATGTAAACATTGTCAAGGATATTTATTTATATTTGTCAAAATATAATTTTGGAAAAAATTTAAAAGAGAGGTGCTTATATGGCTACTGGAATACAAACAGGAATGAGGACTGGTTCAGCACCTATGCCTACAGGTACTCGTGGTGGTGCTCCTGCAGGTGGCGGTTCTCCAATCCAAAAAATGATGCAGTCGCTCAATGCTTTGTCAAAAACACAAAAAATAATATTTGGTAGTATTATTGGTGTTCTTCTTATTTCAGCAATAGTATTTGCTGTAATAAGTAAAAACAATGAGTTTGTACCACTTTATGAAACTCCTTTGACAGAAACAGATGTAAGACAAATTTCTGAAAAACTCACAGAGTTCGGAACAAAATATTCAACATCTGAAGGTGGAAAGGATATCCTCGTAGCTCCATCAGAGAGAAGCGGAATCAGAATGAGACTTGCTCAATATGGTCTTCCACTTCGTAAACTCAGTATCCCTGAGCAGGGTGGACTTACCCCACAAACTCCAAAGCAGATTGATGCAAACAATCTTCAACTTCTTCAAGTTGATCTTACAGAATCTGTAAGACAGATAAATGGTGTTGCTGATGCTTATGTAAAAGTTGTTATGCCAAAAGATGACAGTTTTTCAACAGAAAAAGCTCCTTCAACAGCTACAGTAATGTTAAAACTTCAACCAGGAATTACTCTTACTGCAAGTCAAATTAAAGGTGTTGTTCATCTTATCGCTTTCTCAGTTGAAGGTCTTGATCCAAAGAATGTAAAAGTTGTTGATACAAACGGTATGATTTTAAGTGATATTCCTTCAATCAATGACGACCAAAACGATCCTTCAGTTTTAACTGGACAGCAGAATGACAAGAAAATTGCTTACGAACAAGAACTTCAGAAAAAAGTACAGGCTATGCTTGATTCAACATTAGGTCCTAACAAAGCAAGAGTTGCTGTAAATGCAACACTCGATTTTTCTTCAAAGACAAAAGAGAGCAAAGTTGTTGGTGGCGTAGGAAATACAAGCGGTGAAGTAGTTGTAAAGAGCAAAACTTCAACAGAAACATATACATCAGATCCAAATTCTGGAGATGATTCAAATGGTGCAGTTCAGATGTCCTTCAAGGGCGGTTCTGCAGATGCAAACGCAAATTACAAAAAAGTTGACAAAACAGAAATCAAAGATGTAAACCAGACAATCATAAAGGTTCAGACACCTGCTGGAACACTTGAAAGACTTTCTTGCAGTGTTCTCGTTGACAATCTCAAACCAAATCAAGTAGCAAAAATTCAAGGTATCGTCAAAGACGCTATCGGAATTGATGAAACACGTGGTGATTCAATAACAGTCGAAAGTATGCCTTTCAATCGTCAGAATGATGAAATGAATGATATGAGAGCTGCTATGGCTGCTGCTCCTGCAGTTACTGCTCCTGCAAATACAAATATGGGTTCAGTTGCTACAGTTGCTGGTGCTGGTGTAATTGCAATTCTTCTCGTACTTGCTGTAGTTTATATGGTTCGCCAGAAAAATGTACAGACAGAACAGTCAAGAGTTCTTCTTGGTTCAAATTCTATAAATTCAACAACAGTTGATATTTCTGATTTGACATCTACAAAGAATGGAACAAGTACACTTCCAACAGAAACAAAAGTCAATACTTCAGAAACACTTGAAAAATTGGCAAAGAATCAACCAACTAAGGTTGCTGAACTTCTAAAGAGCACATGGCTCGTAGATAAGTAATTTTTGAAATAACAAAATATTATAATAGAGGTGAACTCAAATTTCGAACCTTTCGGCAAAACAGAAAGCAGCTATACTGTTGGTATCCTTACCACCGGAGGTTTCAGCATCGGTTTTTAAAGAATTCGGTCCAGAGGAAGTCCAGGCCATCAGTTTGGAAATATCTAAATTGCCTCAGATTTCACCAGAAGTCAGATCCAAAGTTATTGAGGAGTTCCTCGGTACTTCGGATATACCAGGGCTAAAAGATCCAAATCAGAAAAGCAATACACCATTTCCAACTGTTGGTGGACCGCCGACGAGAAGAATTAGTGGAGATACCTCTCCGACAATGGGAGGAGGAACCAAGACTACAGTTTCTCGCCAGCGTCCTCTGGATTTTTTGCGTAATGTGGATCCCAAACAGCTTATAGTGCTATTAAGAAAAGAACATCCTCAGACAATAGCTTTAGTTTTATCATATTTACATGCTTCACAAGCCTCAGCAGTGATTTCAGAGTTGCCTTCTCAGATGCAAACTGAAGTTGCAAGACGACTTGCAGAAATTGGGCATGTATTGCCAGAAGTCCTTACAGAAGTTGAATCTGTTCTTCAAAATAGATTATATTCACTTATGGAAGGCGATGGCCTTGATGAGTCAGATGGCAAAGAGGCACTTGTTGAAATTTTAAGTCAATCAGATCGTTCTACTGAGGAGAAAATTATAACAGGATTGACTAAAAAAAGTCCTCATCTTGCCAGTGATATTAAAAACAAACTCTGTGATTTTGAAGACCTTGAACTTATTGATGAAAATTCACTTCAAGCAGTTTTGAGATTGACAGATATCAGAGATTTAGTTATGGCACTTAAAGGTGCAAGTAAACATTTATCTGAGAGAATTTATAACTGTATGGAACCTGAAGTTTCTAAGGCTTTAAGAGATGATGTCGAAGCACTTGGAACAGTACCTTGGGAAAATATTAAAAATGCTCAACAGCAAGTTAGAAATATTTTAAGAGGACTTGTTACTTTAGGAAAAGTTAAGTTTAAATAAGAACTCGAGTCTTAATTCGACTTTAAAAGAGGAGGTATGTTTGTGGGTATTGTAAAACGCCGATTTATACCATCGGAAAATCAAGAATCTGAAAATCGTGGATTTAATTCCACCATGACTAATACTGGACTTACAAGTCCTTTATTTAAAGGTTCACAATCAAATTCTATAAACATGCCTTCTCCAACTGTTACTAATTTAAATCAAACAATGACTAAGACATATGGTGGAGGTCTTATAAAAGGCGGTTCTTATGCTTCTTTTTCAACAAATAAGGAATCAGAAGTTACTCCACCTATCCTCAATAATAATGATAATGACGATTTAGATGGTGTAATGCAACTTGAAGAAGATTTACATCCAGAGGGTGTTAAATCTTCAGGTAGTTTGCCACCAGCTCCTCCTGCTTCCCCTCAAATAGATAGACTTTTGATCGAAGAAGCAGAGAAAAAAGCTGCTGATATTGTAAAAAAAGCAAGAGCAGAAGCTAAAAAATTGATAGAAGAAACAAAATTGTACAGCCAGTCAGCTTTTGCACAAGCTGAGACTGATGGTTTTAATAAGGGAAGAGAAAGTGGATTTGAAGCAGGTAAAGAGGAGATGACAAATCTCATTCTTCAAGCTAAAGATGTTTTAAATCAGGCAATAAAAGAAAGAGAGCTCCTAATTAGAAGTATTGAGCCAGAAATGGCAAAGCTCTCGGTAAGAATAGCAGAGAAAATAATGCGGTACCAAATTGACATAGACCAAGGTGCCGTTGTAAATATGATAAGTTCAGCCCTTGATACTTTAAAACAGAGGGAAGAAATAATAATAAAAGTAAATCAAGAAGATTATTATTATGCAAAAGAAAAAAAGTCTGTTTTTGCCTCTATGGTAGAAGGTCTTAAAAAACTTGATGTTGTTGTTGATTCAGGTGTTGATAGAGGTGGTTGCATAATAGAAACAGACCTTGGCAATATAGATGCCAGAATCTCTACACAGATTCATACTTTAGAACTTGTTTTTGATAAAGTTGCAGAAGAAAGAAAACAAGAATATGAAGAAGAACCAAGTGAAAATTCTGTAGGTTAGTAAGGTGATAAATAGTGAAAAAGTTAGAAGATTTTAAGATTAATTTTGAACCTTACAGAAATGCATTAGAGGCAACTCCTCTTGTAAAAATGCATGGCAAGGTAACTCAACTTATTGGTTTGACTATTGAATCAGAAGGTCCTTCTGTTCAAATGGACGAGTTGTGTTATATTTATAGAAAAAATAGTCCCAACCCTTGTAGGGCTGAGGTTGTAGGTTTTAAGGGAAATAAAGTTCTTTTAATGCCTATTGATGACATGTCTGGTATTGCACCAGGTTGTGAAGTTAGGGCTACGGGTAATCCGTTGATGATAAAAGTAGGTCCAAAACTGTTGGGTAGAGTTTTAGATGGTCTTGGAGAGCCTATTGACGGTAAAGGACCTATTGAATATGAAACTGAATATCCTGTCATAAATAACCCTCCAAACCCATTTCAACGTCCAACAATTAAAAAACCTATGGCACTTGGTGTAAGAGCTATTGATTCTCTTCTTACATTTGGAACTGGTCAGCGTATGGGAATTTTTGCAGGTTCTGGTGTCGGTAAATCTACTACTCTAAGTATGATTGCTCGTAATACAACGGCTGACATCAATGTTTTGACACTTGTTGGAGAGCGTGGTCGTGAGCTTAGAGATTTTATTGAAAAAGATTTAGGTCCCAAAGGACTTGCAAGAAGTGTTGTAGTTGTTGCTACTTCAGATAGACCTGCTCTTGTTCGTATGAAAGGGGCATATACTGGAACTGCTGTTGCTGAGTATTTTAGAGACCAAGGTCAAGATGTGTTCCTTATGATGGATTCTGTTACTCGTTTTGCCATGGCTCAGAGAGAAATTGGACTTGCTATTGGTGAACCACCAGCACAAAAAGGTTATACACCTTCTGTGTTTGCTAAAATGCCAGGTTTGCTTGAAAGAGCAGGTACTGCTCCCAAAGGTTCTATCACTGCAATTTATACAGTTCTTGTCGATGGTGATGATATGACAGAGCCTATTGCAGATAATGTTCGTTCTATTCTCGATGGACATATTGTTCTATCAAGAAAAATTGCACATGCCAACAGATATCCTGCTATAGATATTCTTCAAAGTGTTTCTCGTCTGTTTAACGCAGTTACAACTAAAGAACATAGAGCGGCAGCATCTAAAATGCGTGATGTTTTATCAACATATAAAGACAATGAAGATTTGATCAACATCGGTGCTTATAAAGATGGTAGTAACCCCAAGGTTGACTATGCAAAAAAGATGATAGACCCTGTATATACATTTTTGAAACAAGGTATTGATGAACCTACAACTTTTGATGATACAATACAGAGATTGATCAATATGATGAATTAATGAGGCTAAGTTATAATGGCAAAAGGTTTTAAGTTTAAACTTCAAAGTGTTCTCGATTTGAAATTTGATATTGAAGAAGAGGAAAAAAGAAAATTAGCTGATGTCATGCAACTTCAAGAGAGAGAAGAACAGAAATTGATGAGCATGCAGGCAAGACAGGCACAGTTGATTGCTGAACTTAAAAAGAAACAGGGTGAAGGTGCAATAAATATAACTGAGCTTCAGATGTATTCAAGAGGTATCGAAAAACTTAAAAATGATATAATTGGTCAACAGCTTCGTTTAAAAGAAGTTGCGATCATGCTTGATGATCAGAGAAAAAGACTTATAACAGCAACTCAAGAGAGAAAAATTTACGAAAAGTTAAAAGAAAAACAACAACAGGCCTTTAAAGAGGAAGAAGAATATAAAGAGAAGTTGCTTATAGATGAATTGGCAACTTTGAAATATGCTAAGGTTAAACCTAAAGAAGAAGAATAAAATAATAAATTAATTTATATATAAACAACTTAAAAAATAAAAAAATAAGGAGGGTTCAAATGTCCGTTTTTGACAGAATTTCTCAAATTAATTCGAGAATGCAGAGTATGCAATCTCAGTTTTCAAATGTTTCAGCTTCAAATTTTGCTCCTTCAGTCGCTACATCTGGACCAGCATGCTTAAACACTCCATCTGCTCAGACTTTTGAGCAGATTCTTGCAAATTCTGGTTTAAAACCAGGCGAAGGTGTTTCTTCTTCAGAAAATATTTCTTCAAATACTGCTTACAAAGGTTCGGAAAAAGATTTTGAAGGTATAATAAAAGACGCTTCTAAAAAATATGGAGTAGAAGAAGATTTCATAAGAGCTATAATCAAACAGGAATCAGGATTTAATCCAAATGCTGTATCTTGTTGTGGAGCTCAGGGAATGATGCAGTTAATGCCTGAAACAGCAAAAGATTTGGGCGTTACAAATCCAATGGATCCAAGAGATAATATCATGGGCGGTGTAAAATACATCAAACAGATGCTCGATCGTTATGATGGAAACAAGACAAAAGCACTCGCAGCATATAATGCAGGTCCTGGAAATGTCGATAAATATGGTGGTGTTCCTCCTTTCTCAGAGACACAAAATTATGTAAACAATATTCTTTCAATGTATCAAGAATATAAAAAATCATAATTCTAGTTTTAATAGTCTTGATTTAGCTGATAAAACTCGTTGAAATATAATTTTATTGTAAAACAAAAGAAAAAAAATCTTAAAAACAAAGAGAGGATTTTTTCATGAATATAACAAGTTATGATCCTTTAAAGGATAGAGATTACGAAAAGTCTTCATCTTCTTCATCTGCAAAGGGTGGAGCTATAACAGAAGGTGATGTCGCTACATTTGCAAATATGCTTGAACGCAAGACAAATGGCGACAACGAAGTTAAAGAAAAAACAAAAGAAGCTATTTATTCAGATAAAGAAGCTAAAAAAGAAAGCGAAAAGAATGCTAAAACAGCTTCTAATTTGCCAAATACAGCAAAGATGTCTGCCTCAAAACAACTTCTTTATAATATGCCATATATGAACAAGGCTACTCTTTCACTCGCTCAGAAAAGTGCTTTAGGATTAAATGCTGATGGTACTTCAAAGGCTATGGTTATGTATGGAAATAATCAGAACATGACAGCAGGCAAGACTGGTGAAGCTGTCAATCTTCAAGCTCAGACAAAGGCTGCAGAAGCAAATGGAATTGCAAAAACTGATGAAGCAAAAGCTGGCAAAGAATCAAAGGCAAAATCTCCAGCACTTGGTGTCAATGCAAATATTTCTGCTCAAAATACAGAACAGACAGAAAAACCAATTACTAAAGAAGTCAGTAAAGCCGAAAAGACAGAAGCTGAACGCAATGTCAAGAGAGAAGAAGTCATCAAACAGATCATCAACCATGTTGAATTAAAGAATTTTGCAGGTAAATCAGAACTCACAATCAAGATGAATCCTGAATTCCTCGGTGCTATGAAGATGAGACTTATATTTGAAGGCGATAAGGTTTCTGCAGAATTTAATACAACTTCAAAAGCTGTTCGTGAAGCAATCGCTGATTCTTCAGATGAACTTTCACAGGCATTTAATGAAAAGGGTATTAAAGTTGGTCATATCGGTGTAAAACTCGTTGATAAAGTTTCATAGAAATTTGAAATAAAAAGTAGAACTATATTGTGAAAGCGGTAAGGAAATTTTCTTTACCGCTTTTTTTATAGCATGTAATAGATAATACCTTTTATAAGTAAATTAAATGAAAATCGGTATAGACGACGGCTTCAGTCCTGAACTTGTCACAAATGCTAATTTTGATGGTTTTCTGGAAATTCCAGTAATAGAACGACCAAAAGAAATAATAATTCCTGATCCTGAAAAAATGATCCCTTTTTCAAAAAGGAATCGTTCAAAAGATTCTTCAGAATTTGTACATTAAATTGGTTATAAAACAAATATTAGGCAATCAAATCAAAAAACTTCACAAGCAGAAATTATAGAAATAAAAAATCATAATAATATCAGAAATATAATGCAGGTTCAGGTTTCGCCAGGTGGAGGAAGACATGGAGATTGTCCTTATGTAAAAATAAGTACGAATGATATAGGAAAATTTAAAGTTGTTAATGGAACTAAAAAAGAGTATAAAGGTGATAAAAATGAAAAGGCTAAAATCTTTTTCAAACGAAAAAGAAATAAAAACAAAAGGAGGAAGAAATGATAAATTGGGACATAGTGCCTTTTGAAGGTATAGGAAAATTTAAACTTTATAGTTCTGTTTCAGATATAAAAAAGATTCTTGACGAAGAAAAAATATCATATAATGAGAAAATTTATGATAATAAATATTGTACAAATCCTGAGCCTTGGGTTGAATTAAAAGTTAAAGATACGATAGGTTTTTGGTTTGTAAAAAATAAACTTTTTAAAATTTGGGTTGAAAAAAAATTCTTAGGTATTTTGCCTAATGGATTAAAAGTTGGAATGTTAATGGAAGAAGCCTGTAAAATTGATTCTGAACTTCAATTTGATGATTGGAATGAAATTTGGAAATCTTCAATAGGATATTGGGTTGAAGATAAAGTAGCTACAAAAAAAATAGTTACAATAGCTGTTTTTATAAGAGAAATTCTTGATGATGATCTTTTTTATAGCTATGAGTGGTGTTGATGGTGAAATGCGGAATTTCTGAAGCAGATTTATATCATAATCCCTACTACATGCCTGAAAATGATCCAAAAATAATAGTAGAAGTTGAAAAATACAAAGAAGAGAAAATAAAAAATGTATATTGAGAAATTTAGGGAAGTCTTGAAAGAAAGAAGAAGAGTTTGTGAAGAAACTCACGATGAATGGGAGTATGGGGTCAATCAATGTTTTCAAGAAGAAATAAAAATTCTTTCAAAAGACATTGACAGTACAATAAAATTTTTGAAAACAGAATGTACAGAAGATGAATATAGCTGGATTAGTGAAATAATGGATGATGTCGCAAGAGAAACACAGAGTAGAAAATTTGTAGATTGTTTGAAGGGATTGAAAAGTAAATTTCCTAAGACTTGGGAAGAAGATTATAAAAGATGTATAATCTATGCAGAAGGTGAATTAAGAGATTAAATTTGACTATATATGAAAAAAAACAGGTATGAAAGTTTTCATACCTGTTTTTTTATATTGGTCTATTTAGTCAGTTCTTCGTACATCTTAATCAATTTTGCGACACAGGTGGATTCTGTTGTTTTCTTGATTGGAAATCCATAAGCACGCATAACGGCTAAAAAAATTTTCTCCTTAATTTCATTAAGGAGAAAAAATTAGTATTTTCTTGGTGTGCTTTTCGCAGTTTAGGTGGCATAGTCAATTGCCACGGTCGCTTCCTCGCAATGACCTCGCTTCTAAATAGAGGCTAATTAGTAATTTACCAATTTTCTTTAACAAAAAATTAACAAACTTAACACAATTTTAACGATATGTACTCATAATTTGTAATAATAAAAATTTAACATAATTATAGTAAATAAAATATTATTAACTTGGTGATTAAGGGAATTGTAACATAATATTTTTTGTGCTATACTATAATTAAATGGAGAAAAATATGGGTAAAACAAAGAAGAAAAGACAAATCAAACCATTTGGTTGCCTGAAAATGATTTTGTAAAAACAGTGGATACTCGAATAGGAGAGATTAAACAAAAAGAAATAGAAAGGAGCTTTTATTTAAGAGGAGCATTTAAGCTCCTTCATAAATGAAGGAGAAAACATATATGCAGTACGAATTGAGATTGCGTGAAGAGCGTGAGGCTGGAAGGCTTGAGGGCAAGCTTGAGGGAATAGTGGAAACATTAGTCGGTAATATAAGGTTGTTAATGCAGAATGCTAATCTTTCAGCAGAAAAAGTAATGCAAATATTGCAAGTTCCTGAAAAAGAAAAAGAATTATATTTGCGATTGGTAAATGATCCCGCTTTCTATGAAGAGTATTTTTCTGAATCCGACGATGATTATAATGAGGAAGAATACGAAGATAAAGAAGAAGATTTAGAAGAGAAATAAAAACAGCAAAAGACTTACCAAAAGGTCTCCTTCAACAGATATTTACATAAAAAATGAGTGTTTTTAAAACTCCAGTGATTTTGACTGGAGTTTTTTATTTTTTATAGGGGGAAAAACTATTTTTGCATATTTTAAAGTTGCAATAAACTATCCAATATATGCCTGTATACTGCCACTTTATCATTGCGAGGCTTTAGCCGTGGCAATCTCAAGCACTTTTTTATTAACTAACACAACGAGTTAATTATAAAATTTTTTTATATTATTAACCCAAAAAAAATACAAAAAAAAATCATTGCATAAAATCTTTAAAAGTAGTATAATTATAAAATACAGCAAAAAATACCCCAACAATAAAGGGAAAGAGGACAAAATATGGTAGAAGGTCTTTATGTTACTGGGATAGGCATGGGGGTTGTATTTGCTTTTCTATGTATTCTTGTACTTGCTATAACATTGACAGATATGATTGTAGCTAAATACGAAAAAGCAAATCCACCAGCAGAAATTGCAAATAAACCAAAAGCTAAAAAGTCTATACCAGAAGAAGAAGTTATAGCCGTTGCCATTGCTGCGGCAATTAAACATGGAGAGTTAGTATAAATATGGGTAAGAAAAAAATTAAAGTAATGGATACGTCTTTCAGAGACGGATTTCAGTCAGTCTATGGAGCGAGAGTTTTCACTAAAGATTTTCTTCCCGCTCTTAAAAGTGCAATAGAAGCAGGATTAAGACATTTTGAAGTAGGTGGTGGAGCAAGATTCCAAGCCCCTATATTCTACTGTAACGAAAATGCCTTTGACATGATGGACACAATAAGAAAAACAGCAGGTCCAGATATTGAACTTCAGACACTTGCAAGAGGTGTAAATGTCGTAGGTCTTGAATCACAGCCTAAAGACATCATCGATCTTCATGCTAAGATGTTCAAAAAACATGGCATGACCACAATTAGAAATTTTGATGCATTAAATGATGTCAATAATTTAGACTATTCAGGAAGATGTATCAAAAAACATGGATTAAAACATGAAGTAACCGTAACAATGATGGAATTACCTATCGGTTGTGAAGGAGCTCATGATGTAGCATTTTATGAAAAAGTATTAAGAAGCATACTTGATGCAGGAATTCCATTTGATTCTCTATGTTTCAAAGATGCTTCTGGTACTTCAAGACCAAGAAAAGTCTTTGAAACAGTACAGATGGCAAGAAAATTGATAGGTTCAGACAAAAGCATAAGATTCCATTCACATGAAACAGCTGGAACAGGATTGGCCTGTTACCTTTCAGCTCTCGAAGGTGGAGCAGATGCAATAGATTTGTCAATGAAACCTGTTTCAGGTGGAACAGCACAGCCTGACATCGTTTCAATGTGGCATGCCCTCAAAGGAACCGAATACGATCTCGGAATCGACATCAAAAAAATCATAGAAACTGAAGAAATTTTCAAAGAGTGTATGAAGGATTATTTCCTTCCTCCAGAGGCTACAACAGTAAATCCTATGATCATTCAATCTCCTCTCCCAGGTGGTGCCTTAACGGCAAATACCCAAATGATGAGAGACAACGGCACTATGAACAGATTCCCAGAAGTTGTAACAGCAATGAATGAAGTTGTATCAAAAGGCGGTTTTGGAACTTCTGTAACACCTGTTTCACAATTCTATTTCCAACAGGCATATTCAAATGTGATGTTTGGACCTTGGAAAAAGATAACAGACGGATATGGTAAAATGGTTCTTGGATATTTTGGAAAAACACCATGTGAACCTGATCCTGAAGTAGTAAAAATGGCTTCAGAACAGTTAAAACTTGAACCAACAAAAGAAAAAGTTGTTGACATCAATGACAGAGACAAAACAAAAGGTATTGAATATGCAAAAAAAGTTTTAAAAGAAGCTGGTCTTGAAGAGACAGACGAAAATATATTTATAGCTGCCTCTTGTAAAGAAAAAGGTATTGAATTCCTAAAAGGAAATGGAAAAATCGGTGTCAGAAAGAACGAACCTGAAAAGAAAACTACATCGTTGACAAAAACCAAAAAATCAGATACATATACAGTAACTGTAAATGGCAAGAGTTATGTAGTTAAACTTGATTCACAATGCACAAAGGCAACTGTAAATAATTCTACTTATGACATAGATGTAAAAGAAGGTTCTACATCTCTTGTCAAAAAATCTTCTTCATCAAGTGAAGGCACAGAGATAAAAGCTCCACTACCTGGAAAAATTACAAAAGTTCTTGTCAAAGTTGGAGATAAGATAGAAAAAGAAGATACAGTAGCTATCATTGAAGCAATGAAAATGGAAACAGAGATAAAAAGTCCAGTCGCTGGTACTATTTCTTCTATAGATGTTGAATTTGGAACAGATGTACTTACAGATCAAGCAATTATGACTGTAGAAGAATAGGAGGGGTCATGGATTTCGGAAGTAAATTACAAGCATTAAATGCAAGCACTGGATATTGGAACTTAATAAAACCACCAAATCCAGCACTAAGTGGAATTGAGCAATTTTTATATCAATTTGGAACTCCGATAATGTTTATTATCTGCTTCCTTTTGATATATCTTGCAATTAAAAAACAATATGAGCCTCTTTTACTTCTTCCTATAGGCTTTGGAGGATTTTTGGCAAATATTCCAGTTATAAATATGGCCGAGGGCAATGGATTTCTTCACCAAATATATAATTTCGGTATAGAATCAGGATTATTTCCACTGTTTATATTCATGGGAGTAGGAGCATTGACAGACTTTGGTCCACTGATTGCAAACCCCAAAATGGCACTTTTAGGTGGTGCAGCACAATTTGGAATTTTTGGTGCCTTATTGGGAGCCCTTGTACTTGGTGAATACTGTGGATTTGGTTTTGGATTAAAAGAAGCAGCTTCTATCGGAATCATAGGAGGTGCTGATGGACCAACTTCAATATTTGTAACCACAAAATTAGCTCCTGATTTACTCGGTGCTATTGCGGTTGCTGCTTATTCATATATGGCACTTGTTCCAATAATTCAGCCACCAATAATGAAATTATTGACAAGCGAAGAAGAACGTAAAATAAAAATGACACAGCTAAAACCTGTATCAAAAACAACTAAAATATTATTCCCTATTGTAGTTCTTGGACTTTGTGCATTATTTCTTCCAGACGCAACCCCACTAATGGGAGCATTATGTTTTGGAAATTTAGCTAAAGAGTCAGGAGTTGTTGACAGAATTTCAAAAACAATGCAGAATGAATTTATGAATATTGTTACAATTCTTCTCGGATTGGCAGTTGGTTCAAAATTATCTGCAGATAAATTTTTGACAGTTCAGACACTTGGAATCCTTCTTTTAGGACTTATAGCATTTTCAATAGCAACAGCTTCAGGTGTTTTATTTGCTAAACTTATGAATCTTCTTTCAAAAAAGAAAATCAATCCACTTATCGGTGCAGCTGGCGTTTCTGCTGTTCCAATGGCAGCAAGAGTTGTAAACAAAGTAGGACTTGAAAGTGATTCACAAAATTTCTTACTTATGCATGCAATGGGACCTAATGTATCAGGTGTTATAGGTTCTGCTGTAGCAGCAGGAATATTAATTGCACTTTGTAGATAATAATTAATTTTATAAAAAAAATCCAGTAACTCAATTGAGTTACTGGATTTTTTTATAAAATATTTTTCAATTCAATTATATAACGCCATTAAATGCGTCTATGTACATCTGTTTTATTTCACTCATAAGTGGATATGATGGGTTTGTACCTGTGCATTGATCGTCAAAAGCAAGTTCAACCATTTCATCTAATTTTTCATAGAATGCCTGTTCTGTAACACCTGCATCTCTTATTGATTTTGGAAGGTTTAGAGTTGCTTTGAGTTTGTCAACTTCATTCAAGAAAATACTTATCTTTTCATCATCACTTAGATTTTTATCAACAATGTGAAGCTCATCAACAATCTGTCCAATTTTTTCTTTTACATTTGGATATTTATACTGTGGGAATGCACACTGCTTAAATGGTTTTTCTGTTGCGTTATATTTGATAACCTGACTAAAGAGAAGAGCATTTGCGATTCCGTGTGGAATATTGAACATTGAACCGAGTTTATGTGCCATTGAGTGGCATACACCGAGGAACGCATTTGCAAATGCCATACCAGCCAATGTAGCTGCATAGTGCATTTTTTCTTTTGCTACAGGATCGCCTTTTCCATATTGATAAGATCTCGGCAAATACTTGAATATCAACTTGATAGCTTCAAGTGCATTTGAATTTGTGAAGTTTGTTGCCATTGATGAAATATATGATTCAACAGCATGAACGAGTGAATCAAAACCACTTGCAGCACAAAGACCTGGAGGCATTGTATCGACAAAATCTGGATCGACAATTGCCATCGTAGGTGTGAGAGAATATTCAGCAATAGCATATTTTACATGTGTCTCATCATCTGTTATGATTGCAAAAGGAGTAACTTCTGAACCAGTTCCAGATGTTGTTGGAATAGCTATCAACTGTGATTTCTTTCCAAGCTCAGGAATTGAACAAATTCTCTTTCTGATATCCATAAATCTCATAGATATATCTTCAAAATTAGTATCTGGATTTTCATACATCAACCAAACAATCTTTGCTGCGTCGATAGGAGAACCACCACCAAGTGCAATAATTACATCTGGCTCATAAGGTCTTACGACATTGAGGGCATCTCTAATTGTCGAAAGAGTTGGGTCTGGTCTGACATCAAAGAAAATTTGGAAATCAACACCGATTTCATCGAGAACATTTGTTACTTTATATACTGTATTTGAATTAAATAAAAATCTATCAGTTATGATAAATGCACGCTTTTTGCCTTTCAATTCTCTCAAAGCGAGATCGACAGAACCTCTCTTGAAATAAATCTTTGGCGGAACTTTGAACCAAAGCATATTTTCTCTCCTCTCAGCAACAGTCTTGTAATTTAAAAGATGTTTTACTCCAACATTTTCACTTACAGCATTTTCACCCCATGATCCACAGCCAAGTGTGAGAGAAGGTTCAAGTCTGAAGTTATAGAGATCACCAAGACCACCATGAGAAGAAGGAGAGTTAATTATAATTCTGCCTGTATGAAGTTTATTGCCGAAAAATGAGATTCTATCTTGTTTGCGAGGATCTGTATAAAGTACAGATGTATGACCAGCTCCTCCAAGCTCAACAAGATTATATGCCATATCTGTAGCATGTTCAAAATCTTCAGCCTTGTATAAAGCAAGAACAGGAGAAAGTTTTTCATGTGCAAATGGTTCTTCAAGTGCAATATCTGTAACTTCACCTATCAAAATTTTTGTATTTGGAGGAACACTTATTCCAGCCATCTCCGCTATCTTACATGCAGGTTGACCGACAACAGCAGGATTTACACTACCATTTTCTTTTATAACTGTTTTGCCAACAACTTCTTTTTCTTCAGGTGAAAGAATATAAGCACCTCTATATCTAAATTCTTCTCTTACTTCTTCATAAACATCTTTAACAGCAATGACAGACTGTTCAGATGCACAAATCATGCCGTTGTCAAATGTCTTTGAAAGAATAATCGAAGATACAGCCATTTTTATATCTGCAGTTTCATCAATTACAGCTGGGGTATTACCTGGACCAACTCCTATTGCAGGCTTTCCACTCGAATATGCAGATTTAACCATACCTGGCCCACCTGTTGCCAAAATAGCGTCAATCATTGGGTGTCTCATAAGCATTGCAGAAAGTTCAACAGAAGGCTCATCAATCCAACCGATTATATCTTTGGGAGCTCCTGCTTTTACAGCTGCATCTAAAACAAGTTTAGCAGCAGCTATTGTTGACTTTTTAGCTCTTGGATGTGGAGAGAAAATAATGGCATTTCTTGTTTTAAGAGCTATCAATGATTTAAAAATAGCTGTAGATGTTGGATTTGTTGTTGGAACTATTCCTGCTAAAACTCCCAAAGGCTCAGCAACAATTTTTGTTCCATTTGTTATATCTTCTGAAATAACACCACAAGTTTTTGTATCTTTATGTTTATTATAGATATATTCTGAAGCAAAGTGATTTTTTATTACTTTGTCTTCAACAATTCCCATGCCAGTATCTTCAACAGCCATTTTTGCAAGAGGAATACGAGCTTTATTTGCAGCAACTGCAGCTGCTTTAAAAATCTTGTCAACTTTTTCCTGAGAAAATGTCGCATATATCTGCTGAGCTTTTTTAACACTTTTTATAAGCTCTTCGAGATGTTCAGTAGTTGTAACTACATCAGAAGTTCTTAAAATTTCTTCCATTAAAATAAATCTCTCCTTTCATATCATTTAATCTAAATTTAAATCTTCACTTTTATCTAAATAAGCATTTACTGCCTTTGAAGCAGTTTTTATAGAATTTAATGTTGCATTTCCACCAATACAGCCACCAGGGCATGACATAACTTCAATTAAATTACCTTCTTCACAAGCACCATTTTTGGCATACCTTCTGAGATCTCTTATGCTCATCTTGTTTATTCCATCTACAACAAAAGGCTTTACCTTGTCACTATTTTTACCAAGTGAAAATCTTACAGACTCTGCAACACCACCAGTAAGAGGATATCCCCTACCCTGTTTTGAAGCAAATTGTTCAAAATCTGTCTCTTCACATTTTGCAACTTGGATATTAAAACCAACAAGCATTGCTCCAAGTTCTTCAAAAGTCAAAACATAATCTATTGTATCATATTCTGTTGCTTCCTGTCTTTTTGCTACACAAGGGCTTAAAAAAACTGTAACAGAATCTGGATATTTTTCCCTTACCAATTCAGCAGTATAATAAAGTGGAGTATGTGTATCTGAAACAAAAGGTTTTATCTCTGGCATATGCTTTTTTACAAGCTCATTGTAAGCAGCACAACATGAAGTCGTCATAAATTTGTCGCCTCTTTCCATTCTCTCCATAAAATCTTTTGCTTCATTTTTAGCTGTAACATCTGCACCAACAGCAACTTCCCAAACATCATAAAATCCCATTTTTCTAAGTGCAGTATTTAACTGTTGAGGTGAACATGGCAACTGACCAGCAACTGAAGGAGCCATCATAGCAACTACTTTCATTCCACTTTTGATTCTTACCAAAACATCTATGAGTTGACTTTTTTCATGTACAGCTCCAAATGGACATGCAACAACACATTTTCCACAGGAAATACATTTATCAAAATCAATTTTGGCAAGTCCAGAAGGTCCTTTTGCTATTGCACCAACAGGACATACATTTTCGCAAGGAACAATTCTTTTGACAATTGCTTGATATGGACATACCTTCATGCACATACCACATTGTTTACATTTTGACTGGTCTATAACAGATTTTCCATTTATAAATTTAATAGCATTAAATCTACATGTATTCACACAAGGTCTTGCAACACAACCTTGACACAATTCAGTAACAAAAACAGCATTTGGAAGACAACCTTGACATGCAGACTCCAAAACAGTCAAAACATCTTTATCAGGTCTTTTTCTATTTACGGCTCTTCTGACAAACTCAGCAAGTGTATGTCTTTCATCATCATTTTCAAGAGTTGTTCCAAGTCCAGCCATAACCCTATTTCTCAAAGCTGCACGCTCTTTATATATGCAACAACGATAAGGTACTTCACAACCTTTTGGACGCATATCAAAAGGAATAAGTCTTGCATTGTCCTCAAAAGAATCACTCAAAAAAGCCTTTACAATACGGACTAAAATTTCTTTTTTCAGTCTTACTGTATCATTTGACATATCAGACATAATATTATATCAAAAACGAAAAATTTTCGTCAAAACGCCTTTCTTTTATTATTTTTGTCCTATGAATTTCCAAGTTTTTTATCTATTGCTGCAAAAACCTTATCTATTGTAGCTTCTTTTATAACATCATCGTCTACCTTGACATAAGGAGCTTTTGAAAACTTCCAATCAATAGAACAAAGCCCAAGACATGGAACACCTGTTACTTCAACCTTATCACCATATCTTTTAGGAACAGAATCAATAAGTTCCTGAAGATTTGAAGCTCCCATGACAAAACATGTAGTGCCCAAACATACTTTTACATCTATTTTCTTTTCTTCCATAGCTGTATCATCCTTTTATAAAAATTACAGTATTACATATACTGTATATTGACCTTTTTAAAATATTTTTTTTCGAGAACTTCTGCAATTTTCTTTACTATATTTTTTCTTATAGCAATTTCAACAGGCAAAGTAGGATCATAATGAGCTTCATTTAATTTAGCTCCTACCATAAAATATATTTCATCACTATCAAGAAAAAACCTTGATAATCTAACAGCAGCATTATTGGAATCAGGTATTTTACTATCAAGATATTCAAAAGTGCGAGTAAGTGTCAAAACTCCCTCTGTAACCAAATCAGCTCCTTCCATTTCAAGACAAGAAGGGAGGGAGTCTATGCTTATTAATCTCCCCATTGTTATTTTAGCATTTAATTCTCTTGACAATAAATTTGCTGTTGTTCCTCCACATACAGCTTTTTTACCAACAAAATTTTTAAATATAAAAGCAAATTCTCTATCACTTGACTGTCTATAAGGTGGTCCTGTAAATACAAGTGATTTTCTTGGTTCTCTATAGTATAAAACGCAAGCTGATATATCGTCAATAGGTTTTCTATTAGGTTCAACTAATTTTGCTTGTTGAACTATATATTTTGCAAGATCATGACTTGCAATATCAGGATTATTTGCAAGTTTAACTTTTAATAAATCAATCAATCCACTTCTTCTTAAACCAAGTTTTAAAACACCGCCACCAAGTCCAGCTTGAGTAACTCCATCTGAGCAAAAAATGAATCTATCACCTAACTGTGCATTCATTTTATAGACTTTCATGTGTCTATTTTTGAAATTGACAGAGTCTATTATAGTAAATTCTGGTTTTAAGACCTCTGTACCTCTAATCCAAACAAAATCTGGATTTCCTTCTTCAACAACAGAAATTTTGCCATCATCAAAGCAGTCAACAGCAGAAAAAGTAGAATAACTTATATGTCTCACTTGACAGACAGGAAGAGAATTCATAACAATTTCAGCTGCCTTTTTTATTTTGATATTTTTTTCTATAAATCTCAAAAGCATTGTTGCTGTCATACAAGACAATATATTTGCTTTTATTCCACTTCCCAAACCGTCAGACAAAACAGCTATTAATCTTTTATCTTGCGGATAACGCTTAGATACAAAATAATCCCCAAAGGCATTTTGCTTATATTTTTTTTCTTGTACACAATCTATATCTATAAACACTATGCACTCCTATTTATCATAATCATCTGCAATAGAACTTAATAGAGTCTCTGTTTCAACCATATGCTCACCAAGTAAACAAGCTATTTCTTGAACAATAGAAATATTTTTTGAAATAACTTCATTTGCTCTTCGTGCTATTTTTTCTCTATTCATCTGTGTTTTAGTTACATCTGTTATTATAGCACCAGCAACTTTACCAGGTTCAAGTACAAAAGCTATAATATCATATATCTTATCATCTAAACAATAATGTTCTTTGTGAATTTCATGATTTACCTTGAAAACATCTTTAAATATATCTACAATATCAACAATACGATCTAATGAAGCCCCTGCAATTCCATCTGCTTCAAAAATATCAGCCATATCACCTGTAAAAGCTCTAATAAAAGATGTATTTGCTTCCAATATTCTCAAAAAAGAATCAACAATAACAACAGATGAAGGCATACATCTTATCATTATAGAAGCCTTTTGCATTGCCAACTTTCTCATATATGAAACACACATTGAAGGCTCCGCAGTACCTGCAATAAGTGCTAAAGCAAGTTCTCTACAAGTGTTATATCCACATCCTCCACAATTCAATTCATCTTCTGGATTAGATTTTCCTAATTTCTTCAAAGCCTCATTTATTTCTTCTAATGAATATTCTTTTAAATCTTCCTGTTTAGGTGCATAATCCATATGTACAACACTTAAAGGCTCTTTTGGAATAGAATCTCTCAACTTTGTACGAGTCAAAATATCTGAAATAAGCATTATCTCTGATTTTTCTGTGCTTATACAAGGTCCACCTATGCAACCACCTTCACAAGCAAGAACTTCTGCAAATGTAACTTTAGTGCAATCATTTGGATTAAATCCATCAAGTGCTTTTTCAAAAGACTTTAAAGAAGCAAATTCTGTCAATATACAATTTTTAACACCTATCTGTTTTAATGTACGATTCATTCCGCCATCAATAGGATAGAAATTTCCCTCATTTGCATTATGTGGTAAAAATTTTATGTCTTCTAAATTTCTTTCTTTATGTATATTAATAAAAGATTCTTCAAACATTAATTTTAATTCTTCAAAAGTTAAGGAAACATCTATTAAATTTTTATTGGTATCTGATTCATTTTTCTTTCCTATGCATGGACCAATGAAAATAACAGAAATATCTTCACCATACATTTCTTTTAGCATTTTAGCATGTGTCAATGCAGGAGAAGCTATTGGAACTATATTTTTAACAAATTCAGGGCGGTACTTTCTTATATATTCTACAACTACTGGACAAGCACTCGATATAAAAAATCCATTTTCAGCTTTGTTCAATATTTCAGCTGTTTTAATAGATACTTCTTGAGCTCCTAAAGCCGTTTCACTAACTCCAGTAAAACCAAGTTTTTTAAGAGATGAAATAATTTCAGTTTCTGTACAATCAAAAGCTCCTCTCCAACTTGGTGCCAATGAAGCATAAACTTTTTTGGTGGATTCCAAAAGTTCTGTCGCTATTCCGACATCTGATCTTACCCTCTTAGCATTACAAGGACATACAATAACACAATTACCACAAGAAATACATTTATCTTGCATAACAAAAGCATGACCTTTTTCAACTTTTATGGCTTTTACTGGACATTCTCTAATACATTTATAACAATCTTGACACTCATTTGTCAATGTGTATACAGGTTGAGAAATAGGCATTTATTAGAACCTCTTTTAATTATTTTTTAAATGTTCAGATATTAATTGTTTTATTTTTTCAAAATCAATATTATCATATTTTTTTTCATTTATAAAAATATGGGGGCCATCGGAACATTGATTTGAACAACGAGCTCCAGCAAGTTCTATTTTATCTTGCAAATTGTTTTCCTCTATATATTTTTCAAGAAGTTCAAGATTATCATTATTTCCTCTTGCAAAACAAGAACTCCCCATACATATTGTCAAATTTATTTTACTCATAAATATTAAAACCTTATATTGTGATTTTTTTCTCAATTTTTAAATATTATAACATATATTTTTCAAAAGTCAATAGATAAAATTTTATTTTTGAGAAAAAATTCACAAAAATAAAATAAAAAAATATTCTTATAAAATTTGCATTTTTTTTAGAAAGTTTTTTCACTATCCCATTTTTATTTGCCTTTAAAATAAAATACCTAAAAAAATATATTAAAAATCATTGCATAAAATTTTTAAAAGTAGTATAATAATTAAATATAGCGAAAAATTAAGGGCTATTTTTCAGCCCTATTTTTATAAAATACAAAGTGAAAGGAATAAACATGAGCACAATAGAGAATTTCAGAACAAATGAAGAATTCAAAGCAATGACTTCTGCAGCAAGAGCAACTATAGTAACTCCATTTTTTGGAAACAATGTTGAAGCTGTAAAAACAATAGCAGAAGCGTACAAACTCGCACTTCGTAGCCCTGGCACAATAGAATTGACAGGAATGCCAGTCTATGAACCTGAAAAAATTGGACTTCCAAAAGGTGCAAATCAACTTCTTTTCAACGATGGTAATGTTGTAGGTCGTTGTGCTGCTGCAAGAAGAATTGTAGGAGACACAAACTGTGATCTCAAAAAGATTCTTCCAGTAGTAAGAGAAGCTGTATATAACACAAGATATAAACTCATGTACAGAACCGAAGCTGTTATCGGTCTTGAAAATGATTTTATGATCAAAGCACATCTTTTGATTCCACAAGGCTTTGAAAATATAATGTACTCTTGGCTCTTGAACTTCCAATATATAAATGAAGAATATGCAAAAATGTATGCAAATTCAAGAGAAATCCCAGAAGGCGACATATATGTATTCTCAGATCCTGACTGGACACACCCAGATTTCCCACTAGGTTTGACATTCTTCGATCCTGAACACAACTGTGCAGCAATTCTCGGAATGAGATATTTTGGAGAATTCAAAAAAGGAACTCTCACACTCGCTTGGGGTTCAGCAGCAAGAAATGGATATGCTTCATGCCATGGTGGAATGAAACGCTACAATCTCGAAGGTGGAAAGTCATTCCAAGCAGCAGTATTTGGTCTTTCAGGATCAGGAAAATCAACAATTACACACGCAAAACACAACAACAAATATGACATCACAGTTCTCCATGATGACGCATTCATCATCAATGTTGAGAAAAAATATTCAATAGCTCTTGAACCGTCATATTTTGATAAAACAGCTGACTATCCAATGGGTTGTGAAGATAACAAATATATCCTCACACAGCAGAATAACGGAGCTATAACAGCTGAAGACGGAAAAGTCTATTCAATAACAGAAGACATCAGAAATGGAAATGGAAGAGCTGTAAAATCTAAACTATGGTCTCCAAACAGAGTTGACAGAGTTGATGAACCAATCAACGCTATATTCTGGTTAATGAAAGACCCAACAATTCCTCCTGTTGTAAAAGTATCAGGTGCAGCTCTTGGAAGCACAATGGGTGCAACACTTGCAACAAAGAGAACATCAGCAGAAAGACTTGCACCAGGTGTAGATCCAAATGCTCTCGTTGTAGAACCTTATGCAAACCCATTCAGAGTTTATCCTCTAAAAGTTGACTACGAACGCTTCAAAAAATTGATTGAAGACGGAGTTGCTTGCTACATTCTCAACACAGGAGAATTTATGGGCAAGAAGATCAAAAAAGAGACAACACTTGGCGTTCTCGAAGCAATCGTTGAAGGTACTGCAAAATTTGAAAAATGGGGCAATCTCTCTGACATCGAAATCATGAACATCGAAGGATTTGATGCTTCATTTGACAACGCAGAATATGCAGAACAATTCTCAAAACGCATGAGCGACAGAATCGAATTTGTAAAATCAAGAAAGACAGAAAAAGGCGGAAAGGACGAACTTCCAGAAGAAGCTCTCCAAGCTCTCGAAAATGTCATCAAAGAAATCAAATAAATTTAGGTAAATATTAAGTAAAAAAGTGTGATAGAATTTTTCTATTACACTTTTTTTATTATGTTTTTAAATATTGACAAAATACTAAAATAAATTATAATATCTCTTGTATCTATTTTCTAATTAAATGAGGGGGAAATACAAATGAAGTATGTATGCAAAGTATGTGGATATGTCTATGAAGGAGACAATCCTCCAGAGGAATGCCCAATCTGTAAAGCAAAGAATCCTTTTAATGAAGTAAAAGATGAAAAAGTATATGCAGATGAACATAGAGTTGGCTCAGCAAAAGGTCTTGATGAAAGA
>CADASF010000001.1 GCA_902790465.1 uncultured bacterium | reverse complement strand
TGAAGAACGCCATTTCCTGTGATATCGAGGACGAGTGGAGAAATTCTCTTTGTTCCATTTTGGAAGTAGATAGATGTTTCGTATTTATCTGTATCAACATAAGAAACCTGTTGTAGTACACCATCAACCATTGTGTAAGGTTGCTGTCTGTATGATACTGATACGATTGATTCTACTGCTTTGTCATCTTTCTTATTTGCAGATGAAAGAGAATATTCAGGTTCTGTAAATGAATTTGCTTGATATACTACTTGATCAAATCTCAAGTTGTCATATCCATCAATCATGTTTACATTGTATTTGAGACCGTAATCACCAGTCTGGTCATCAACATATTTCAATCCATTGATATATGATGTCAATTGTGATTTGAGTTCTGCAAGTTTAGCTGCATTGTCATTTGCTTGTTTTACCTTCAAAGCATTAAGGGTCGCCAAAGCATTTGATTCATCTGAATTTGCATTTGCAAGAGCTGTCTTTGCATTTGCTTCTGCTGTCTTTGCATTGTCAAGAGCTGTTTTTGCATCTGCTTTTGCTTGTACTGCATTATCTTTAGCTGTTTTTGCATTTGCTTCGACTGTCTTTGCATCTGCAAAAGCTACTTCTTTTGCTTCTCTTGCTTGTACTTTTGCATTATAAGCTTTTACTGCTACATCTTTTTCTGCATTTGCTGCATCAAGATTTGCCTTTGTGTTAGATAATGATCCACGTAATGCACGAACTTGAGCGTCTAATGCACCAACTCCACCGTTATATGCATTGTCAAATGATGTTGTATCTACAGGTGTTCTCAAATTGATTGTTGCTGTATGAAGTGCACCTTTTGCTTGCTGATATGCATTGTAAGCAGCCTCTACAACTTCTGGGTCTGGCTCAATTTCTTCAACGACTACTTCTTCTCCATCAATAACTTCAACTTTTTTAATAGTTTCTTTAGCTGCAAAATAAGCATCTTCTGCTAAATCCTTTGCTGCTAATGCTGAATCATATTCTGCCTGACGGTCGGCTTCTGCTTGAGCTATTGCTGCTTGGCGAACTGCCTCTAAGTTTGCTACTTCAGCATCATAATCAAAAGCATCAAATGCTTCTACTGCTGCATTGTAATCTGCCTGTGCAGATGCTACTATTGCTTCTTTTGCCTCTTTTTCTGCTTTTGCTTGGGCTTCTGCTGATTTTGCATTGTCAAGGGCTGTTTTTGCTGATTGTCTGTCTGAAATTGCTTTATTATAAGCAGCTTCTACTTTTGATAAATCTGATTTTGCATCGTAATCAGCTTGTTTTGCTTCTCTTGTTGCTATAGCATTGTTATAAGCTCTTTGTGCAGCTTGTCTTGCTGCTACTGCATCGTCATATACTTTCTGAGCTGCTGCGAGAACTTTAGCTTGGTCTGCTAAGAATTTATTGTATATGTTTGACAATGAAGATACTTTATTTGCTACATTCTGAGCATTTTCTGATTCTATATTATTGAATGCAGTTCTTACTGCTGCAACCCATTTTTCAGCAGCTTCTTCGCTTTCAAATGTTCTTCCACCATTTGAATTACCTTGTACTCCACCATTTGGAGCATTTTCAGTTGACATATCTATTTCAGTAGTTCCTTGTGCAAGAGCAGCAACTCTTCCAGGAATTACATAGTGAGCTATATTGTAAACACTTGCATAACCTGAGCCAGCATTTTGAGTTGTCATATTATATTTAGCACTACCAGAAGAAATCTGAGCAGCATGAACATAAGTTGCTTCTTGTGCTATTGCAGGAAATATATTAGAAAACTGACTACCGACTTTATTAAGAGCTTGTTTTACATCATCATAAACAGTTTGAGAATTCAAAATATTATCTGACCATACAGAATATACATTGAAATAACCGCCATTATCTCTTGCATAATCTTGAGCATACTGTGAGTATTCAGTTTTAACTTGGTTTACCTGAATTTTTGCAGTACCGACAGTTTTTGAGACTCCCTGTTTTATAATAGGAGCTTTCAGTTTTACTCCAGTAGCTGCATCTGCTACTGTAGCAAATGCCAAGGCACATATACCAGCGAGAGCTAAACTTACGAGCTTTTTCATATTATTTTTCTCCTTTTTAATTTTTATTAGATTTATTTTATACTAAAATGATATTCAATAAATGTTAACAAAAAATAAATTAATTATTACAATGTTTTCTTTTTTGTATTTATTTTTTGATATTAATTACATTAAAAAATAAATATTTTTTTTATGAGTATAATTAAAATTGATATTTTATAAACTTATAAAGGAAAAAGTATCTTTTTAAGATTCTATAAAAGATTAACTTGTAAGATACTTGTCATGAAAAAAAGTCCTAAAAATTGGAATAAACCAATAAAAAATCCCTTGTTGTGAATTTGTGATATTCCACAACAAGGGATAGTCTTAAAAAATAGAGTCTGTGCAGAAATTTCTGTAAATTAAGAAATGTTAGTATAAAAATAATAACTTGTTATTAATAATAAATAAAATTTTAGTTAACTTAAGGTCATGGTTAAATAAAAAAAAGGAGCCGTATTTTATTTTCACAGCTCCTTTTAATTTTTACTCTCTGTATTTTATTGCTGATTCAATATTCCATATTTTCCAATCAGATTTGTTTATTTCTCTGCAAATTGTTATATAATCTGAGAACATTGTTTCTTTTTGGGTATTAGCTCCCGCAAGGTCTATTTTTCCCCAAACTCTATATGTTATTATATCTATATATGGATCTGGTATGACTCTTGTTGGTTTTAAAGCATATATTGTTATTCCAGATATATTTATTTGATGATTTTCCTTGTAATTCTGTATATTTTCATTATCTATTATCGCATTTCTTAAGAAGAAATTGGAACATATTTCTTTTTGATTTTCTGACTCTCCAAAAAGATTTAGATAGAATTTAGTTATTAAATATTTTACTGTTTCTGTCATTTTTTCGACAGAAAAACTTGGATTTCTCTTTTTTAACCAATCTATTTTTGCTTCTAAATTTGGTTGCATTACTGTTGTTATAAGTGTGTCATCTCTGTCTGTTATTTTTGTAGGTTGATATGATGTTATTGGTTTTGTTTGAGCCCTATCAGTAATTATCAATATCCAACCATTTTTATCTTCCCCAGCTGTTATTCCACAAGATGGACATTTTCCATCGTCATCTGGAAGTTCTTTATTACCACATTTAGGACATGTTGTCATATCATAACTATGTTGTGATTGAACGCCTTTAGCTCTTTCCAATGTCCAAATTTCTTCTTCATAAGTTTCAAGTGTAGAGGCATTTGTTTTTGACTCACCTATACCTTTGAATTTGATTATTGCTTTATCTGTTCCTGTTGTATAACTTTTTATTTCCATTATTTCAGGGAGCAATGGTTTATATTTTGTAACTTTTATTGGATTTTTTTCCAATGTAAGCAATATTGGAGTTGGTATTGAATATGAAGCTCCTCCCCAATTATGAGTTAGTCTTCCTTTTATAGAATATCTATATAGATTATCTATTTGTTCTAAGAAATCTGTTATAGAAAAATTAGGATCTGATTCTCTTATTTGGGCAATTCCCTTTGTGAGTGAGTTATCCGATTCGAGAATATCTTCAGGCAATGATCCTTTTAATATATCTTTATCTGTTAAAAACTTTTCTTTTTTTACATATACATCTTTTATTATGTTTTTTGCATCCATAAGAAAAAATATAATTGCAAATATTAACGATAATGATACAGAAATTTGCAATGGCCACCAAGTAGGATTGTTAAAATCTGTATAAATTTTTGTAACAGAACCTTCTGAAGTTATAACAGTTCCTGTCCATTTTCCCCAAGCATATACAGCATTTGAAAAGTAAGTAATAAATAATAGTGTTATGGCAATTATTTTACAAATCTTTCCTTTTGATTTTAAAAATTTGAACATTAAAATCCCCCAACTTGACTTTTAAATTTAGTGATTGAATGAATAATAATGGAATTGTAGTGAATTGTATATCTGTTTTTCCCATAGAGGCCAGTCATGTGGACCTTCTGTTTTTTCGATTTCACAGTAAAGACCTAAATCTTTAATGAAACTCACAAATTTTTCGCTACCTGGTATATATTCTGGTTCCCAAGTTCCAACACCTATTCTGAATCTCATTCCAAGTTGTTTTATTTGGTTTCTTTCTTCCCAAATTTTGTTATATACTTCATCGCCATATCCACCACTTAAAGCACCTATTGAAGAATATATTTCAGGATGATTTATTCCCATGTGAATAGACCAAGTAGCTCCTAAAGAAAGCCCTTCTATTCCAGTGTGCTTTCTCATTGATAGAGTTCTATATTCACAGTCAATATGTCCCTTTAAATCTTTTGCTAAATAATCTGCAAATTCTTTTTTTCTATTCATGTCAAGAGCGGCATCATCTTTATCAGCTGATACGACGATAAATTCTCTTATTTTTCCTTCTCTTATTAGATTGTCCATATGTTCTTGGACATGTCCTTTTACAAACCATGTTACTTCATAATCCATGAGACCTGGAAGTAGATATAAAACAGAATATCTCAAATCACTTGTATAATATGAATCTGGTAAATATATACAATATCTTTTGTTACATTTTAAAGCAGGTGAATAAAACTCTCTGTGTAATACTGTTGACATTTTTACTCCTTCTGATTCTATTTATTTTCAATAATATAATTTATTTTATAATTTTATTTTCTGAAATTATTGATCTTATTTTTTGTATATTATATAATGATAATCCAAAAAGAAATATTTGTAAATATCTAAAGCAATAAAAATATCTGAATTTTCTCAAATTTTTTTTAAAAAGAGGGTGTTTTGATGAATTTTAATTTGAAAGATCTTTTTAATATTTTCAAAAGTCAGTTTTCAATGGAAGATGTTGAAAATGAATTCAACAATTCTGTAACTTTTGAATTTTTTGGTGATGAGCCTTCAGCTTTAGCTGTTGCAGAAGTTTTAATGCCAGAAAATGAAGAGGTGAAAATAAACAAATTTCCTTCTTCTTCTGCTGAGTGTTCAAGAATCGTAAATTCAACTTTTTCGCTCTTTTTTACTGATACAGCTATAATGGATATAGATGGAATAAGCAAGATTTTAAAAGCTATTCCAATAAATCTCAGGAAAAAAGTTATTTTTTGTGTCAAAGGTGAAGCTGAACCAATACAGGTTGAAAATGTAAATTCTCTTTTTTCTAAAATGACTATGAAGAAGCCTATTTGGTATATGACTGAAACAATGTTCTGTGAAAAACTTATAAAATATTTAGGAAAAAGTGTATTTTCAGCTGCTCGAATTTATCCAGGTTTGAGAGATTCTCTTTCAGATAGTTTGATTTTCAATATTTCAAGAGATAATGCAGGAATTGCTCTTGTATCTTCAATTCCTGCTGAAGCTCCTATTGTTGGTCCTGTTGTTAGTCTTTTTGCTGTACCTGGGGAAACTGTTATTTTGACAGCAAATCAAATTAGACTTGCCATGAGGATTGCAGCTATATATGGAGCTGAAATTGATTTTTTTGCAAGGATGGGAGAACTTTGGCCTATTCTTGCTGGTTCATTTGGCTGGAAGGCAGTGGCAAGAACTTTAAGTGGTTTTATTCCTGTTGCTGGTCCAGCTGTTAAAGCATCTATTGCTTTTGGTGGAACTTATGTTGTTGGTACTGCATCAAAGAAGTTTTATAGAGATAAAAAATTATTGACAGCAAAAGAGTTAAAAGATATTTATTCTTTTGCTAAAAGACAATTTTTCGATAGAATTTTGCATTCTGATTTTATCAGAAAAATTTTTGGAAGAAGAAAAAAATAGGGTGATATTAAATTGGATAGTTTTAAAAGAATTTTTTCAGATAAAATTGGCAAGGTCATGTTTATTTTTGTCATTTTATCATTTATAATTGCTATTTTTGTTACTGTACAGAGGCATGGCCTTGAATCGTCAAATAGGACAGTAGAAATTACAGCTGATTATTCTGCACTTTATGAATTTGCACAATCTCATAATCTTGATTTTTATGAAATGTTGTCTGATTTTCAAGATAGAGGTCTTTCCTCTGTTGCATTTTCGGAAGATACAATAGAAACTTTAAGTAGAAGTGGAATTATCCGTTATTTTAATGGATTGGCTGTAAAATCTGAACTTTCAGAAGATGTTTTACATCATATCGGTAAAATTGAGCCTGAAGATACTTATCTTTTGGTTTATTCTGAAGATGTTCTAAGTCAGCTAAAGAAATTTTCTTTTTCATCATACACTGATTTAAAAGTTTTGTTTGAACCACAAGAAGTTTCCATAGAAGAACCTGCAGTTGTAAAAATATTCATGACAAGGTCTTCAAGTGATAATCTTGGAGTAGGTTTTTCTATAAAGAAAATACAGGAATGTAAAAAACTTGGTTTGGGAATTGTTCTTCGTCCTGGAAATAACCCAGATATGAATCCTGAATCTATAAAAAAATTTTTTTCTATTTTAAAAAATGAATGTTTTGCAGATAAAATTATTTTTGCGGGCTCAGACAATGATGTAACAGGTTTTCCTTCATATCTAGATGACACTGTTTCTGTTTTAAAAGAATTATCTCTTCCTTTTGGAATAATGGAAGCACCAAATGTAAAAGCTATGCAAAAAGGAATTAAAACACTTGGTTTAAAAGCTCCTGAACTTGCAGTAAGAGTTATGACCATTGTTCCTGTTCAACAGAAAAAACTTTCGATTGAGAGTATGGCTGAGAAATACTCTCTAGGCGTAAGAGAGAGAAATATAAGATTGATTTTTATAAGACCTCATACTGTTTTATATGGCAATTTAAATGCAGATGAAGTAAATATGGAATATATAACAGCTGTAAAAAATGCTGTTACTTCAAATGGAATGAATATTGGAATGGCAAAGCCGTTTCCAAAAACAAATTATCCTAATTTTTATGCTTTTATTATATCTTTGGGAATAGCTTCAGCACTTGTTTTGTGTTGCAGAAAAGTTTTTAAGAAACAAAAATTTGATTACATAATATTGGGATTGTGGGCTTTATTTTCTGTTCTTTGTTTGATTTCAGGGAAAATGTTGATCTATCGAAAATTATCTGCATTTATGGCTGGAATCGTATTTCCATTTATTGCTGTTACTTTTAATTTTGAATTGATTAGGGAAATTATTGAAAAAAATTTAAATATAGTCAAATCATGGTTAAAATCTTCATTAGTTTTGGTAATATCTGCATTTATAGCTTCTCTTGGTGGTATATTTTTATCATCTCTTTTGGCAGGAACAGAATTTTATGTTCAGGCAGATATGTTTAGAGGAATAAAAATATTGATGGTTTTCTGTCCAATTTTTGCAACTCTTTTGTGGACCTTAGATATCGAAAATCCTTTTGAGGATATTAAGAAAAAGTTGGATTCTTTTGTCAAATATTCACATGCACTTGCTGTTGGAATTTTAGGAGGAATTGGGGCATATTTTATATTGAGAACAGGCAATGCTTCGGAAAGTTCGGTTTCGAAAACAGAACTTTCAATTAGATCAACACTTATGTCATTGATCGGCATAAGACCTCGATTTAAGGAATTTATGCTTGGCTATCCTGCTATTATGTGTTTTGGACTGCTAAGATTTTTTGGATTGGAAAAATATTCTTGGATTTTGATATTGTGTATGTCTATAGGAATTGCAGATGTAACAGATACTTTTGCACATATACATACTCCAATTTTTGTAACACTTATAAGAGTTTTTAATGGTACTCTTTTAGGTTGGATTATTGGTTCTATTATTTTATTTGTTGGTTATTTTATATTTTCGAATTTTTTTCAAAAAAAATCGAAAATAGAGAAGGATTGATAAAAATAATATAAAAAAAGAAGAATAGATAGAATTTTGAGTTTGCTATCTGCAGGAAGGCATGGCTTTCCTGCATTTTTTAAGTAATTTTATTGTTGTTGGAGTCATGTCATGTGTGTTTTTAAGAAGATTTTAGTTGTATTTTTGTTTTTATCTATTGTTTCACCTGTTTTTGCGGAAGTTTCATTAAATCAGTCTTTAGATGAATATATAAAAATTTCAGATGCAGTAAAGACATCAGATGCTTCTGTTTTTGTTTGTAACTCGTATGGGAAAACACTTTATGAATACAATTCAGATCAACTTATGGCTCCGGCTTCTAATTTAAAGATACTAACTACTGCATCTGCTCTTCATTATTTGGGAAGTAATTACAAATATAAAACAAGTGTTTATGGAACACCTATTGATAAAGAGAGAGGCGTTATGGAAAGCTCTCTTTACTTAGTAGGTTCTGGTGATCCAACTTTTAGAGAACCATTTTTTAATAATTCGATGGATATTTTGGAAGAGTTTGCAAAAACACTTTCTGAAAAAGGTCTTAGAAGATTTACAGGGGATTTGATAGGAGATGACTCTGTTTTTGATAGAGAATTTTTAGGAATTGGTTGGAAAAAATCTTATATGCTTGATGATTATGCAGCAGAATGTGCTGGACTTTCATTGAATTCAAATTTGATTAGACTCACTCTTATAAATGGAATTCCCACATTTTTTCCAAATTGTTCAATTATGAATATTAATGATAAAACATCTTCAGGAACATATACAGATATAAATATCGATCGAGCACCAGATACAAATGATGTTACTGTAAATGGTACTATTGCTCCTTGGGAAGCAGGAGGAGCTACTTTTACGATTCACAATCCTTCACTTTTTACAACAGATGCTTTTGACAAAGTTTTGAAAAATCAAAATATATATATGACTGGAAATGTAAAATTATTGCCTTCAGCTGAAAAAAGATATAAATATTCACAATTTATTGAACTTGCAAGCCATGAATCACCAGAGTTAATTGATATCTTAAAAGTTATGATGAAGGAAAGTGATAATCTTTTGGCACAACATATTTTTAAGACAATAGGTGCAGAAGTTTCAGGAATTGGCACAAGAGCAAGTTCTGAAAAAGCTGTCCTCGATTTCCTTAAAGAAGCAGGAGTTGATATTGATGGTCTTAGTATGGCTGATGGTTGTGGTCTTTCTGTTGAAAATAAAATAACTACTAAACAGATTGGTAAATTTTTGGCATATATGTTAACACAGAAGGAAAAAGATGATTTTATAAGCACTTTTCCAAAATCAGGTGTTGACGGAACGCTTAGATATAGAATGTCAAACCTCGATGTCAGAGCTAAAACAGGAACTATTAATGGCTGTTCTTCATTATGTGGATATGTCTATGCACCAGATGGCGATATTTATATATTTGCTGTTATAACAAATAATCATACAACAGGACCTTCAAAATATAAAGGTTTTGAGGATTCGATCGCTGAAATTATATCGAGATGTTGTGTTGATTAAAGGGGGCATTGTGAAAAAGACGATTTGGAGACCTGGAACGATGTTATATCCTGTTCCAGTTGTCATGGTTACTTGTGGCAATATTGAAAAATCTAATATAATAACTGTGGCTTGGACAGGAACTATAAATACTGATCCTCCGATGACATCTATTTCTATAAGGAAAGACCGCTTTTCTCATGATATAATAGCAAAAGAAGGTTGCTATACTATAAATCTTGTAACAAGGGAATTGTGTAAAAAGGCGGATTTTTGTGGCGTAAAAAGTGGAAGAGATATTGATAAATCCAAAGTTTTGGGTATTGATTTAACACCTGCTTCAGTTGTTTCATCTCCTTTGATTGTCAATTCACCTGTAAATATTGAATGTGTTGTTGAAAGAATTATCGAACTAGGTTCACATGATATGTTTATGGGAAAAGTTGTTTCAGTATCTGTGGCAAATAAATATATAGATGAAAAACAAAAATTGTGTCTAGATCGAGCTGATCTTGTTGCTTATTCTCATGGTGAATATTTTCTTCTTGGCAAGAAATTAGGATATTTTGGTTATTCTGTCAGAAAAAAATCTAAAACAATAAAAAAATGAAAGGGGATTTTTTCAAATGGACGAGAACGAAATAAAAAATATTTATGGCAATGTTTCATTAAACAGTGCTCCTATAGATGTAGAAAATCCAGATTATAACTCTCTTTTGGGAGCTATGGAAGCTGTCTATAATCAAAGAGAGCCTATGGATGTGTTGATTAGATACTATGAGGTATTGAATGCAAGAAATGAAGAAGGCAAACACAGTTTGGCAATGATTTTGGCACAAGACCCAACAAATAGTGAACTCAGAATAACGATGTCAACACTTGATATTCTTTCTGTAATGCTTGGAGCAGTTAAGAAATATACAGAAGAACCAACTCTTGAAAATATGGGTGAAGCTGTAAATCTTTTGCTTATTTCTATGGATAAAGTAAATAAAGTCAATGAATTTTTGAACACATTAGAGCAAGGTGTTTAATGGTATTTTTTTGAGGTTGTTATGGAGTATAATTTTTCAGAAATAGAAGCAAAATGGCAAAAATATTGGGATGAAACTAAGATTTTTCAGACTAAAGAAGAAGCATTGAAGAAATTTTATCTTTTGGTTATGTTTGCATATCCATCTGGTGATATTCACATGGGACATTTTAGAAATTATTCAGTTGCTGATGTCTATGGAAGAAAGAAAATGATGGAAGGTTATGACCTTTTATTCCCATTTGGTTGGGATGCTTTTGGACTTCCTGCAGAAGGTGCTGCAATAAAGGCAGGAATTGATCCCGAACATTGGACACTTGGAAATATAGCTGTTTCTTCAAATACATTAAAACTTCTAGGTATTGCTTTTGATTGGTCAAGAGAAATCAGAACATGTATGCCAGATTACTATAAATGGACACAGTGGGTTTTTCTTCAGCTCTTTAAATCTGGTCTTGCATATAGAAAAACTTCGCTTGCTAATTGGTGTCCAGTATGTAAAACTGTACTTGCAAATGAGCAGGTAAGTGGTGGTGAATGTTGGAGATGTCATAACCAAGTTGAAAAAAAGGAAATGGAACAGTGGTTTGTCAGAATCACCGATTATTCACAGCAACTTCTCGATGGTCTTGATACACTTGATGGTTGGCCAGAGAATATCAAGACAATGCAGAGAAACTGGATTGGAAGAAGTGAAGGAACTGAAATTGATTTTCAAATTGAAGGAACAGATAAAAAAGTAACAGTTTTCACCACTCGTCCTGATACTGTTTTTGGCGTAACATTTATGGCTATGGCTCCAGAACATCCACTTGCAAAAGAATTGGTTATTGGTACTGAATACGAAAAAGATGTTTTGGATTACATAAAGAAAAGTCAGTTAAAAACAGATATAGACAGAACTTCAACAGTAAGAGAAAAAGACGGAGTATTTACAGGCAGATATGTAATAAATCCACTTTCTGGCGAAAAGGCTCAACTTTGGATCGGTGATTATGTACTTGCTTCTTATGGAACTGGTGTTGTAATGGGAGTTCCTGCTCATGATACAAGAGATTTTGCTTTTGCAAAAAAATATAATGTTCCTATCAAAGTTGTAATAAATCCAAAAGATCATGAATTGAACCCAGAAGAAATGACAGATGCCTATACAGAAGAAGGCATTATGGTAAATTCAGGAGAATTTAGTGGTTTGCCTTCTCCAGAAGGAATCGTAAAAGTATCTGAAGCTGTTGAGAAATTGGGAGTAGGTAAGAGGACAGTAAATTACAAGTTGAGAGATTGGCTTGTTTCAAGACAGAGATATTGGGGAGCCCCTGTACCTATTGTTCATTGTGAACATTGTGGTCTTGTACCTGTCGATGAGAAAGACCTTCCTGTATTGCTTCCAAAGGGTGATATTGATTTTATACCAAAAGGCAGATCACCTCTTGCAGACTGTGAAGAATTTATGAATACAACATGTCCAAAATGTGGAAGACCTGCAAAGAGAGATGCAGATACACTTGACACTTTTGTCTGTTCGTCTTGGTATCACATCAGATATACAGACCCACACAATGACAAAATGCCTTTCACAAAGGAAAATGCAGACAAATGGTGCCCTGTTGACATGTATATAGGTGGAAGTGAACATGCTTGCATGCACTTGATTTATTTCCGTTTTGTACATAAATTCCTAAAAGATAAGGGATTTTTGACTTCTTATGAGCCTGCTACAAGGTTGTTCAACCATGGAATGGTTCTCGATTCTAAGGGTGAAATTATGTCCAAGTCAAAAGGCAATGTAGTTTCTCCTATAAAATTGATGAAAGAACATGGAGTTGATCCAACAAGATTGGCAATGTTCTTTGCTTCTCCTTCTGAAAAAGAGGTTCTTTGGAGTGATGCCTTTATTGTAGGTGTTAAAAGATTTACATCGAGATTTTTCAACATCTGTTCAGAAAAGACAAAGAAGAATATAGGCGAAATTGATTTTTCTAAATTGACTGGAGAAGATAAAAAATTCTATGTCTTGATAGAAAAGACAGTAAAGAAAGTTTCAGAAGATATAGATAAATTCCAGTATAATACTGCAATTTCAGCACTTATGGCATTTTTGAATTCAGCAGAGAAATATTCAGGTAATGATGATTTACTTTCTTATGCACTTAAAAAAGCTATAATGTTAATTGCTCCTCTTGCTCCACACATGGCAGAGGAACTTTGGAGTATTGCAGGAGAAAAAGAATCAATATTTAAGGCTCATTGGCCCACTTATGACGAAGAAGCAGTTGCTTCTGAATTGATAACAATGGTCATACAGATAAAAGGCAAAGTAAAAGCTAAAATAGAGGTTTCTCCTGATATGCCTGAAGATGAAGTCAAAAAGATTGCACTCGAAAAGGTTAAAATACCTGAATGTGATGTCAAAAAGATTATTTTTGTAAAGGGCAGACTTGTAAATATACTCATATAGTCATTATGAAAAATAGCAAGTTCGATTAAAAAATTTCGGACTTGCTATTTTATTTTAAAAGGATATTTTTTTTGTTAATTAGAAAATAAGCAATATATAACAAGATGTTAGGAGATAAGACGATGAAAAAATATAATTTTCTTATTTTTTTCTTTTTATTGTTTTTTTGTTGTATTCCTATCAATGTTTGGGCTGAAGAAGATGATATTGAATCTGATATTGGAAAAAATGTAAAACTTGGTGCTGTTACTGTTAGTGTAAGATCAATTTCTTTTTATAAAGAAAAAAATCATCTTATGGTAGAACGTTTAGAGCAGTTATATGAAAATGTTCCACAAAATTTTTATGCAGTTGACTTGCTTATTTTCAATACATCAAAAGATAATTATGAATATAATCCATATCAATTTGTTTTTATTGATGAAGAAGACAATGAATATCAATGGTGTATTTCTACAAAAGAACCTAAATTTGAGGGTAAAATATTAAAACCTGGTATGATGGGAAAAGGATTTTTAGTATTTGCAGTTCCTAAAACAGTAAAACCAACACATGTTGTTTTTGATCCTGGATATTTATATGACGGAAGAGTTAAATTTACAATAAAAAATGTTTCTGTTGATTCTACAGCAGATAAAAAGTCAGAAAAAAAGTGAAAGGATAATTGAAATGTCAGATGATTTTGAAGTGAAATCAATAGATAAAGGATTTGGCAAAACAATAAAAATAAAAATAGCCAAATGGAAAAATAATAATTATCTCGATATTAGAGAATATTATGAAGATGAAAATGGAGAACCTTGTCCAACAAAAAAAGGAGTTAGGGTTGCTTTTGATGTTCTTGATGAAATTATTGAAGGTATAAATTTGGCAAAAGAGAAAGTTGCTGAAGAATAATCTGAAGAATAATAAGGTCGTTTTGTAAATGGTAAGAGAAAGAAATTCCTTTAGATCATATTCTGATAAAGTAAATATTTTGATTGTTGCAGAAACTTTGGTTTATCCATCAATAATACATATAAGAGCAGAAATATTTAGTTATCTTTTGTCAAATAAAAAAGATTTGATAATAGATTGTTCTTATTTAAAAAAGATTGATTTAACAGGCATTAATTTTTTTGAAGAATTATATAAATTTCAAAGAAAACTTGGCTTTAATCTTGTTTTATCAAAAGTAAGTGATAAATCTGTTTATGAAATATTTCGTAAATTAAATAAAAGTAGTGAATTTGTACTTTTTGATACAAATGAGGATGCTGTTGAATTTTTAAGAAAACTTTCTATTAAGTAACAGTATTTGACTAAAAAGTTAACAATTTTGCAATAATTTAGATCTTCAATTTGTGTTACAATTATAATTAAAGAAAAATGTATAAATGTTATTTTTGGAGGTTGCTCACCTTATGAATGAAATTCGTAATTCAGGCATAAATAGTTATTCTTCAATGGGACTTGGGCAGATTCAACAGACACAAATTGCTCAACAGTCCACTTCAAGTAGTGCTACTTCTATGGGTCAGATGCTCGATAAAACTCTTGGAGCTCCTGCTTCAGGTGGTTATTTAGCCCCAGAACAATCACTTTCACTTGATGCTGTTACATCAGGAACAGTTGGCGGTTATTTAGGTCTTGGCAATGAGGCATCAGGTTCTTTAGATGCCCCTTCACCTTCCAATATGATTGCTGTAGCTCCTGAAAATAATGTTGTTGGTTTTAATACAATTCAAATTCCACATATACCAATGCCAGAAAAAGAAGAATGTATTTCACTTGTTCAAATTCCACATGTTCCTTTCCCAGAAAGAGAAGAGGGATTGGCTTTAAATACAATACAGATTCCACATATTGCAATGCCAGATAGAGAAGAAGGAGTTGCTTTAAACACAGTACAAATTCCAAAGGAAAATTTAGAAGAGGGAAATGTTGCTGTTACAATTCCTCAGAATACAATGGGAGTTGCTTCTATGCTTCCTTCTGAAACACTTGGTGATTTTGCAGTTGCTGTAAATATAAATGAGGCTTCGTTGGGATTAGTACCTGGTGAAAAACTTGATCTTTCAAAACAACAGGCTATAGCTGCTATTTCAGTTCCTTCTACAACATCAGATGTTCCTTCTGAGACTTTAAATAATAATGAAGTCGCTGTTTCAAATCTTCCTCTTGACACTCTTGCAGCATGGGATAAGGGAACATCTTCTTCAATGCCAGAATCTGTTTTAGCACTCAATATTCCTGAAAAATTGTCAGGTCTTACAGTTGCAAACAATGAAAAGCCTTTTGATTCAAGAACTTTAGCTTCAGTTCCAGTAGTTGAAGGTAAAAAAGAAGATTACCAAACAGCATGGAACAATATAAGCGAAACTCTCGCAACTTATGATCAGAGAACAAATGCAACAGGATTTATAAATCCTGATATTTTGGCTCTTGATACAGAAGTTAAACCAGAAGCTCTTGGACTTTTGAAGAAAAATAATGAAGATATTGGTTATAATTCATTTACATCTGATGAAATGTTAGGTTTGATGAATTCATCTCCATATTCAGCAGCTATTTCAGTAAATGTAAATCCAACTTCTCAGGATTCAATTCTCCACCCAGAAAAGATGGTTGCTAAAATAATGTATGGTCATGCATTTTAGTATATTTTTATATTGAGTTAATTTTTTAGGGTTTAGGCAGATTGTTATTTTGTCTAAACCCTATTTTTTAGAATAGGAGTTTTTTTTATGGCAGGAATTTTTTCTCCACAGATAGCTAAACTTGTTGATATTGGCAAATCGGTTGCTTTAGGAGATGAAGAAAGTATAGGCGAACTTGGAAGAGTAGCTGATGAATGTCTTGATTATTTAAATAGCTTTGAAAATACATTTAAGGGAGTTATTCCTTTTTTGAAAAAGGATACAGATGAAGTTAAAGATTATATTCTTCAAGATTTTAGGGATTTGAGAAATTCTATTAATGACTTAAAAAATGTCATGAAAAGGGGAAGAATGATAGAATTAAATCCCATTATATTTGATCTTGAGAGGTTGGCTTTTAGATTTGCAGACTCAATAAATTCATTTTCTGAACAGACTGACAGGATAGAGTCGCCAATTCCTGTCGCTAATTTGATAATAAAATTATCATATAATATAACAGAGCATAGGGCTTCTGCAGAAAATTTAAAGGTTTTGCTTCCACCACTTGCTGTTTTTGTTGCAAATACAGAAAAAAATATAAAATCCTTTAAGGTTATTCATCCTGCGGAAGTCAAAATTTTTGAAACTGCCGATAAATTGATAAATGATATGAAAAATGCTGTTGGAGCATTGAAACTTTTTATTGAAAAAAAAGATTATTCCTGTTTGATAGATGGAGTTAGAATTTTAAAATATGCTTCAACATCTCTTTATGTCGTTTTAAGACTCATGGATTCTGTTTCGTCAGCTGAAAAAAAATATTCAAATATAGCTGTTCTTGAAGAGTATTGTAAATTATATGAACAGTTTTTAAATGGAAAAGCTCCTGCTAAAAATTTATATTCTGCTTTTTTAAATGTTGATGAACTTGCAAATATATATGTTCGTTCTGTTGATTTTGTGAAAAAATCTCACTATCGCCATTTTATACAAAAACAACTTAATGAGATATCTGCTAAAATTTCTTCTTTTAAAAGATTTTGGGATAGTACAAAAGTTCAGATGTTCGATAAAACAACTCCAAGACAGTTGCCGATTTCTTCGCTGAAAAGTATTTGTTCTCAATTTGAAGAAGCTGAAAAATATACTCAAAAACTTTCTTTGGCATTGAAAAATGAGTTTGATAAGGTCTCAAAAACTCCTTATATGGAGGAATTGAAAGATATTATAGGTAGGTATTTGTCTGGTGTTGTTGTGTTGGAATATTTTTCAACAAGACTTGAAGATTTAGCAATGAGACATCAAGACCTTTTGTTCCAATTCAGAGAAAAATCATATAATGACAGAACAGCTATGGAAGTTTATGAGCTTTTGGAATTGCAAAAAACAGGAATTGATGAACTTTTGATGTTTCTTGATGATTCAGATAAAGACCATCTAATAAGAGGATTTAGAGATGTAGAGTCATCACTTCCACGACTTTTTGAGATTCAACAGGGTATTTCTCCTATGAAGAAATCTTCAAGAATGTTATGCCCAGGTTGTGGAAGGGAAGCACCTGTTGGAGAGAGACTTTGTCCGTTCTGTGGAGCTGTTATTCCAAAAGGTATGTCAACAAATCTTTCAGGCTCTTCTTATGAAGAATTTTTTGAGGAACAGGCATTGCCTGCAAGAGTTGAACTTTTGTTCACTGCATTTAATTCATTTAGAGTAGGTGAGATAAGCAAAAAAGATTTAGTCTCTGAGTTTTCAAAATACAAAAATCTTGTAAAACAAGTTAGAAGAGAGTTCAGTGTAAAATCAAATGAATTGTTAAATGGAGATCTTGCTGAAGAAGCACATGCAATGGATTCAGGATTGAGAACATTGGATAATGTACTCGAAAAGTTGATTGATATGCTCGAAACAGGAAGGGATATAACAGATGCAATGTCTGATTTGAGAATGGCAGGTTATTATCTCGAAGATATAAGAGCAAGAATCTCATAAGTTTCTAATCTATCCCCCTAGGGGCTGTGAAAAAGTAAATAGAGGCAATGACATCGCCTCTATTTACTTTTTCACAGCCCCAATTTATTTTTTTATCTATGATGTTATTTTTTATTTTACAAAAATTTTCCTTTTATAGGTGGTACAATTCAGTCAAATTTTAGAAAGATAAAATAAAATTTTGTAGAAAAAATTAGCGTAGAAACTACGACAAAAAGAGATTTGAAAAATGGGTTATGTAAGTGAAAAAGAACTTGAAAATAAATTAATTGCAAAATTGGAATCAATGGATTATGACTATGTCGAAATTGACACTTATGATGACTTGATGTCCAATTTAAAAATACAACTTGAAAAATTAAATGGTGAAAAATTGGAGACTCCATTGTCTGACACTGAATTTAAGCGTGTTCTAAATTTTTTATTGGGTAAGACTGTGTTTATTTCTGCAAAACAGTTGAGAGATAAATTTATTTTAGAAAGAGATAATGGCGAAAAAGTTTCCATTTACTTTTTAGATGAGATCTCAACTAAAAATATTTATCAAGTTACACACCAAATTACAGTAGAGGGCAAATATACTAATAGATATGATGTTACTATTTTAATTAACGGCTTGCCTTTGATTCAGATCGAATTAAAGCGTGCAGGTGTTGACATCAACGAAGCCATAAATCAAATAAACAGATATAAACTTCACAGTTTTAAGGGAATTTTGCATTACATCCAGTTATTTGTCGTTTCCAATGCTATTGAAACTCGTTATTTTTCTAACACTGATGATCCAAGATTTTTGAGATCACTTACTTTTTATTGGACTGACGAAAAAAATAATAGAATTTGCAATTTAAACGAATTTTCAAGCATATTTTTTAATCAAAGCAAGCTGATAAAAATGCTCACAGAATACATGATTTTGAGTGAATCTGAAAAATCTCTTATGGTTATGAGACCTTATCAAATATATGCAACAGAGGCACTTGTATCTCGTGCCATTGAAACAGATAAGGGAGGTTTTATCTGCCACACCACAGGCTCAGGCAAAACTTTAACATCTTTTAAATGTTCTCAATTACTCATAAAAAATTTGAATATAAAAAAAGTTATATTTTTAGTTGACAGAGCCGATCTCGATTCAAAGACTATTGATGATTTTAACAGCTTTGAAGCAAATTCTGTTGACATGACGGATAACACTTTTGTTTTGATAAAACAACTAAAAGGCAAAGATAAATTAATCGTTTCTACAATTCAAAAAATGGCAAATGCTATTCGTTCTGACAAATATAAAAAGCAGATAGAATTTTTAAAGGACGAAAAGATTATATTTATTTTTGATGAATGTCATAGGTCGCAGGCAGGCGAAATGCATGTTGCCATTGATAAATTTTTTAGTAAAGCCCAATTTTTTGGATTCACTGGGACACCTATTTTTAAAGAAAATATTTTAGGTGGATTCAAAACAACTGCAGACTTATTTGGCAAATGTCTTCACTCTTATTTAATTTCAGATGCCATTGCAGACAAAAATGTCCTTGGTTTTAATGTTGAGTACATAAAGACTTATGATGGAAAATATGATGAAGATGATGAAACTATGGTTGAAGATATTGACACTGCGGAAGTTTTGGAAAACGATGAGCGTATTTCGCTTATTGTTAAAAATATCATAAAAAATCACAATGCAAAAACAATAAATAGGCGTTACACTTCTATTTTGGCGACCTCTTCTATTCCTATGCTTGTTAAATATTATGACAAGTTTAAACAAATTAAGCATAATTTAAAAATAGCAGGTGTTTTTAGCTTCGGCACAAATGAAGACCTCGAAGATAAAGAAGAGCATAGTCGTGATCAGTTGGAGCGAATAATAAATGATTATAACAAAATGTTCGGCACAAATTTTTCTACTGCAACTTATGACAGTTATAATCGTGATATTGCAAATAGATTGAAAACAAAAAAAATGCCACAAATAGATATTTTGATTGTTGTTAATATGTATTTGACAGGTTTTGACAGCAGGGCATTAAATACTCTCTATGTTGATAAAAATTTAACTTATCATTCTTTATTACAGGCTTATTCGAGGACAAATCGTGTAGAAAAGGACACAAAACAATTTGGAAATATTGTTTGTTATCGCAATTTAAAGAGGAATACTGATAAGGCATTAAAACTCTTTGGCGGTGGGGGAGATCTTTCACAAGTTTTGACAAAGCCCTATGAATTTTATGTTGACCAGTTTAATACTTTAGCCGAAAAACTTATTAATATAGCTCCAAATGCTGAGATGATTATAGAAGACAGAAAAAGCGAAGAGGAACAGGTAAAGTTCGTAAATGTTTTTCGTGAATTAATGAAGGCACATTCTATTGTTAAGACATTCACTTCATTTAACTGGGAAGATTTAAAATTATCAGAACAAGAGTATGAAAATTATGAATCTTCTTACTATACAATTTATAACGATGTTATAAAAAAGAAAAAAGCTGAAAAGACTTCAATTTTATCAGATATTAATTTTTGTATTGAATTGATAGATAGGGACAAAGTAAATGTTTCATATATCTTAAATTTGATAAAAGACATTGATATTTCAAATCCCAAGAAAGATATTGACTACATAAATACTGAATTAAACCGTTCAACAGAGCCACAGCTTAAAAAGAAAATAGATTTGATAAAATTATTTCTTGCTGATGTTTTGCCAAATCTTAAAAGTTGTTATGACATTCTCGAAGAATATTTGAATTATGAATCGGAAGTTCGAGAAAAGGAAATAGATTATTTTGTTGAAGAAAATGGATTTAATAAATCGGCATTGAAAGAAGCTATTTCAGAATATGAGTATTCACAACAAATTAAAGATGATTTGATGACAAAAATAATGCCAAGTGGAGTTAAATTTTTAGCTAAAAGAAAAATAATTTCCAAGATACAAGATTTTATAAAAAATAATTGTGATGAATATTATTTTATAGCATGATTTATTTCAACAAATGTTTACATACTCCCGATAATAAAAGAGCTAATGGTATTTTTGTATTGCCAAAGGCTTTAAATTTTATTTTATTTAGAATTGTATTTTTTAAAATTCTTCGTCTTCATCTTCATAATGAGATAAAAATTCTTCATAAGTTTCAAATTCGCTATCTCCGCTCTCTTGATCCATTACATATGCACTATATCTCTTAGTTTCCTCATAAGATTCAGCAAGATTTTTTAATAAAGTGAGAGTTGTTTTCTCTCCATCTTCATCATAAAGAGTCGGCTTAATTTTTGCTTTGTTCAATTCGCCATAAAGAGATATTACATTATTTAGCCCTTTATCATCTGCATACTCACAAGTAAATACATAGTCATTATTTAGAATGTGTGATTTTATATCTGCATAAGATTCTTGTGTATATTTTCTAATTATTTTTAGTGCAGTAACCAATGGTGCATTTTTAGGAATTTTAATTCCAATAATATCTTCTTCATCTGTCATTATATTTTACCTCCTAAAATTCTATTATAAATTTAATAGGTTTACCTGGACTACTATTTTTAAAATTTCCTCCATGCCACCCTTTAAAGTGTTCTATATAAGAAAGAGGAACGATTACTTCGTGTTTATTAGCAAGATGTGGATAAAGTGAAGCACTATATGAATGATGTCCTTGTAAAGTTTTTCCTTTGTATTTTGGTCTCTTTTTTCCTAAAATTGCTTCTTTCTGCTCATTATTCCAATTTCTTGTTCCAGATAAACCCTGTTTTAACCTTCTACGCTCTTGTTTCCAAAAATCTTCAACAGCTTTGTCTTTACGGTTCTTAAATCTTTTATTCCAATTATAAATATAATATTCTTTTTTTGTTGCAGTTTTATGTTTGATTTTCTCTCTAATCTCTTTCATTTTTTTCTTTGATAATTTCTTATTTTTAATAGGATGTTCTCGCAAATCTAAATCTTTTGTTCGTTCTTTGATTATATTTATTATTTCATTAATTCCTATGTTATTTTCGTTTTTTTCTCCTATAGTCCCTTTAAAGAGACCACTATTTCCTTTACTCATGGGGATCACCTGCCTTCAAATTTTCAAAAGCAAGTGCTGTATGGCTTGTGTAAGATTTTATCTTGATTCCCTGTTCTGCTAATTTTTGAAAACAAGGATAATTAGCCGAGCCATAAACAATTATTGTATGTGGAGAGTAACGCTTAACTAACTCAAAAAGACCTTTCTCAAAACGCTTGCGATCGATATGTTTGCGAGGGCTACCTCCAACTGTCCCAATACACAGAATGCTATTTTTAGGGAGACCATCAAACATATAAGAATATGTTTCTTTTGTTCCCCAACGAACATTATTGATGACTTTGAGACCATTTTTCCCAAGCCAAAATCCAAATGTACGCATGCGATATGTATTGTATATTTTTAGAGGTTTAGGAAAATCTTGATTTGTAGAAAAATCAGGTGTAATAACACCTTCAAAATGACGAAGAATTTTTAGTGCATTTTGTGGATTGTTCCAAATGCCATTTTTGCTGTCGAATTTATGATCATCTAAGTAAAAGCAAACAAAAGCATTATATCTAAAGTTTTTGTCAGAACGAATCTTGGATTTGTAGATAGCTTTTGCTTTATCCCAAGGAATAATATCTGTTGGCAGTTCTGTTGCTGTTGTTGGACAGAAAGGAATGTCATTTTTCTTGCTAAAATCTGCATTTTCACACATAAAGGCATTCCATAAATCTTTTATACCTTTGCGAATTTGATTTGTTGAGTTTTTTTGTGAATCTGAATTATTATTCATTTTTCACCTCCAAATATTACCTTTATAGGGCTATAATAGCATTTGGAGGCTTAAAATTCGTTATTGCAAAGTTGCAAAATAGTTGTTAAAAGTTGCTAAAAATATGTTATAATAAAAAGAGTATGAAATATATCTAAAAAGGGGTGATTACAATTTATAATTTTGCTTGTTTTATTAGAATTTTTAAAAAAGCATGCAGATATGTTGATAATTCTATTGAATTATTTGTAAATAAATTAATTAAGACTTATAATTCTAAATTTCAAACAGAATATGAACTATACTTAGATAAATCAACAATTAGTAGAATTATGAATAACAAAATTAATCTTCCAAAAAAGATTTTGAACTTATTATTAGAAGATGATTTTGAGAAGAAAATAAATAGAGTATTTAGTTTATATGTAAATGAAAAAACTAAACCAAAGTTGCTTGTAGATTCAATAAATGAATTAAAAAATGAAATTTCAAAAGCAGAAAATTTGAATGAAAATCAAAAAAAGGCAATTTCCAATTTAGAAGATAATATAGAAATTTTATCTACTGCTTTTATTCTTGCATTAAAAGTGGATAACATAATAAAACAGAATAAATATTCTCAGATTATCTATCAAAATGGGGCAAATTCTGTTGATTTAGTATTTGGGGATATATTTAAATTTGGATTTGACAATCGAAAAAAAGAAAAAAATATTATAGTTATTCCAGTAAATACATCGTTTGAAACTCATATAACAACAAAAGCAGAAAAAGAAAAATTTCCTCTTGTTTCAGAACAAACAATTCATGGAATGTGGCTTTCAAGAATTTATAAATGCGGTTATAAAGAGGAATCTATAAAGAATGAGATAAAATCATATTTTGAAAGATATAATATTAATCCTATAGATAATGATAATAATTATCCAATCGGAACTATAGCAGAAATTTATCATAAAAATATGATATTTTATCTTTTAGCTATTTCAAGATTTGATGAGAAAAACAAAGCTAAAAGCTATAAAGAAGATATAATAACATCTTTGAACAATTTATTAGAACATTATGATAATTTTGGACAGGGGTATCACTTATATTTGCCTTTAATTGGAACTGGTCGTTCTCGTGTGTATCTATCAAGTATAGATTCGCTTAACCTTATTTCTTCAGAAATGATGAAAAATAAGGAACAGATACAAGGAAATATAACAATAGTTGCACTTCCTAAATTTCAAAGTACATTAATAAAAATATTGTCAAAGGAGAAATAATGAGCAAAACAATAATTTACATTGCTGCGGATTGGGATAATGATATACGAATTGTAAACCAATTGAGAAAATGGAATAATAGTGATAATTACTCATTGGATTTTTCAGATGCTCACGATTTAAGGCAAGCAAGAGATACAAGCCTTTATTGTAGTATAAAAAGTTCTTTAAATGAAAGGCTAAAGGCTTCAAAAACATTTGTTTTAATCGTTGGCGAACATACTAATAACCTTACAAAAGGAAAATGTTGTTATTGTGAACATTATAATAAATATACTGAAAAATGTTCTCATAATAATCAAATTGATATGATGAGTTATATTGAATATGAATCAGGTAGGGCTTGGTATCATAGACTAAAATTAATAATTATTTATAATAGTAATGTTGTAGATAGAAATAAATGTCCAAAAATTTTAAGATATACAGGAATTCATATTCAAGCATTTAAAGATTCTGATTTAACAAAATGGAATTATGAAGGAATAAAAAACGCATTAGAAGATTAGACGAGAAGGGAAACAGGGGAGTTAAAAATGGCAGATGTAAAGAAACAAGAAGCACTTTCAAATGAATTGGCAAGTAAATTATGGGAATGTGCCAATAATTTGAGAGGCAATATGGATGCTCAAGAATTTAAAAATTACATTTTAGGGCTTATATTTTATAGATACCTTTCAAACAAGGTTGAAAAGCATTTTGAAAAAGAACTTGCAGAAGATAAAATTACTTATGAAGAGGCTTTTAATGATCCTGAATATACAGAAGCAATAAAAGAGGATAGTCTCGAATCTCTCGGCTATATAATAGAGCCAAAATATTTGTTTTCAAATGTGATCAAAATGATAGAATTGGGAAAATTTTCTATTGATTACCTGACAGAAATAATAAATTCTATCACGATGTCAACAGAGGGGCAACCTTCCGAAGAAGCATTTGCGTCTCTTTTTGAAGACATGGATTTAAATTCTTCAAAATTGGGAAAAGAAGTAAAACAGCGTACAAAGATTATAAGCAGTCTATTAAATACGATTGATGACATAAATTTTGAATTTGAAGAGGCTCATTTTGACATTTTGGGAACAGCTTATATGAATTTGATAGGTCTTTTTGCTTCGAGTGCAGGCAAAAAGGGCGGAGAATTTTATACTCCTGCAAATATGTCAAAACTTGTCGCTCGTCTTGCAACAGTTGGCTTAAAAGACAGTCTTTCTGCTTTTGATTGTGCCTGTGGGTCAGGTTCTCTTCTTCTTGAAGTTGGTAAATATTGCAATGTTCGCAATTATTATGGTCAAGAATTAAATTCTTCCACATATAATTTGGCGAGAATGAATATGTTACTTCATGGGATAGGGTATAATAATTTTAAAATTGTAAATTGTGATACATTGCTTGATGATACACATTTTGAGGACAAAAAATTTACAATTCAAGTTGCAAATCCTCCATACTCTTTTAAATGGAATCCACCAGCAAATTTAATTGAAGATGAGAGATTTTCAATTTACGGCAAATTAGCTCCAAAAGGTCAAGCTGATCTCGCTTTTGTTCAAACTATGATACACCACATGGATTCAGAGGGCAGAATTGCTGTATTATTGCCACATGGTACTTTGTTTAGAGGTGGGGCAGAGGAGACAATAAGAAAATATATTGTAAAAAATCTCAATTATTTAGACGCTGTTATAGGTCTTCCTCCAAATTGTTTTAATGGAACTTCAATCCCTGTTTGTTGTTTGGTCTTGAAAAAAGACAGAAAAGAAAATTCTGATAATATCTGTTTTATTGATTCAAGTAGATATTTTACAGCAGGCAAGACGATGAATTTTATAACAGATGAAGATATTGATAGAATTGTAAATGCTTATGCTGAAAGAAAAGATATCGACAAATTCTGTCATATTGTAACAATGGAAGAAATTATAGAAAATGACTATAATTTGAATATTCCTCGTTATGTTGACACATCTGAAAAAGAAGATGAAGTGGATATTTCACAGGTAAAATCAGATGTAACTGAGATTCAGTCGAGAAAAAATGCAGTAATAAGTAAGATTTATAGTAAAATGGCAGAAATTGGGATGTAAAATAAAAACTGGGCTTGTAGTTCACAGCAAGCCCAGTTTTTGTATATTTGTTTTTAGTAAACTTTAAATATTTCATCTGCACTTAACTCACGAATTTTAAATATTGCCATTAATTTACAGTTCCTAATATTTTATTTATCTGTTCTTCAGAAAAACCTTGTTCTTTCATTGCTTTCACAATTTCTGCTTCTCTTTGTTCTCTTCCCTCTTTTCTTCCAATACCTATTCCTTTTTCTGTTGCATCGTCTAATTCACTTGCTCTGTCATGTAAATATTTTTCATGTTTAAATGACAATTCTCTAAATATTTCATCTGCACTTAACTCACGAATTTTAAATATAACTTCTTTTATTTGTGGATTCACCATCTAATTAAGCATATCCCTTATTTCTTCTTTAGAAAATCCCTTTTTCAATAATTTTTCAATAATTTCCGCTTCTCTTTCAGCTCTTCCTTTTTCTGTTGCATCGTCTAATTCACTTGCTCGATCATGCAAATATTTTTCATGTTTAAATGACAATTCTCTAAATATTTCATCTGCACTTAACTCACGAATTTTAAATATAACTTCTTTTATTTGTGGATTTTTTGTTGTTGTTTCAATAGCCATAAGATCAGACTCCTTTTCTGCATTTATTAAATTGAGCCATTCCTCGATAGGCTTTCCCTGTTTATATTTTTTAATTTTTGGCAATTCTAAAAAATGAATTGAAAATTTATCAGTTAAAAGCTCGTGACGGTCTTTTTCCAATACTTGGAAATGCGAATGATAACCTTCAAAATCAAATAAATTGAAATCAAGAATATTAATACAAATAGTTTCGTTTAATTTTTTGTATTTTTCACCTGATAATAAATCTTCTGTAAATAATTTAGCCCAATAAAATAATGTCCTATCTTTGAAAGCAGAAACATTTTTTACTTGCATTTCTACATTTATAATGCGACCATCTACATTAAGTTTTAAATCTAAACGACCAAATTTATTTTCTATGTATTCAGGCATTAATTCAACATTATTTATTGTAACAGATTTAATGCTTTCAAAAGGTATTTCAAGAATATCAGCAATAAAAGAAGTGATGATTTCTTTGTGATGTTCATCTCCAAAAATTTTTTTAAAAATTATGTCAAGTTTAAGTTTGACAATTTTTTTATCATTATCTTGTATTTGGGTCATTGTAAAAATATCCTTATTTACTCTTTATTTAATTATATAATTTACAGAATAAAAAATCAATAATTTTTTTCAAAATAAGATAAAACAGGAAAGAATAATTTTTTGAAAAAATATAATTAAATTAGAAGATAGAGTAACCAAAATCCTTATCAGTACAAAAGGCAAAGAAGAAGAAAATCTTGATAAAGATTTGAAGGCATTTATGTATTATATAAATGGAATGTTGCCTGAAAATGATTTTGTAAAAACAGTGAATAGTTGTTTTCTCTTAAAACTCATAAACATTAGGCTTTATTTTTGCTTTGTTCAATTCACCATAAATAGTGATTACTTTTTTGTTAAAAGAAATTTAATTTTGTTGAATTTTTGTTAACTCGATATTTTTGACATAATACCCATAAATTTAGGGGCATTACGGTGCGTTTCGGTAAAAAAATATGTGCTAAGTTTTCCAAGGATTCCCTAAAAGGATAACTTGTGCACATATAGAATAGATGTTGTATTCGATTTTTCTATTTGTAAGATAGGGAAGATAAAAGTTGGAGGTAAAAGTAAAATATGTATAAAAAGTTTTTATCGTTTTTTCTGTGTCTTTGTCTTATAGGTCTATTTACTTCAGCCTGTGGTGGCGGTGGAAAAACAACTCCTTCTGATAATTCTGCATTTTACTATCTATTAGCCCAACAAAATGCAAATAATAACGAAGAAGCAAACAATAACGAAGAAGCAAACAATAACGAAGAAGCAAACAATAACGAAGAAGCAAACAATAACGAGGAAGAAGCTGTAGAAAATCCATTTTCAGATGCTCAAGTTGGTGATACTGTAGAATTTGGTCGTTATCAGCAGACAGCAGAAGGTGGAGACCAAACTCCTATAAAGTGGAAAGTATTGGCAAAAGATGATGATAATAAGCAAGTTTTAGTTATATCACTCTATGGTCTTGATGTAAAGCGTTTTGATGACGATTCAAATGATTGGAAAAACAGTGAAATTTCTGCTTGGCTAAATGATGATTTTTATTACAATTCTTTTGATGAAACAGAAAAGGGGATTATAAAACCATTTGAAATAGATAGTGTTAATTATAATGTTTTTTTGTTGAGTAAAGAAGAAGCAGAAAATACAGAATATTTTGCTGATGTGGAATCAAGGAAATGTGTAGCTACTTCTTATGCAGTTGCACATACTGATCCTGCATATCTTGGAGATTATTGTATTTGGTTGCTTCGTTCTCCTAATCCTTTTAGTGATGGCTATTTTTATTGTGTTACTGAGAGTGGTAGTATCAACTACATCTACAAAGTTGACAATGATATATACCTTGTTGTTCGACCCGCTTTGTGGATAAAACTTTAATCATTTTAATAAAAAAATTCCTTTCATATATGAAAGGAATTTTTTATTTATCTTATAAAATATCTGCAAACATTTTTTATATCATTTATGAGGTGGCAAATTTGATTCAAAGGTTTTTTCAAAAATTTTATATAATTCTTTATACTTTTTATGTGATTTTAAATCGTTGTGCTAATTAATCAAAAAAATAAGTAAATAAAAATTTGCTATAAAATATCCAATATATGGCTGTATACTGCCACTTTGTCATTGCGAGGCGTAGAAATAGTTAAAAACTCTAACGAGTTTTTAAAAAAATATCCCCCAAGGGGGAAGCCCAGCAATCTAAGCCTGTTAAAAATTGAGTCGATCGGCTCTATCGTAGAATGAGATTGTGATCTATTTAATAAATTACTAAATTAAAATTAAGCATTTGAGATTGCCACGGTCGCATAGCTCCCTCGCAATGACATCGCTTCTAAATAGAGCCTATTTGGATAGATTTTAAAATATTGATTAAATAGCACAAAGAATTGATTTAATAAAAAATTAACAAACTTAACATAATTTTAACGATATGTACTTATAAATTGTAATAATAGAAAAATACAATAGAAATAGCTCTATAAGTATTATAAAAATATTGATTCTTTGCCTTTATTCATATATAATTAAAGGAGGAAAACTATGATAAAAACTGGTTTAAAAAGAGAAGAAGTGAATTGAGAGAACCTGTAAAATATTTAAAAGAAACAAAGGAGGGAGAAACATTTATGCTCGACTTTTTTGAGAAAGAAATACAAAAAGCTAAAGAAGAAACTATGAAAGAAGCAGAAGCTAAAATAAGAGAAATCGAGAAAGCAAGAAAAACTGAAGAAAAAGCGAGAAAACAAGCAGAAAAGCAAGCTAAACAAGCACAGAAAGCTGAAGAAAAAGCAAGCTAAACAAGCGGAAAAGCAAGCTAAACAAGCACTAAATCAGGGAAAACTTGAAGGAATGTTGGAAACTGCTAAAAATCTTCTAAAAGAAGGGTTTTCAATTGACAATGTGGCTAAATTTACTAAATTGAAACTTGCAGATGTAAAGGCATTGACATTATAGTAGGGCGTGTCGGTAAAGTGTTTACATAAAAAATAAATAGTGTGTAAAATTAATGCAAAAACTCCAGCTCATTGAACTGGAGTTTTGCATTAATTTTATCTATCCTATTAATAGATACTTCACATTACTGTTCTAAAAGTTTTTTCTCTTATTTATATTCAGGTTTGGTAATTGCTCCCATAAATATTGGGGTATATGTTCTTGTGTCTGCTATTACAAAGAAGAATGGTCTATCTATTTTCATGTGCTTTGTAGGAACTGGTCTTGGCATTGCTGATTTTGTCATCATTATGCCTGTTACAGCAGCAGCTTCTGTTCCTGATTCATTTACATCGATATAAGTTTTATGAATAACTTGTGAAATAAATAACCCTCTTGCTATTCCGCTAAAATCAGCTCCGCTACCAAATGCTGATTTCATTCCAAGTTTTTCTATTGTTTTTGTAAGTCCAAAACTACATTCTGTTTTGAATTTAGGTAAATATAGCTCTACTTTTGCTCTATCGAGATTATCTGAAGCATTTAAAAATTCCTCTTGTGAAAAATTTTTGATAAAATCATCAATAGATTTATTTTCTTTTGGAAGAAAGACATACATGCTTGCCATTCTGCCTTTATAGTCCAATTTTACCATTTGATAATTCTCATTTTCATAATATGGCATATTTTCAAATTTGTACATCATTGGAACTTTTATTTTTTTGTTTGCTATAGTTGTAAAATCTTGGTCTTTTGTATTTTCTTTGTTAAATGTTTTTACCCAAGTGCCATTGAAATAAATAGCATTTAGTAATGCAACATCTATATTATCAGCTCTATCAACTATTTTCTTTATTTTTTTGTGGGTCTTTTCTGAAACCCAGTTATTCATCAATGTTTTTGAAATTTCATTTTTGACTTCAGCATAGAAATATTCTTTACTTTTCTCAACAAATGTTTGTTTTATAGAAAAATTTTTCTTTGCCCAAAGTGAATTGGCAATTTCTATTGTTATTGAATCGTTTGATTTCAGAAAATCCATTACTTCTTTTGATTTTTCTGATATGGCTTTTTTATCCATATTTACTGGATAACCAAGAGTTGATTTCATCTCTTTTTCTGTTATTCCCTCTGCTCCATTATATAACATATCAAATGCTAAATGCAGGCTTAAAGGAGAAACAACAGTATTTTTATTTTTATAAACATCTGTCAAAATATTTTTTCCAAAATATGTTACAGAATCTGAAAAATTTTCATTCATTTTTGCTTTTCCCTGTTTTTGAGAAATTTGTGTTACTTCTTCTTGAGTTGTATTTTCATCTTGTGTGTTAGTACAAGATGAAGCTACAGAAATCATACTAAAAGATAATATCAATAAAGCTAATAAAAATTTTTTCATATTTTACCCTTTCTTGTACCAATCATTTTTTGATTGAAAATTTGTTGAATTTTTATGTTTTTCATCAAATTCTTCAAAGGCTAAATTTATTACATTTTCAAGTAGTTTTCCATATTTTATACCAGATGCTTCCCAAAGTTTTGGATACATACTGATTGAAGTAAAACCTGGGAGGGTATTTATTTCATTCAAATAAATTTCATCAGTTTTTGGATCCATTAGAAAATCTACTCTTGAAAGACCTCTACAGCCAAGTGAAATAAATGCTTTTACGGCTTTTTCTTGAATATCTTTCATCTGTTTATCTGTTATTCTTGCAGGAACTATTGTAAGAGATTGTCCATCTTCATATTTTGCTGCATAGTCATAAAATTCTCCACTTGGAGCAATTTCTCCAGCTACTGAAGCCTTTGGTCTGTCATTTCCAAGGATTGCAACTTCTATTTCTCTTGCATTGTCGATAGATTTTTCAACTTGTACCATAAAGTCATATTTACTTGCAAGTTCAATTCCCTCTTTTAGTTCTTCTCTATTGTGAGCTTTTGTAATTCCAACACTTGAACCTGTATTTGCTGGCTTTATAAAGAGATTATATCCTATTTCTTCACATTTTTTTATTATGTCTTCTTGGTTTTCTTTCCAATCTTTTCTTGTAAAAAATATGTCAGGTACAACATTTAATCCGTTACTTGCAAATATTCTTTTGGAAAGAATTTTGTCCATTGCAAGAGCACTTGAAGGGACATTACAACCGACATAAGGAATATTTGATAATCTAAAAAGTCCTTGAATTGTTCCATCTTCTCCATTTGTTCCATGTAGAACTGGGAATATCACATCTACTTTTATTAATTCTTTTTTGTTTTCACTATTTTTTATTACAACTAATCCCTTTTCTGCTGGATCAAGTGAAAAAAATACGCTTTCGTCTGTTTCAGGTTCTTTTCCTGTTTTTAATGTCTCAAGAACTTGATCACCTAAAAACCATTTTCCACTTTTTCCTATCCCTATTTCGATAACATTGTATTTATCATTTTTTTTCAGTTCTTGTATAATGGAATTTCCTGATACAAGAGAGACTTCATGCTCTCCTGATACACCACCAAAAAAAACAGCTACATTTATTTTTTTATCCATTTTTTTAGTCCTTCTTTCTATAAATGAAATCAATTTTTAGAAGCTTTCATATATTATAGTTCCCCTTTTATTTCCAATCCCATCTGTTCTAAAAAAGATTTCATAAACTCCATTCTTTTATTTGCTAATTGTTTAGCTTTTTCAGTGTGAAGCTTTGACGGAATAGAAAATAATTTTGTAAAAAGATGATCTATTGTATATTTTTTGTCATTTGGCTTTCTTTCTGAAGTGCAGAAAGGATCATCTACATTGTATAAAATCCGTTCTGATTCATTTAAAAAAGAAAACATTCTTGCAAGACCAATAGCACCTAATGAATCAATTCTATCCCCGTCTTGTAAAATTTCTCCTAACAAAGATTTTGGCTCTCTTCCCAATGACCAAGAATGAGTCTCTATTGCACAGGCAATTTCTTCTATTTGTTGTGGAGTAAATCCATATTTGATTAAATTTTCTCTTGCATAATTTGCTGAAATTATCGCATGATTAACTCCATCTTGTGGTATAGTTCTGCCTACATCGTGAAAACAACATGTCGCATATATAACATCTTCTTCAATTTGTGGAAAGTCTTTTGCAAGTTCGAGAACTAAATTTAATACTCTTTTTGTGTGAAGAAAATCATGTGAATTTTCTGCGTTTTTAAATATTTCTTCTGTATCTTTTAAAATTTGTTCTTTTATCATTTTTTTACATCTTGTTTGATTTTAGTGTTTTTACTACTTTATATCCACCTTCAACTGGTGTGATTTCAACGAGTCCACTTGTGTAACCTTGACCATCATATCCAATAAAATCTGAATATAATTTTCCGTCAGTTCCTTCTTTGATATTGCTTAACCAAGTTACATTGTCATTGTCAGTTTTAGTCCATTTGAATATTCCATCAGAATCTTTTATGAGTTTTCCTGTTTTTGTTCTGTACAGTTTTCCTTCTTTCCATTTTAAAACTCTAAATGTCTGTGGTCTTACATCTGATTGTATTTCTTGGATCATAACTTCTGTGTAGCCGTCTTTGTCTATGTCAGCTATTACAACTACATGAGATGTGCCAAAGTTTGTTCCAGTCAATGTTGCAGGACTGTTTTCTTTTTTTGCACCAGCAATTAATTTATTTCCATTTTGATCGAAAAATACAAGACTTCCATTCCATTCATATTCTTCTGGGTTTACTTTGAATATTCTAATTTTTATGTTTTTTATTGCACTTTTCTTGTTTGATGTAGAACATAGGTCATATAGTTGACCTGCTTTTGGAGATTCCATCCAAGAATGATTAGCATTTTTGAATGTGTATGAATTTTGGGCAAATATTATGCCAGTTGTGATGAATACAAACATCATCAAAAAAGAAATTGCCAAAAGTTTTTTCATTTTTATTGCTCCTTTTTATTGTCATAACTTATAATAGGAAATATTTTATTTTACATTTAAATTTCCTTTTATATTTTTTATAGTATGATTTTTTCAAAAAATATTCCTTTGTTCAAACAAAAAATAGCCCTCTTCTCAAATCTTGAGGAGAGGGTGGGGAGAGATATTCATTTCTATTTATATTCAGGTTTTGTTATAACTCCCATAAAGACAGGTATGTTTGAATCATTATCTGACAATACAAAAAAGAATGGTCTATCTACTTTCATACATTTGGGTTTAACTTCTTCTTCAAATGGTAGTGCTGTACAATTCATTATAATTGCTGTCACAGCAGCTGCTTCTGTTCCTGATTCATTTACATCAATATATGTTTTGTGAATTATTTCTGAAATACAAAGTTTTTCCGCTATTCCGTTAAAATTAGCTCTGCCATCAAAAGCTGATTTCATTCCAAGTTCTTTAACTGTTTTTGATAATTCAAAACTACATTCTGTTTTAAATTTTGGTAAATATAGTTCTAAATTTGTCCTATTTAAATTTTTAGACGCATTCAAAAATTCATCTTGCGAAAAATTTTTTACAAAATCATCAATAGATTTATTTTTATTTGGAAGAAAAACAAACATTGATATCTTATTTCCCTTATAGTCCAATCTGACTGCCTGATATTTTTTATTCTCATAATATGGCATATCTTCACATTTGTACATTGTTGGAACTTTTATTTTTTGTTTTTCTAAAGTTGTAAAATCTCTATCTATTGTACTATCTTTGTTAAATTTATCGACCCAATTTCCATTAAAATATATAGCATTGATCAATGCAGTATCTATATCTACACCATCATTTATAATTTTGTTTATTTTTTTGTGAGTTTTTTCTGAAACCCATTTATTTATCAATTTTGGAACAGTATTATTTTTAACTTCAGCATAAAAATATTTTTTGCAGTTATCTACAAATGATTTTTTTATTTTGAAATTTTTCTTAGCCCAAAGTGAATTTGCTATTTCAAGTGTCATAGAATCATTCGATTTTAGATTCTCCATTATTGATTTTGACTGTTGAGAAATACTTTTTTTATCCATGTTTGAAGGATAACCAAGTGTTTGTCGCATCTCTGTTTCAGTTTCACCTTCTGCTCCATTATATACCATATCAAATGCTAAATGCATGCTCAATGGAGAAATTACTGTATTGTTTTTTTTATATTCTTTTGTAAGAATATTTTTGCCAAAATATGTAACAGAATTTGAAAACATATTTTCTATTTTGACATTATCTGTTTTTGATATCTCTGGACTGTCATTTTGAGGGGATGGATTTTCTTTATTTGGATTTGAGCAAGAGATAGAAAATATGCTAAAAAATAAAATGAACATCAACAATAATTTTTTTCCCATATCTTTTCGTCCTCTTTATATTCATTATAATAAATAATAAAAGTAGTTTCTTTATTTTATTATACTGTCCTTTAAATTTTAATTTTCTTTTGATTTGTTAAAATTTTGTTTATTTTTCGAAAACCTATTGCAGAAAGCAATCATTTTGTTGTATTATATACACAATGAATTTAAAATTTTACAATACTTTTTAAAGTGTTTTTTGTATATTTAATCGTAGCGGAGGATTTTTTTGATGTCCATTAATGTTGGAAATGTAAATTATTCTATGCCTTCTGTATATACATCTGCTACTGGCAAAGCAGATTCAGCTTCCGCAGTTTCATCGAATCAGACAGCTGTTCAAAGTGAGGAAACATTAAATTCTGTATCTGATTCTGTGAATTTTTCTTCTTCTGAAAGAATAAGCAAAGCTTCTTTTAAACCTGAAAAAGCTCCCACAACTTCACCTAAAAAATCAGGAACAATTCCTACTAAATATTTTGGTGGAGATGTATCAAGGGCAGAATCAGTAGCAGATAAATCAGCTATTGAGTCTATGAAAAATGCACAGTCCGATTATCCATCTGTTACATTTGTATATGATGGAAGTCAGCTTGGACATGTAAGCAACTTCCAATTAAAGGGTTCTTTCAATCCTGTAACTGGCGAATATGATCAAAGTTGGAACAATGGAAAAGGCATTCCAATGTTTGATGATGGAACACATGGCGATCAACTTGCTGGAGATGGTCTTTACTCAGCAACTGTTCAGTTAAAACCTGGTGATTATAAATGGGGTGTTTCTGGCGATGTAAAGACAACAGATGGCAAAGTTGCTACAGATAAATGGATTGTCATGACTGAAGAACCACCAGCATTTAGCGTAAGTGCAGACAGTAAAAATCAAGTTGAAGAATATGCACCTGCAACAGCTCATAAAATGGGACTTCACATAAAAGACGATGTCGTTTCATTCAGAACATGGGCTCCAGCCACAGGCACAGGCGATATGTCTGGATTTTCATTAAATGTTGATCTCTTTGATGAAAAAACAGGCGAGCTTTTAAAGAGTGTTCCTATGACAAAAGACGAGAAGACAGGAAACTGGTCTCTTGAAATGAAAGGTGCAAAAGAGCTTGAAGGTAAGGCTTACAGATATAGCGTAAGAGATGCAAACGGCAATATAATGAAGACAAAATCAGGTTCTGATGTCGCCTATAGTGATCCTTATGGAAGATATATGCAAGGACAGCAGAGAGGTCTTGAAAGAATATTTATGGATCCAGTTCTTGGTATAGAAACTGGTTGGTACAATGATTCTGGTTCTGGCGGTCCAAATTACCAAGTCAACCCACATTGGGGCAGATTTACAGTAAATGATCACCTTGATGCAGACAAAGTCGTACTTGTACTCAAAGATGAAAATGGTCATCAGTTGACAAAACAGGAATTGCTTGACAGACTTGGAAATCCAGAATTGGTTCCTTATGACAAGGCAACACCTGATCAAAAACGCAATGCCGATGTACTTACAAGTTGGCAACTCGATGTTTCTGGTAAAGTTACTGACTACAAGTGGACAAATAATGTCGGTGATGATGGAAGCATTATGATGACAAAAGCTGGTGGCGGAAATGTCACAGGTGGTTGGGTCTCAACAGTAAATAATTTCGAAAAACTCGAAGGACTTAGCTATGAATTCCAAGTTTATGAAGGCGGAAGATTAGTAGGTGATACAAATAAAGACGGTGTTCTCAGCGATGGCGAAAGAATAAACACTGCATTTAATGATCCATACTCAAATAAAATTTCAAGTCGCCCAGGTTCAGAGAGACTTTCAATAATCAAAGAATCAAACTATGAATTCAAATATCATGATGTTCCAAGATTAGAAACAGATCCTGACAAATATACAATTTATGAAGCACATATTGGTTCTTTCAGAACAACAAAAGACAATGCTGTACCTACAAAAATGTCTGATATGGTAAAATATCTCGACTATGTAGCTGATTTAGGTTACAACAGCATAGAACTTATGCCTTTCAATGAGTTTGGTGGTAAGAGAGATTGGGGTTATACTCCTGATTATTACTTCTCAGGTGCTGAAGCATATGGATTTGAAATGCCAAGAGCTGAAGCTGTTGAAAGAGGTCTCATAAGACCTGACCAAGACAAAGATAAAGAAAGTGTTTGGATTAATGGAACAGATGCTATCAAAGTTTTTGTTGATGAAGCTCACAAAAAAGGTTTGAATGTAATATGTGATGTCGTTTATAACCACACATCAGGAAAGACAGATGGTGATAATTCACTTTGGTCAATAGATGGAGATAAAAATAGCTTCTTTACATGGCCAAATGGAAATCACAGTGAGACACCTTGGGGAACAAAACCAAATTATTCAGCACAGGGTGTAAAGAATTTCTATGCTGACAATGCAGTACAGCAGATTCGTGAATTTGGTGTTGATGGAATCAGATTTGACTTTGCACAAGTTCTCCATGACACTGGAACAGCAGAAGAACAGATCGACGGAATGAACACACTCAGACAGATCAACAGAACACTTGCACTTTTCGATCCAGATGGCAAGCCATACACAGTTGCTGAAGATTTTACTCAGAACTGGCTTGTAGCTGCTGATTTAGAACAAGGTGAAAATCAGTGGGGTATGGATAAGAAAGGAATGGGCTTTGACGGTGTTTGGAGTGGTCCAGTTCACCATGATTTGATCGGTGCAATAAATGGACAGAGAAACATGGACGATTTGATGTTCACAATGCTTGCTCATAAAGGTGTACCAGCTCCTGAAAAGGCTGTTGTATTCTCACATAGCCATGATGAAGTTGGAAACAGTGGAACTTGGGCAATAAGAGCTGGTGCAGGTAGTAGAGACGACGGCAAGGTTATGGAAAATTATCCAAGAGCTGTATCAAGAGCTGCTGCAACAATAATCCATACAATGCCAGGTGTTCCAATGGTATTCCAAGGTGAAGAGTTCCTTGCAAACAACGATTTCAAACATGGTGCAACTTCAACTTGGGGAGCTGATTATAGCTGGCTCGATTTCAGAGTTTCTCCTTCAAAACTCGATGAATTCAAAGAGATTTCTGCAATGCCTGCAGACAAACAGAAAGCAGCATTAAAGGGAATGTCAAAAGAAGACAAAGAGAATTATATAAAATATGCTTCTATGAGTCCAGAAGAAAAGACAAATGCTGAGACATATTCTTTAAAAACAGGTCAGTCAAATGTATATAGAGCATTGAATGAATTGAGAGCTTCAAGTGATGCATTCAGAGCTGATGCTCCAATGAATAGGATATATACACACAATGACAATAAAGTAATGGCTTATGAGAGAACAGACGGAAAAGATCGCTATGTAGTTGTAACAAACCTTTCAGGCAATGATTACTCAAATTACAGAATAGACGGTATGCCAGCAGGACAATGGACAGAAGTCTTCAATTCAAATGCTCGTGATTTCGGTGGCACAGGATTTGGAAACTTTGGTGGAACAGGAGCATTCAATGAAGGAATGAACATTCCAGCAGGTTCATCTGTTGTATTTAAACTTTCATAATTCAGACTTAAAATTTATTATTATAAGGGGGTGTGAAAATTATTTTTCACGCTCCCTTTTTATCTAAAGAAATGAATGTAAATTTTTATGACAATATAACTATTACTCTTGTAAAAACAAAAACTTCTGCAAATATAGGTTCTGTTGCAAGAGCCATGAATTGTATGGGGTTTAAAAAACTTGCTTTGATTTCTCCTCGCTGTCAGATTGATAGAGAATCTTTTAGTCTTGCTGTTGGGTCAGATGATATTTTAAAAAATGCAGAAATTTCTTTTGATTTTAAAGATTTTTTAAGTAGTTTTTCGCTTATTGTAGGTACAACTAAAAAGACTGGTAAGAAACGCATGAATTTTGCAACACCTGAAATTTTTGCGAAAGATATTTTGCCAAAGCATTTAAATTCAAAGATTGCAATTCTTTTTGGAGCTGAAGACTATGGTCTTTCTATGATGGAATTAAAAGAATGTGGTCATTTGATATATATACCAGTTTCAGAAGAATTTGGTTCATTAAATTTATCCCAAGCTGTCATGGTTTTATGCTATGAAATGAGAAAAACTCTTGAAAATTTTGATTTTAAACATGATTCTCAAAAGGCTTCTTCAGATGATATGGCAAGACTTTCAAAAGTTATTGATAAGGCTTTTAGTGATATTAAATATCCTATACCTTGTGGGACTTTCTCGCCGTTATCTCATCTTAAAGAAATACTTTCGAGGGCTTCGCTTGAAAATTTTGAGGTGAACATGCTTATGGGTATGGCAAGACATGCCTCATATATAGGTAATAAATTTTTGAAGTGAGGTGCTTTTGGTTAATATTTTTAGGGTTTTCTTTTTTTTATTGTTAGTTTTATTACTCATTAAACCTATTAATGGAAATGAAAAATCTTTTAAATTGGTTATTGAGGGAGATATGAAAGGTTTGGCATATTTGTATATACGAACACAAGGAAGTAATGAAAATTATAATAAAATAAAAATTTTTCTTCCAGGTGTTGCTGAAATTGATGGTATGCAATCTCGCGAAATATTTATAGAACAGCATTTATATTTTTTTGTTATAAAAAAGAGCGATGTCAAGATTATATCATTACCTCAACTTTACCCTGTAAAGATGAATTATCATTATGAAGTTGATAATTTTAGAATTTTTGCTTCTTGTTTTGTTATTTTGGGATTTTATTCGTTAAACAAATTTGTTTTTAAGTTTAATCTTTTTAGTAATAAAAAAGAATGTATAAATGGAAAATATTTTCTTCAAAATATAATAGGGGAAGGTGGGATGGCTACTGTATATAAAGCGATAGATAGTCATGGAAAGATATATGCAATAAAAATTCCACATACTTTTTGTTTGAATAATGATATATCTTATAAACGTTTTGTTCATGAAGCTCTAATTGTGTCGAGATTAAAACATCCTTATATAACATCTGTTTTGGACTGGTCAACAGAAAAAAATTCAACTCCTTTTATCTGTATGGAGTATATTGAAGGCAAAACTATTGAAGAATTAATTAAAAATGATAGTGATTTAAAGAATAAAATTATTTGTTATGTGATGAAGACAGCTGAGGCACTTTCCTACGCACATTCTCAAAATATAATTCATAGGGATATAAAGCCTTCAAATATAATCATAACTTCAGATGGTAATGTAAAGTTGACAGATTTTGGAATAGCAAGAGCTTTTGATTTGACAAGTGTTACAGTTTCGGATTCTTTTGTTGGTACTCCTATTTATATGGCTCCTGAACAAATAGATGGAAGTAAGGTTGATTGTAGGGTTGACTTATATTCACTTGGAATCATATTATATGAAGTATATTCAGGCAAGAAACCTTTTGATGATTCAGATCCTATGATGGCTGTTATGAAAAAAATGGCAAATGAGGCTGAAGATATTTCAACTGTTGTTGAGGTCAAGGAACCTATAAAGAATATAATAATGAAGTTAATAAAGAAAAATCCCAATGATAGATATCAAACAGCAGATGAACTTATAAATGATTTAAGTAAAGTTTTGTAAAGGTTTTTTAGAAAATGAAATCAAATATTAAAGATATGTAATATTTTTGTAATGAAATTTTAATATTTAATTTTTATACTTATAGCAAGAAAAAAATTAAATATCAAAATATTTAAAAAAAATATAAGGAGAATTAAATAAATGAAGAAAATAACATCACTTCTTTTGGCTGGTATCGTTGCTATGGCTTTTGCTGCTACTGTAGATGCTTCAACAACTTCAACAGTGAAAGCTCCAAATGTCAATAATAAAGTAAATACTGTCTATGCACCAACAAAAAATGTCAATAATAGTGTAAACTATGGTTATTCATCATATTTCAGAGACAGTGCAGCTAAGATGGATAATTACAAAAGTGGTATGTCTGGTTGGAATTTTTCAACAAGTTCAACATATCAAGCAAGTGGAAATCACACTTGGAGAACAGATGTCTATACAAGAAGTGAAGATAACATAATAGATGTTTCTTCTACTTCAGAAGTTTCTTATGCAATGGTTGATGGCGTTCTTACACCAGTTATAAATAATGTTGTTACAATCACAAGACAAATCACAAATTACACAACAACTGTTACAGGAGATGGTGAGCCTTTAACACTTGACACAACAAATACAGGCAAAATCACAACAGCAAGAAATGAATGGCTCAGACATTCACCAGCATTTTATGGTGAGTTTGCTTCAAAGTTTGATTTCACAGGCGACGGTATTCCAGATAATTGTGAATGGGTTGCTAACAATCCAGATGCTCTTCTCTGTATGCCTGTAAAAGGTCAGATCAATGGCGTCACAGAACTCTTTGGAGATCTCGGTGGATATGCAAATGGTTTTGACAAACTTTCAGTCCTTTGTGACAAAGATGGAAATGGTATTGTAGAAGGTGAAGAACTCAATGGTCTTATGCTTTGGGTTGATTCAAACAGAAATGGAATCGCTGATGCAGGCGAATTGAAAACTCTTGAAAGTTATGGAATTACAAAATTCTATACAGAACACAAGAATTTCGTTGGCAAATATGAGACATCAGATGGTCAGACACACACAATGTGGGCATGGTTCCCAAGCCTTAAACAATAATTAATTTTTGATTGATAGCCGAGGCGGTTGTTTTATAAATGACCGCCTTTTTTATTTTAGTTTATAAAAATAAAAGGGTATTTGCTAATTAGTCTCTAAATATAAAAATAGAAATTTATAAAAAAATTTTATGTACTCAAATTAAAGGAGCAGTTTATATGAGTAAGAAAATTTTAGGCTTTTTTGTTATTTGTTTTTCATTTTTCTTCTTGGTAACAGCTTTTGGTTTTTGTGCTTCATACACTTCTGTTACTACTAAAGAAATTATGAAATCTGTTGGTAATAAATTAGTAAATGTTGCTTTAACTGATTGTGCCACAGAGAGTGGAAATATCTTTATGCTTGTAAGAGACGGAAATAAGCGTACAAGAGATCTTCAGTGGGTTTTGTATAATCCATTGGCTAAAAAAGTTTTAAAAAGTGGTGATTGTCCTTTTAAATTTGAAAATGATATAGTAGCTGTTAGTCCTAATGGAAAATATGCTGCCGCATTTTCTCGTTATCCAACAGAACTTTGGCTTCTTAATATTGAATCTGGTAATTGGGATAAGATAATGGAGAATCCAAAAGTAAATGAGGAAGGTCTTACCATTATTAGAAAAATGAAACTTGGAACAGTTTTTGGTACTTCATATTTGAGATTTGTTGATGATTCAACACTTGCTACTTGTCTTCAAAATCTTGATAAAGACAAAAATATGAAAGACATAGTTCCAACATTTGTAAATGTTGAGAAAAAAGAAATTGAACCTTTTGTATCTTTTTCTGAATTATTATTATCTGCACCTAAGGCATTGGAAGTTAAAGGTGAAGGCTCTCTTCATTGTGCAATAGATGATATTTTCCCTGAATCAAATAATTCTATTATATTTTCAATAAGAAATGAAAGACATTCTTATGTTATGAGAATGGGACAAGATAAAGTAGCCCATATAGTTTATACATTCCCAACAAGACATATAACTTTTTGTGATGTTTCTTTTGGAAATATTGTATGTAGAGTTTCTTTAGGTAAAGATAAATCCAAAGATTCTATAACAGTTATTAAAAAAGATGGAACACTTGAAATTCTTGCTAAAGAAAAAGGTATTTATGGATTTGCTCTTACAAATGATTCTTTTCTTGTCTTATCTGTAAGAGGCGAAATTCCTTTAGTTGAATTGGTAAATTCACAAAGCAAACACTTTTCTGTTGCTCAGCAAGAAGAGCCTTCTTTTATTTATGTTGACAGAGTTCCTACAACAGTTTATTTAGTAAATAATAATGGAATCAAATGCTTTAATGTCAAAGATAAAATGAATGTTAAAGAAGCTAAAAAAGATAAAGTAAAAAAGTAAATTTATGAGAAAAATATCTAAATAGATTTTTTATAGAAAGTATTTTAGTGAATTTTTTGCTAAAATACTTTTTTTATTTTATTAGAGCGTGTTGCTAATTTATCAACATACCACATAATTTCACAAACAAATATTTGATGAAATAAGATGTTATTAAGAGGGAATTTATTTTTTAAAAAAGAAAATATTTACTATATATTTTTTTAAAAATTTTATATTATAGTAAAGGATTTAAAAAATGAAAAAAGATTTAGGTCCAATGAATGCTGTATATCCAATGCCTGTTTTGATGGTTGCTACTTATGATGAAAACGGTAAAGTAGATGTTATGACAGCAGCTTGGGGAATGATTTGTGATTATGAGAAAATAGCACTTTTTCTTGAAGCAGAACACAAGACAACAAAGAATATAAAATCACAAAAAGCGTTTACAGTAAGTATTGCTGATAGAGATCATGTAGATGTTGTTGATTTCTTTGGAATTGCTTCTGCAAATAAAATGGAAGATAAATTTGAAAGAACAGGTTATCATGCTGTTAAAAGTCAGTATGTAAATGCTCCTATTATAGAAGAGTTTCCACTTGTAATGGAATGTGAGCTTGAAACAATTTTAGATGATGGACAGCTTTATGCAATTATTGGGAAAATTGAAAATGTTGCTGCGGAAGAAAGAGTTTTGTCGGAAAATGATAAAATTGATATAACAAAGTTGAATGCCCTTATTTTTGATCAATTCCAATATGGTTATTATGTTACAGGCGAAAAAGTGGGTAAAGCATGGAATGAGGGAAAAAAGTTGATGGAAAATAAAAAAGATTAAATATTGCAAAAAATCAATCATTTTATGAGGGACATAAGTCAAATTTGATCTAATTTAAAACTTCCTATATTTGTAAATAAATTACAATATAGGGAGTTTTTTTTATAAAAAGGGATTGTTCACAAAAGTAACAGCCCCAAAAGATATAGTTTTTACCGAAACGCACCGTAATATCCCTAAATTTATGGGGAGTATGTCAATTTTTAGATTTAATAGGATTTTTAGTTTAGGGATTGAATTTTTTATAGATTCAATTCTTAATTGTTTTTATTAAAAGAAAGAATAATAGATGAAAAAAGATATAGTTTTAAATCCTTTCATAAAATGGGCTGGGGGAAAGACCCAGTTAATTGATGAAATTAGATTGCGATTGCCAAAAGACATTAAAAGATATTTTGAACCTTTTGTTGGTGGGGGAGCAGTTTTATTTTCACTTAAACATAAAAAATCATTCATAAATGACATAAACTCACAGCTTATAAATACATATAACAGCATAAAAAATGAAGCTGAGCAGTTGATTTCTCTTGTAAATACTTTTGATTCAGTAGGTTGTAATAATGAATATTATTTGTTTTTGAAAAATTTATATAATAAAAAAGTTACTGAAAATGTATTTGATGTTGAATCTGCTTCACTTTTTATTTGGATAAATAAGCATTGTTTTAATGGACTTTACAGGGTAAATACAAGTGGTTTATTCAATGTTCCATATAATAATAAAACAGGTATAAATTCAATAGATGAAGATAATATTAAGAATATAAGCAAATTTCTAAAAAAAGTTGAGATTTCAAATCTTGATTTTGAGATATTTTGTAAAAGAGTTAGAAAAGGTGATTTTGTATATTTCGACAGTCCTTATGTACCCGTTTCAGAAACATCTTATTTTACTTCTTACACAAGGACAGGATTTTCACTGGATGATCATAAACGACTTGCAAAGTTATTTAAAAAACTTTCAAAAAAAGGCGTTTATTTGATGTTGTCCAACAATGATGTCGAACTTGTTCATGAATTGTATGGTGATTACAATATTGATGTTATTGATGTAAAAAGAAATATAAATAGCAAAGCCGATAAGCGAACAGGGAGAGAGGTTATTATCACAAATTATGAGAGATTTTGATAGTTGGCTTTCTACAATGAGGAATTGCATAAATAAATACAGTTTTTATGTTGATTTTGAAAAAGTATATAAAAATGTTGATTCCATAAAAATTGAACTAAATATTTTAAATTCTTTAATAGGATCAAAAAATATTGAAGTTGATTTTAAAAATTTATTGTCAAATTATCCACAAATTTTAAAATGTATTCCTATTTTGCTTGCTGTCAGAGATTATGAGATATATGCCCAAGATGATAGGGGAGCATTTTTATTTGATTTCAAAAAAATCAAGTATTCTGTTGATGAATATGTCTATTTTATGAAAAAAACAGGTTTATTTGATTTGTTGTCAGGTCATAAAATAAATAATCTTGTAGATTATATAACAGGTGTTGAGACAGGACTTGACAGCAATGGAAGAAAAAATAGAGGTGGGCATCAAATGGAAGACCTTGTCGAATTGTTTATAAAAAGGACAGGGGTTGAATATTATAAGGAGATGTATTTAACAGAAATAGAGTCAAAGTGGAATGTCTCTCTTGACAGTATTTCTGGAAGTGGTACATCTACAAAGAGATTTGATTTTGTCGTAAAAACAGATTATTTTATATATTTAATAGAGACCAATTTTTATTCAACAGGTGGATCTAAATTAAACGAAACTGCTAGATCTTTTAAAATGCTTACTGAAGAGGCAAGGGATAATCCAAAGGTGAAATTTATTTGGATAACAGATGGTAAAGGTTGGGAATCTGCAAAGGGCAATTTGAGAGAGACATTTTCTGTTTTAGATAGGTTATATAATTTAAATGATCTAGAAAATGGTATATTAATTAAAGAATTTAATAATATTCATTAATTCAAATTCGGTATAATAAATAAAAATTTTTTGAAAGGATATAAAAAAAAGTAGTAGAAATTATAAAGTGTGTTTTTCCAATAATGGCAATTAAAAGGGAAAAGGGGGTTTGCGTATGCAAATTACGGTAAAAGGAAAAAATCTTGAAGTAACCGAAGCATTGAGAGACTATACCGACAAAAAACTCGGTAAGCTCACAAAATATTCTGACTCGATTATTTCTGCAGATGTTACTTTCAGCACAGAGAGAAGTTGGCATATTGCTGAAATTAATATTCACACAAATAATGCCAATTTTAGAGCTGAGGAAAAGACTGCAGACATGTATGCCTCGCTTGATAGTGCTATCGAAAAATTAGAAAAACAGCTTCGTAAGCAGAAAGAAAAAACAACAAGAAAACCTGTAAAAGCTCTCGAAAATGTCCCGTATGAAGTACCTGATGGTATTCCTGTATTTGGTGATGCAGATGAAGAGAATGACGAAGACTTTGAAGATGTAGGTCTCGAAGAAGATGTTAAACTCATAAGACGGGTAAATCCTAAACCGATTTATGTCAAAGACGCCATAATGGATATGGAGTCAAGAGGACATGGGTTCTCGGTTTTTGTAAATGCAGCAACTGGAAGAGTTAATGTAGTTTATAAGTGCCAAAAAGGCTATAGTTTAATAGATACAATCGTTAAATAACAGCTTTTAAATGGATAAAACATAAAAATACCGCATTTTTTAATGTGGTATTTTTTTTGATTTTGAATAAAGTTAGTAATAATAAAAAAATCCCCTTCAGTTTAGAAAGGGATTTTTTTATTTGTTATATTAGTGTTTTATCTTTTTACTACTGTGGCTTGTTGTGGTGTTGCAGGTCTTGCTACAGGAGCTGTTGCAGGTCTTGCAACTTGTGTTGTTGTAGCTGGTTGAGCTACTCTTGCTGGTTGAGCAGGAGCTGTTACTTGATGAGGTGTTGCTTTTGCTTTTTCACCTAAGTAAGAAGGAATTTCCAATCCTGCCATGTTGAAGATCTCGCTCATTGGAGGTACTGCTTTCATCATGCCAGAGATGAAATTTGCTGTTGATGTATTATTGTCTGAACCGCCATTTCCACCGTCCCAAACAGTAACCTTATCAATTTTGATGTTCTTAATAGCTTCAACTTGAGTTGAGAGCAATGTTTCAATCTTATCAGCGATCATCATTCTGAGAGCATCTTCAGATGTTCCACCAGCAGCTTTTACATATTCAGCGATACCAGCAGCTTGTTTAGATAACATTTCTTGGATACCACGAGCTTCAGCTTGCATTCTTGAGAATATAGCGTCAGCTTCACCTTGTGCTTTGATTCTGATCTGTTCAGCTTCAGCTTGTGCTTGGATTTCTTTTTCTTTTCCTGCGATAGATGCTTTTACGAGAACATCAGCTTCCAATGTTGCATGCTCTTTCTGAGCACGAGCATTTTCTGCCTCTTTTTCTGCTAAGTATGATTCTTGATTGACTTGTGCAATTTTAATTTTTTCAGCTGTGTTAGCTCTTCTTGCTGCTTCAGCTTTGCGTTCTCTCAATGTTGCATTTGATTCTGCAATCTTTGCATCTGCTTCGTTTTCTCCGATGATTGCAAGAGAATCAGCTTGTGCTACTTTAATTCTCTGTGCTTTCTTAGCTTCAGCTTCTCCAGCAAGTGCTGTTGCTTCTGCATTTGCTACATTAATTCTCTGTTGTTGTTTAGCTTCAGCTTCTCCAGCGAGTGTTTCTGCTTCAGCCTGTGCTACTTGAATTCTCTGCTCTTTTTTTGCTTTTGATTCACCGATTGCACCGTTTTTATTTGCTTCAGCAACTGAAATCTTAGCATCGTTTATAGCTTTTGCTGTTGCTTCTTGACCGAGAGCTGCGATATATCCAGATTCATCAATAATATCAGTGATATTGACGTTAATGAGTTTCAAACCAATTTTTTTAAGTTCTGTATCGACGTTTGTTGATACATTGGCAAGAAGTTTATCTCTGTTTGCGTTGATTTCTTCGATATCCATCTGGGCTATGACAAGTCTGAGCTGACCGAAGATGATATCTTTTGCCATATCTTGAATTGCCTGCTGACTTTGACCTAAAAGTCTTTCTGCAGCATTTTCCATTATACCTGGTTCAGTTGAAATACCTACTGTAAATTTTGAAGGAACATCGACTCTGATGTTTTGTTTTGAAAGTGCATTTTTGAGGTCAACACTTATTCCTATAGGTGTCAAATCAAGGTATTGGTAATCTTGAATTACTGGTAATACAAATTTTCCACCACCGTGGATACAATTTGAAGCTCTATTTCCTCCTGTTTGACCATAGACTACAAGGACTTTGTCTGAAGGACATGTTCTGTATCTTGAAAATAGATAAGCACCCATACAGAATATAACAAAAAATATTATTCCTCCTATAATTAATCCATTCATAAAACGAATTCTCCTTTTTATTTTTTTTAGTATTAAAACTTATTAAATAAATTTTCTATTTATTTAAATAAATTCCCTTTAAACTAACTTTGTTATATTAAAGTTCTTGAATTTTCATCACTAATTCGAGTAATATTGAAATTTATCAGTTGTAAACCAATTTTGTTCACTTCATGATTTGCATTTTCAGAAATCATTGAATTTATGTTAACTATATTTGTTCTTATTTTTTCAAATTTAGTTTGTGCAAATATAAGTCTCACTTGACCTGTAATAATGTCTTTTGCCATATCTTGGATATCCTGTTGACTTAGACCTAAAAGTCTTTCAACTGCATTTTCCATTATACTTGGCTCGGTTGAAATACCTACTGTAACTGTCACTGATACATTTAATTTTGTATTATCCCAAATAAGTACATTTTTGTTAATGTCAAAAGCTATAGGGGCTAAATCAAGATATTGATAATCTTGAATTATTGGAAATACAAATATGCCACCTTTTGTAATTGGTTTATATGTCTTTTCTTTTCCTATTTGATTATAGGTTACAAGGATTTTTCCCTGTGGACATTTTTTATATATTGATATTGTATAAAACACAATAATTATAAATATAATAGTAACACCGATAAAAAATCCAATTATTCCGATACCCATTTGGAAATTCTTCTCTACTTTTCACTTTGAGTTTAATAAACATCAACTATATCAATATTTATTAATTTTAATCCAATTTTATTAAAAACCTCTTTTAAAGCTGAAGAAATATTTTCATTAAATACTGCTTTTATATCTTCTCCATTTTGTTTTATTTCTATTTTACTTGATATAAGTCTAACTTGACCTTCTATTATATTGTTTGCCAAATCACTTATTTCTTTTGGGGATTTTGATAATAGGTATATTGCAGCATTTTCCATTATTCCTTTTTCTTCAGAGATACCAAATGTGAATTTTCCTTGAATATTTATTTTTATGTTATTTTTTGAATATATATTTTCTATTTCACTTGTTATTCCAATTGGTGTTAAATCGAGATATTGGTAGTCTTGAATTATTGGTAATACAAATATACCACCACCGTGGATACATTTACAGACTCTGCCTGCTTCTGCAGTACCATATACTACTAAAACTTTATCAGCAGGGCATAGTCTATATCTTGATATGAGATAAGAAAAAATCATGAAGAATATGAAAATAAAAAAAACAAATAGCATTGGTAGAGGACTATACATTTGAAATTATCTCCTTTTAATCTATATTGTAAATATTTACATTTACTAAATGAAAACCAATTTTCTTTAATTCTTCCTCTGTTTCAGAATATGTATCTTCAATTAATTTTTCCATATTTATATCTTTTTCATTTAAAGAAGTTCTTTTAATTATCAATTCAAATTGTTTTGTTATTGTTTCTTTTATTTTGTTTTCTATTTCTATACTGTTTTGTCCAACTATGTTAAAATTCTTCATTCCTTTAGATAATATATCCATATCTATAGATACACTTACATTAAAAATTGCTGATATTGTAAATTTTTCTTTATTTCTATCATTTATATTTTCTAATTGTATATTTATAGAATGAATAACAATATCTATATATTGATATTGTTGAATAATCGGAAGAATAAAACGACCACCACTATGGATGCATATTTGATGTTCACTATTTCCTGTTTCACCATATACTACAAGAATTTTATCTGGTGGGCAAGTCTTATATCTTGAAAATAGATAGCCACACATCATAGATATAATAATAAGTATTGTAAATGATATTATTAAGGCAAATGTCATATTATTGATTTCCTTCCTCTAAAATTTCAGGTTCTTTTAAATAGTTCACAGCAGACTCTACTACAAGCAGATTATTTTCTTTTATATCTATAACAGCTATTTTATCGCCTGTTTTCAACTCAATTCCTTTAGTTGTAATTGCATCAAATTCTACCAATTTTCCCTGTACTAAAACATTTACTTTTCCCTGATCTTTTCCATTTGCTGGAATAGTCAAATATACTTCGCCTATTTGTCCTATCGCATTTTCTGACTTTATATTTCCATTGTAGTTTGTTTTCATGAGGTAATTAGTTAGGGAGGTCGTAGCCTTTGCTGTTATCAATCCTGCTATTAATCCACCTGCTATTGCTATTGGAGATGAAAAATTAGATATTGTTAACCAATAACCTGTCCATCCACCTATAGATAAAAATGACATAAATCCTCTCAGATTTAATATACCAAAGGGATCGTCCAAATCGAGGTCAAAATTACCGTGATGAAATTCAGCATCAAGAGTTATACAAGACAATACAAATGTGAGTATTATAAACAAACTCGAAGGAATTGCACTTCCTACAAATATTTTTTGTAATAAAGTAAGTGCTTCCCACCATTCCATCATATTTTTTTACCTCTCTCGCCATTATTTTATAATTAATATTTTATAATTCAGACTAAAAACCTTTTTTATAACATAAAAAGGCTTTGAAAAACTTATATAAGCAAGAAAAGAATTAGTTTTTTCTTACAAATATTGTATCATAGAAAGTAAAAGGGGTGTGAAAAAATCATTTTTTCCCACCCCTTTGAATTTACTAAATAAAAATTTTTAATTTTCTGTATTTACTTCTTCTGTTGTTTGTTGTTCTTCTGTAGGTGCTGGCTGTGGATTTACTTTGTCTTGTATCTTGCCACCTATTGCAGAACCAATTTTTGCTCCTAAGTGGTTCATAGTTGCATTTCCTAAAACTGCACCGATCAAGAAACCTATTGCACCGCCTGCTGGACCACCTATTGCAAATCCTGCTGTTACACCTGCATAAATTCCACCGATTGCTCCTGCAGCTGAACCAATAGCACCACCGAGTCCTATTCCAAGAGCTTTAATACTTGATTTAAATGTTGCTTTTGGTTTTTCAGTTGATTCTGTTTCATTAGTTTCTTCATTCTCATTTACTTCTGGAGAAGTTTCTTCTGTCTCTTCTGTAGGTTGTGATTCTGTTCTGTTTGCTTTTATTTCTGTGATTTTAGAATCTACCCATTTTCCAAGTTTGATAGCTCCTGCTATTGGAGCTCCTACTGTATGAGAAGCTACATAATTTGCTTCTTCAGCTGTTATCTGTTCTTTGTCTATTGCACGAGATAATGCTCTTTCAGCTCCATCTATTGCAACACCTGCTATTGGAGAAGCAAATGAAGCTACAGTTGCTGTCAATCCTAAATTTCCTGACATCTGTTTAGCTTCATCATTTTCTTTTACGCCATGAGCCAATCTAACACCATCAACTACGGTAGCAACTCCTGTTATTATGTAAGAAGCAGTTTCAAGACCTGTTTTTAAGTATGGATATTCAGAAAGTTTTTGACCAATATATTTACCTGTTTCTCTGAAGGCATCTTGTTCTACTACCTTTTCAAGTCCTTCAGCTTGTTCCATTTCTTTTATTCTTTCATATTTTTCAGGAGCTATTTCTTGAAGTGCATCGCCCTCTGTATAGAAATACTGATAACTTTCTGCAAAGTCTTCTCTTTGGTTTGTCTTTGCATATTCTGTAACTCTGTTTCCTGCTCCCCAAATTTTATTTGTATCTGTTTCTCTTCCAAAATTGCTGAGAATGCCTTCACTATAATCTCTTGTGTGTCCTGTTTCATGGATTATAACTTTTTCAGCCCATTTTCCTAAATCACCACATTGATCTTCTGCTATTTTTATGTATGGGGATACATTTGAATAGGCAACTCCAGAAGCATGAGCAGTTTTATCTGCACTCATGAACAATTCTGGAACCCATTCGATGTTACTTACAGATGTAACATCTTTCATTGGGAGTTTATCGAGAACTTTATATGTAAATTCTGCCTGTTCAGCTGTTGCTCCAGTTACTGCTGGATATATAAAAGCAGGGAAAGAATCTATACTATCTGCAACTGTGAAATATGCAGTTAGTGCTTTATCGCCAAGCTCTGCCAATTTTTCTCCTATGCTTGGTTTTTGGTTATTTTCAGTATTTGTTTCTTCTTCTGCGACATCAGCAACAGATTCTGATTCTGTTTCGTTTGGTGTTACTGTTGTTTGTGTAGATGTCTCTTCAGTATGTGTTTCCTCTGTAGGTGTTTCTTCTGTTATTGCAGGAGGAGTTTCAGTATGTGTTTCTTCTACTTGGGTCTGTGCTTGAATTTGACTTCTTGTTATTTCTTGAGTAGTATTTGAAGAAGAATTTATAGATACTGAATCTCCGACATTTTCATGAATTGATTCTGTATTTTGTTGAATTTGTATATTATTATTTGTAGTAGTTGTAGTATTATAAATTTGTGGAGTTGTTGATGATATAGAATTCATTTCTGCTCCTTCACTCTTTTTTTTAAAAAATATTTATTCATTATATTATATGACAAAATCAAAAAAAATATATAAAAAAAATGTTAATTTTTCTTGAAGTTTTTTAAACATTGTTATATAATGTATAAAATTTTTTCATTAAAAGGGTGATTTAATTGAGTTATATTTCAAATACTGATAATGCAGGTAAACAGAGAACTAAACTTTGCAAAATAATTGTAATTTCTATAAAAGAGTTATTTAAAGACCCAAATCCAAATGAACATTCAAAAGAATTGATAAAATGTATTGCTGTTTCATTAAAGAAAATATTTAATGGTATTGATGAAACATTGCTTGCTTGGGAGAAGAGAAATTTTTGGCAAAAATCCGAAAAATTTAGAATGGAGTGGGAATGGACAGGAAATTATGCAGATAAAATAGCAAATGCTTTGAAGAATGATGATTGGGGAGAAATTGCTATTTTGATCACATTTATTGCTCAAAAGTTTGAAAAAATCACTGTTTCTGAAAATCATCGACTTGGAAGGCCATGGATTGGAACAGGAGAAGAATTTACAAAAATTTATGGATAAATTTATACCTTATGAAAGAGCTGAAGTATCTTATGTTATAAAAAAGTCAAAATTTCTTGTAACAGCTTCTCCAGTTTTTACTGCAGAAGAGGCAAGGCTTTTTATTTCTGAAATAAAGAAAAAATATTCAGATGCGACACACAATGTTTCTGCTTTTATAATTGGTAGTGGAAATAGTGTAATATCAGGATGTTCCGATGATGGGGAACCAGCTGGGACTGCTGGAAAGCCGATTTTAACAGCATTGACAGGGAGTATATTTACAAATATTGTACTTGTTTCAACGAGATGGTTTGGAGGTATAAAACTCGGAACAGGTGGACTTGTAAAAGCATATTCAGAAGGTGTTTTTCAAATTGTTCCACTTTTAAAAAAATCTATTATATCATGTGTTGATAAAGTTGATATAATTTTTGATTATTCTTGTTATGAAAATATTATGTTTTTTGTTGGAAAATTTGGGGCTGAAGTTGAATCCTCTGATTTTTCTGAAAATGTAAAACTTACTTGCATTGTAAAGAGTGAAAAGTTATCTGCATTTAAGAAAGAATTGATAGATTTAACAAGTGGAAAAATTCTGTTTGAAATTTTAGAACAGAATATAAATAAAAAAATATTGATAAAATAAAAAACATCTCGTGTTTCAAAACACGAGATGTTTTTTATTTCACTTACCAGGCTTTATCTGGGTCTGTTGTTGTTCTTCTATATACACCCTTTTCTTCTCTTACAAGTTTTGTAAATCCCATTCTGCTTAAATTTTTATCGCTTAAAAGCTGTTTTTGCCTGTCTGTATAAAAATAGACGCCATAGGGAGCTATTATTCTCTCTATTTCTCCTCCACATTTTGGACATGTTTTCAATGTTTCGTCATCCATGTGTTGTTTGATTTCAAATGTATCTTTGCAATATTCGCAACCTTTTGAATTTTCAGTTGCTCTGTAACAGTATGTAGGCATATTTTAAACACTTCCTTCTTATTGAACAGAACCACCAGCTGAACCAAAGTCAGAACCTTCCGAAGAAGATGAGGTTGTATTATTTGGTGTAGTTGCCGAATTTGTTTGGTTTATTGCAGGTTCTGTTTCAACTTGTTGTATAGATTCTTTTTTGATATTTTTTTCTTCATGTTTTGTTGGTTCATCTTCCACATAAATACTTCCCTTAGGAATTAAATTTATATGTGGTTTTTGAGAAACTGGAATCTCAACCTTTTTTTCAGGCTGTTGTTGTTGGATATTTTCATTTGAATTGTTATTTTCTTCTTTTTGTTTCTGCTCTTCTTTCTTTTCTTCTGGTTGTTTTTGTGAAATTTCAGAATAAGAATTTGATTCTTTTTCTATTATTTGAGATATTGCAGAATCATCAACTGTTTCATATTTTCTGTGAACACTTTTTATTTTTGTTTTGTTGTCTTCTATTGAAAGTGTGAAAATTAGAACAGTTCTGTCTTTCTTTTCTGCTGAATTATCATCAGAGTTTGATTCTTTGTATGTCTCTATATATGATGTAGAAACTGAAACTAAATTATTTTCTTCTTTAGCTTGTTCTTTTATTACACTTGGAATCGCAGAACCATCAGGTAAATTATTTTCAACTACATCTTTCTTTTCTTCTGTTTTTCCAAAAATTTTAGTAGTTTTTTCTGGAAATATAGATGTTGTTTTAGAATAATAGTCTTCTAATTGTCCTACATCTCTAAACATTGATGTTATGTTTGTATATCCTTCTTCTATTTGAATAGCTTCATCAGGATTTTTAGACATCAATTCGCTTATTTCATTATATTTTTGTGTAATCAATTTTTTGATTATTGAATCTACAAATTTTTCAGGTGTTTCTCTTTCTATTTTTGCTTTTTCTACTTTATCTTTTGGAGGTGGAGTATATTTTGGTTTTTGTTGTGCTGTGATAGATGTATTTTGTGGATTCGGTTTATTTGGATCATGATTTGGTTTTAGTATTTGAGAAAATATAAATAACAATATTGCTATTGCTAAGACAATAAGAGCAATGACAATATATCTTTTTCTATCATCTTCTTCTATCTCTTTATTGTCTTCTATATCATCTTTATTTTCATTTTCATTTGATTTTTTAGATTTTTGCGATTTTATTTTTTCTTCTTTTTTAGATTCGTTGTTGTTTGTTTTTTCTTTTTCTGTCTTTGCTGTTATATCTGTTTTATCGCTATTTGTATTTAATTTTTCCAAATCTTTTGCAGTAAGTCGTTTGGTTGGTTTTTTATTTGCTTTTGATTTATCATTGTATAAATCACCTGTTACTTCTCCAGTTTGAGCATCTATATAAAATTTATGCTCTCTGCCATACTTGCTGTTATATGTGCCTTCCCATATAGGAATAGCAACTAAAAAAGTACCTAAAAGCTCTGTTTCTTCTGTCAATTTTCCAAATTCATCAAAAAGATTTGGATATTGCTTTTTCAATAATTCATAAGCTCTTGGTTCTGCTTCTTCTTCACTTATTATTATTGGTGTATAATTTTTTTGTTCTTGTTCAAATTTGCGGAAATTATCGTTTTTAGATAATTCTATTACAGCATCAGGAACTTTATTACTTCCTGGAACTGTAATTATTATATCCATGGGTTTTTCTTGTGGATTTATTGCCTTTGTCTTAAACCAAAATCCAATACAACCATAGTAGTTTTTGATCATTTTGTTTAGAAAAAAATGGTCTCTTACATAAGTTTCAGAATTTTGTTTTTCTATCCATTGAAACAAAAGATCATGAGCCTGTTTAGTATCTATATATGATTGCAAAATAGATGCATTATTTTCTTCATTAGTTTTTTGTTCATTTTTGCTCATAAAAAAAAATTTTCCTTATTATTCTGTATAATATTCTTATTTTTAAATGTTCCTTTGTTCTTTCTTTTCTTTTTTCTAAAATCCTGTTTATTAACTTGAATTTTAAAGGGAAAGATTTTTTTTAGTAGAATTTCCTATTTATATTATGCCATAATCGTTTTAAAGATATTTTTTTAAGGACGGATATATAATGACTGCAAGTGTAAATAATAAATCAGATGAATTGATTGAAAATGCTTTGCGTATAGATTCTTCTACAAACCCAGATGAATATTTAAAATATTTAAATGAGGCTGTAGCTGTTGATCCTTACAATTTTAAGCCACATATTCTTTTAGGTTCTTTCTATCAAAAGAAAGAACAGTATGCTGAGGCAGCAGAATCTTATCTTCAGGCTTTGAATATTGACTATAAGTTGAAAGATGATGCTAATGAAGCTGCTAAAGTTTATTTGAATCTTGGAAAGATATATCAAAATTTGGGAGAAAAAACAAAATCTCTTATTTATTATAAGGATTACATTGGATTGTTCCCAGATACTCCTCATTCAAATAGACTTGCTCCACAAATCTATGTAAAATTGAAAAATTTTCAGAATTGGTATTCATCATATAAAGATGCAAGAGTTAAATTAGATGAAGGCAAACATAAAGAGGCAGAAAAACTCTTTAAATATTGTCTAAAGGTAAATCCTTCTTTTGCTTGGTCAGGTTTTTATCTTGCAAAATCATATATAGATAGAGGCGTTACTGCATCTGTGATAGATGTTTTGAAAAAATCTTTAAAACACAGAGAACACTATTGTTTTAAGTATGAATTATATAAATTTCAGTTTGATAATTCATTTGATCTTGAAGAAAATTTGTTGACAGAACTAAGAGAAGAAGCACCTAATTTTGTTCCTGGTATTCTTCTTGAAGCAAAAAAACTTGCTTCTGTTGGCGAAAATGACAATGCTGCAGAACTATTTAAAAAAGTTGTAACAGCTATGCCTGGAACTGATTTTGCTCAGGAAGCCCTTGATGGACTTTTTAAAATTCAGTCAATAGAACAGCCAGAAGAGCCTGTAAAAGAAGAAGTTGTTGAGGATGTCAAACCAGTAGAACCTCCTAAGCCTAAGGCAAGAAAAGGTCTTTTGCATAAAACTCCAAGAAATATTGAACCAAAAGTTGAAGAACAACCAAAGGTTGAAGAAGTTCAAGAAGTTGTAACTGAACCAGAAGTTAGTTCAACAGAAGAACAAGTTGTACAGTCTAATGAAGTTGTAGAGGAAGTTTCTGAAAATGTTGAGCAACCACAAGAAGAATCTTCTTTAGCCTCAGAAGGATTTACAACAACTGATTATCAGCCTGTTACAGATTATAACCAACAAGCAGATGAAATTTTTGGAAATCAAGAGGAAGTTGAACAAGAAGAGCTTTTTACAGCTCCATTAAAAGAGGAAGCATCTGCACTGGAATTTTCTTCAAATGAAAATGTAGAACAACTAAATCCTGCATCTGTAGATCCTGCTTTGGATTTTACAACAGCTATGGCTAATGAGGCAAAATTGCAAGAAGAAAAAGAAGCAGAGATAAGAGCAAAGATACAGGAAGAATCTCAAGGCATTATCGATGAAGCTATTTCAAAAGCTGATAAGATAACTGAAGATGCTTATGCTGAAGCTGAAGTCATAAAAGAGACAGCTAAAAAAGAGTATGAAGAATTAGAACAAAAATTGAGAGCTGAGTTGGCTCAAGAAAGAGAACAGATGCTTGCTGAAAAAGAGCAGATGATTGCCGAAGTTGAGGCTATGAAGACCGAAATTAAGGAAAAAGCAGAAGCAGAAGCAGCTGAAAAGATTGAGAAAGCAGAAGAAGAGGCTGAAGCAATAAGACAGCAAGCTGAAGAAGATGCTGAAGAAGCAAGAAAAGAAGGTCAGATATCAGCTCAAATTCTTAGAAAAAGAATAGAGATTGAAGAACGCTATGAGGAACTTTTGTTGAAATTAAACAAAGAGAGAAAAACATTGCGTTTGAAATCACTTGATGATGCAGAAAAAATAATCAGAGTTGCTGAAAAAAGAAGAGATGAAGTTATTTCAAGAGCTGAAATGATATCTGCTAAAATAGAAAAACTAAGTAAAGATGCAGACGAAAAATATAGTATTATATATCAGACAGCTATTGATGACTCATGCAAAATGATTGCTGATATACGTCAAAAAGCTGAAGATGAAGGAAAACATATAATAGAACTTGCAAATGAAGAGAGAAAGAAAATTCTTCAAAATGCAAATGATAGAGCTAAGGAGATTCTCGATAAAGGTCTTGCAAGAACAAGTGAAGTTTCTGATGATTCAGTAAACAAAATTGTCATGGATTATGGCAGTATTGCTGATGTGGCAAGACAGAAAATTGATGAATTCTGTGTTGAACTTCGTAACTCATTTGAGATGATATTTAATCAGAATGTCGTTGAGATTAAGAATAAGTTTAACTTAAATCTCGATGAAGCTATTGATGAAAATGGCGAATCAATGAGAAAATTCAGTGAATCTCTAAAGGAAGATTTGGCAAAAACCGATATAAGTGATGTATTTTCACAGGAAGAAGGACTTGATCCAGTTCCAGTCAACTTGTTAAAAGATACAGAACCTGTTGAAGATATGACTGTAAATCTTTCAAAGAAACTTGAAAGTGGTAGCCAAGGTGAATTTCCTCCAACACATAATTTGACAGAGGGAATTTATGGAGAAAATGAATCAAATGTTTTGGACGATTTCTCTGAACCAACTGAAGAAGAGGTAAATGCTGAAATAAAGGAAAAGGTTCAAAATTTTGTAGGTGAAACATTTGATGGCATTGATGAAGAAGATAAAATAAAAGATGAAATTTCTGAAGATGTCATAGAAGAATCTGTCGAAGAACCAATTGAGGAAGAACAACCTATTGAAGATGATATAGAAGAAGCTATTGAAGAACAGCATGTTGAAGAAGAACAACCTATTGAGGATATCGTTGTTGAAGAACCTCCAGCAAGAACAACAAAAGAAACTGTCATATTGCCGAGAACTGAAATAGAAAAGCAAATGAAGCAACAAGAGAATATCTCTGAAGAACCTTCTTATAAAGAAGAAGCAGAAATTAGCGAAGATATTCCTCAGGAATTGGAAGAAGAGAGTTTGTATGTAGATGATGGCTCTATTTCTGATGAGGCATTTGAGGGAATTCCAAGTGAGTTTGATGAATCAGAAGAAATTCCAAGTGAAGATGAAACTGGAGAAGATGTCGAGGAAAATTCCATAAAAGATATATTCTCAAGTTTCATGGATGATGATAACGACGATTAAATATTTAGATGAAAATTGCAATAATGAAGACAATTTTATCGACAGTAAAAATATAGACGATTTCATAGATTAAAAATTAATGATGAGCCTGTGAAATTTTTCTGTAAATCAGATTTACAGAAAAGATTCTCAGGCTCAAATTTAAAAAAAATATTTTTTTAGGTGGTAAAAAATATGAATAAAATTGTTAAAATTTTATCTTTTGTTTTTATTTTTGTATTTTTTATGTCGATTGCTGTTTTTTCTGAGGAACAAAAATATGTAAAAGTTGTTCCTGCTAAATCTGTCGGTCCTTTGACTATTGGAGATTCTTTTTTTAAATATCAAAAAACTTTTGGGAATCCTGATTTTAGAAAAGAACTTCAGAATGGAGATGTTATTGCAAAATATAATTCTCATGGACTCATAATTCAATATCAGGGATATACTGGTGAAATGCACTATATTGGTGTTATGAGAGATAAAATAGGAAAACTTGATTGCCGTACAGCTAAGGGGATTTATGTTGGTATGGATAAAAAACAGATAGAAGGTATGCTTGGACTTCCAGAAAAAGTTATTCCAGTTACATCTAAAGATGTTTATCCAGATTCAGATAAATTGGCTATATATCCCAAAAAAGGTATTTCATTTCATTATGATATGTACGGCAAATCTCTAATAATGTTTGTTTTTTCTCCAGCTATATTTGGAAAATAAAACTTGTCTAAATAAAAATTAGGTGTAGGAATTTTTCCTACACCTAATTTTTTTATGGTATATTTTTATAAGTAAAAAAACTTCTAAAAAGGATTTTGATAATTTATATAAAAATAAATATATAAAATAATAATTGACAATAATTAAAAATAATGATTTTGCTTATACATATTGTATAAGGGGAGAAATTTTATGGCAGACAATGTAAAAAAAGATGAAACATCTATAGAAACCAATCTATATAGGATTCTTGAAGTTACACCTATTGCTACATTTGATGAAATTCATAAGAGTTATAGACAGTTGTCTAAGAAATACCACCCTGATCTTTGTGAGGATAAAGAACTCGGTGCAGAAAAGATGAAAGAAATTGTAGCTGCTTTTAACCAGTTAAAAGAGAAAAATTCAAGAGATCTATATGACAGTAAAAAGATGTTCCAGTTCAAAAATTATAAAAAAGATAGATCTGGAATTCAGGAACCAAAAGGCTTTTTTGCTAAATTATTTGCTAAAAAACCAACAGAAAAAGATTTGAAGAAAATGAAAAATTTTGGTGAGAATTTTGCTACAGCAGTATCACTCGCCAAAACAAGAACTCCCAATGGTATGTCTCAGGCAAGAGACCTTTTTAATGACTTACTAAAGATTCAGCCTAAAAACCCTGATTTGCATTTTAATTTGGGACTTAGTTTTTATTTTTCTGGTGATTTTCCTAATGCAACTATATGTTTCCAAAATGCCCTTAAACTCGATCCTGATTTTAAGGAAGCAGCAGATCTTTTAAAATCTTTTGGAATTTAGTTTTGTTTTAGAAAAAATGCGAAAGGTTAAAAAGAAAATTTCTTTTTAACCTTTTTTTATACCACAATATATGCTATTTTTTAGTCCACCATTTTCGAGTAGAAATGTTTTTTCAAATATTGTATTTCTTGCTTGTGCTGTTATTCCCTCAAATTGGACGCCTCCTGCAGTCATTTTTAATGCCTCATCAAAAGAAATTCCAACAGGATTAAAATTCTTATTTTGTCTGTCCAAAATATAGATATGTTCTCCTTCTCCTCCGTATATTGATATAGTTTGAGATAGGGGAGAACAAGGAGCTGGATATTCAAGAGTTGAACGCAGATATATTTTTTTTGTATGTCCATAAGTTAATTTTTTGACAGCTTCATTTATTTCTTGCCATTCCCCTTTATTTGAATCTATTGGCTTTTCAAGTTGTATTTTTTGACATGGTCCAAAAGGAATTAATTCATACATCAATTTTGCATCATTATAGTTCATACATCCACATTGTCCGTCTCGATCATGCATTATTATACAGACATGGTTTATAGATAGAGCTTGACACATTACACAAGTATAACAAATGTTTTCTTCTATTTTTTCTTGAACATTATATATATTTTGTTGACTGTTTATAAAATCTGCATTTGAGTAAGATATTTTTGATTTGATATTGATTTCAAGACCTCTACAAAAATTTTTGATTTCATCTTCAGTCTCTTTTATTTTTTGATTTATAAAATCATCTTTTTTTATTCTGTCTATTCCTAAAATATCATTATAAATTTTTGCCTTTTTGGAAAAAATAGAATAAATTTTCTTTTTTAGTATATTTGAATGTATTTGTTTTATTTTAGGGGATGAAATATAAAATATTACCCCAAAATATTTTTTGTCATTTGTAATATTTCTATTTTGGATAATATCTTTTAAGTTATTTATTTTTACATCTATAAAAAAAATGGGATCGGAAAATTGTTCTCCAATCCCTTTATGTTTTGTTTCCATAAAATTATTTAGAAAAACTGTTTACTATTTTGTTAAATTCTTGTTCTGATTTTTTGTCATTTTCTGCAGTTGTTGTTCCAGTTATCGTAAACATTACATCATCTGCCATTATTCCATATTGATACCATATTGCTTTTGAATATGGCATAGAATATTTGATACAAAACATAGGAACATTGTTTACATTTTTTATTGTATTACTTATGATTTTAAATGTACTCATTTTTAATTGTTTTTCTACATTAGAAGCCTGAAGTTTTATATCTTTTTGGTCATATTTTCCCATTCTGCGACTATTAAAACTTATATTACATTTTTTATTTGAAAATACATCTGTACCATCATAAGAAAGAGCTTTGTCTTTTTCATATCCATCTGGAAGTTGTATCTTATATCCGTTTCCCATTGGAACTTGCGTTGCTGCGTTTGCTATAGAGAATGTACTTATGACAAATAAGAATAATGTCAATATTTTAATTGTATTTTTTAACAAATTGAGCCTCCTTTTTATAAAATTTTAAAAAAATTAATTCTATATTATTTATTTCTTTCCTTTTATTCTTTTTAAGTCGCAATTTTAGAGGATTTTATTTAACTTTGTATAAAATTTTTTTAAATTTTGTTTTGAAAAGATGATTTAGATATGTCAGAAGATAAAGAACTTGAAAATATTTATGAATATGATGAAGAACAAGAAGATGATGAACAGGAAGAGGAATTTTCTCAAATTGACAAAGATAAAATGTTTTTCAATATATGTATAACACAGTTGATTGCCTTAGTTATTGCCATTATATGGGGATATTTTGGTAAAATTTTTTGGTGGAATACTATATTTTGGGACATTTCAATTATAAATAGTATATATATTGTTACAGGACTTTTTGTTTTTAATGCTATTTTTTACATGTTTCGGAAGCAACTAAAATTTATGAATTATGACTGGATAATAAAAAAGATATACATTCCTATATTTGGAAAATTTAATATTTTGCAGTGCATAATTCTATCAATACTTTCAGGTTTTTGCGAAGAAGCTTTATTTAGAGGTGTTATGTCGGTTGCTTGGGGGCTGATAATTTCTTCTATTGTTTTTGGTCTTCTTCATTTGGGAGATAAAAGATTAATTTTTTCAGGAATTTGGATTGCTATTATTGGCTTTTGTTTTGCTTATGTTTATAAGATTACTGGCAATTTAGGAATTTCTATTGTGGCACATTTTTTAAATAATTTTTTATGTTTTATTGCTGTTAAAATTATTATAAAAGAAAACAAAATATAAAAATATATTTAAAGGATTTTTTTTAATATGATTGAATTAAATTTTTAAAATATATATTATGAGTAAAAAGTTCCTTAAATTTTTTGAGAGGTAAATATGATAAAATGTCCCGCCTGTGGATTTGAAAATCAGGATGACTCTGCTTATTGTGAAGATTGTGGGGAAAAGCTATTTATGGCTTCAGACCCAATGGTTGCTTCTGTTATAGGAGATGATGATTTATCTTCAGAAGTTATGGCTACAGTGTCAATAGAAAATATGGTTTTTCCACTTGGAAGAACTTACAATAGTATGGGAAGAAGAAGCCCAGCAGATGGAGTTTATCCTGATGTAGATTTGACAGATTTTGATCACGATTCTTATATATCTCGTCGTCATGCTCAAATTATCAAAGATGGCAATAGTTATTATTTTGAAGATTTGGGTAGTTCAAACGGCAGTTATCTGAATGGAGAGTTTATAACTAAAGGTGCTCGCCAATTATTAAAAAATGGCGATCTTTTAAAACTTGGTAAAACAGAATTAGTTTTTAACTTAAGGTCTTAAATTCTTTAATTTTAAGATGGATTTTTAATCCATCTTTTTTTTGTGTATTTTTAAAGGGATATTTCTTTAAATAATGAATTTTGATTTTATAGCTTATTTTTAGCTAAATATTTTTGTTTTTATAAATATTATTTAAAATTCTGATAAAATTGTTAGCCATAAATAAATATCTTGCTAAATTAAAGTTTTGTGAGTTAAAAATTATATTTCAGACTCCAAAATAAAATAAATTTATTTTAGAAATTTGAAATAATATTATAAAAAAATGTTATTGTTTTTCGACGGAGGCATTTTTATATGAAGCTTAAAAGAGCAATTATCGTCGTTGCAGATAGTATGGGCTGTGGTTATATGAATGATTCTGCTGATTATGGAGATGCAGGAGCAGATACATTGGGACATATTGCAGAGACAGTTGGGTTAAATATTCCAAATCTCAGACAGATGGGACTTGCAAATATTCGTCCATTAAAGGGTATTGAACCTGTTGAAAATCCCACAGCTTATTTTGGCAAAATAGCTGAGAGATCAAAAGGAAAAGATACAACAACAGGACATTGGGAGATTGCTGGATTAATTACAGAAAAGCCATTTCCTACATATCCAAATGGTTTTCCAAAAGATCTTATTGAAGAATTTGAAAAACAGACAGGCAAAAAAGTTATAGGCAACTATCCAGCTTCTGGAACAGCTATCATAGCTGATTTAGGAGAAGAGCAGATGAAAACTGGAGCTTTGATAGTCTATACATCAGCAGACAGTGTTTTTCAGATTGCAGCACATGAAGAGATTATTCCAATAGAGGATTTATATAAATATTGTGAAATAGCAAGAAAACTATTAAAAGGAGATCATGCTGTAAGCAGAGTTATTGCAAGACCTTTCATTGGAAAACCTGGCAATTTTACAAGAACAGAAAATAGAAGAGATTTCTCTTTAGAACCTCCAACAGATACATTCCTCGATGTTCTTGAAAAGAAGGGATTTTCTGTAACAGGCGTTGGCAAAATTGAAGATATTTTCTGCCATAGAGGCTTGACAGATTCATATCACACTGGAAACAATCATACTGGACTTGAAAAAACAGAAGAATTGTTAAAAGCCGATACTGGTGCTGGTCTCATATTTGTAAATCTTGTAGATTTCGATATGCTCTATGGTCACAGAAGAAATCCAAAAGGCTATGCTGAAGCTATTGAATATATGGATGCCTTTATTCCTCGTCTTATCGAAAATATGAAAGATGATGATGCCTTGATTATAACTGCAGATCATGGCTGTGATCCATGTCATACAGGTTCTGACCATACTCGTGAACATGTTCCACTTCTTTGGTTTATGAAAGGATATAAGGGTGGAAATATTGGTTATCTCGATACTTATGCAGATATTACAGCAACTATTGCAGATATGTTTGATATAAAAACAGGCTTAGCAGGAAAGAGTTTTGCTTCTGTTTTTTCAAAATAAAAATTTTTAAATAAATTATATTCAGTTTCTCTACTGAAAGCCTCCTTTATTTGGAGAGTAAATATTTTTTAGGAGCAACCTTACATGAAGACATTTAGAGATAAGGTAAATGAAAGTGCTGAATTTATAAAATCAAAAATAACAGCACAGCCAGAAATTGGCATGGTTTTGGGATCAGGTCTTGGAGTTCTCGCAGAAGAAGTTGAGGAAAAAATAACAATACCATATAAAGAAATCCCTAATTTCCCTGTTTCTACTGTTGCAGGTCATTCAGGATGTCTTGTTTTTGGAAAAATGGAAGGCAAATATGTTTTGATTCAGAATGGTAGATGGCATTTTTACGAAGGTTATCCAATGTCTGATGTAACATTCTTCATCAGAGTTCTTTTTGAACTTGGAGTTAAGAAACTTTTTGTAACAAATGCAGCTGGTGGAATAAATCCTCTATTTGTACCAGGAGATTTGATGCTTATTTCTGACCATGTAAACATGATGGGAACAAACCCACTTATTGGACCAAATGATGAACATTTTGGAACAAGATTCCCAGATTTGAGTAAAGCATATACTCCTGAATATAGACAGATAGCTCTTGAATGTGCTGCTAAACTTGGAAAGAGAATTCATGAAGGTGTTTATATGGGACTTACTGGGCCAAGTTATGAAACACAGGCAGAACTCAGAATGTTCCAAAAATGGGGAGTTGATGCTGTTGGAATGTCAACAGTTCCTGAAGTTATAGTTGCAGCCCACTGTGGTATGAAAGTGATAGGAATATCATGTATCACAAATATATTTTCACCAGGAAAGGCAGCAGACCACAAAGAAGTTCTCGAAGCTGCTGAAAAGGTAAAACCATTTTTTAAGAGCCTTACAAAACTTATCGTATCAAAAATTTAGGAGAATATTTTTATGAAACCTTACGATATTATTTTGAAAAAAAGAGATGGCGGAAAACTCTCTAAAGAAGAAATAGACTTTTTTGTCAATGGATTTACAAAAGGGGAAATTCCAGATTATCAAATGAGTGCGTTTCTCATGGCTATATTTTTAAAGGGAATGGATGAAGTAGAAACAAGAGATATAACTGTTTCTATGACTGATTCAGGAGATAAAATGGATCTTTCTGATATTGATGGTATTAAAGTTGACAAACACAGTACAGGCGGAGTAGGAGATACAACAACACTTTTGATTGGTCCTATTGTAGCTGCTGCTGGTTTGAAATTTGCCAAGATGTCAGGAAGAGGTTTAGGTCATACAGGTGGAACTGTTGATAAATTGGAAGCAATCGAAGGCTATAGGACATCTTTGACTGAAAAAGAATTTAAAGATCAAGTCAAAAAGATTGGTCTTGCTGTTATCAGTTCTACAGGTGATATTGCTCCTGCTGATAAGAAGATGTATGCCCTTAGAGATGTAACAGCTACTGTTGATTCTATTCCTCTAATTGCTGGTTCTATTATGTCAAAGAAACTTGCTTCTGGTTCAGATGTCATACTTCTCGATGTAAAAGCAGGAAAAGGTGCTTTTATGAAAACTGTTGAAGATGCAAAGAAACTTGCTGAAGCACTCGTTTCAATAGGTAATAGAGCAGGCAAAAAGACAATGGCTGTTATCACAGATATGGATCAGCCTTTAAATACACATATAGGAAATGCTCTTGAAGTAAAAGAAGTTTTTGAGACACTTTCAGGAGAGCATAAAGACAGTGCATTGAGAGAAATTTCTGTTTATCTTTCTGCCAATTTGATAATGATGGCAGGACTTGCCGAGAATTTAGATAAGGCTATTGAAATAGCAAATGACATGATTGACAGCGGAAAGGCTAAAGAGAAGATGAGAGAACTTCTTGAATGTCAAGCTGGTTCTTCTAAATCTCTTGATGATCCAGGTCTTTTACCAAAAGCTCCTGTGGTCATGCCCGTAAGTCTTGATGTTGATGGTTGGATTAAAGAGATAGATGTTCTTGAACTCGGTATAACTGCAAGAGATCTTGGGGCTGGAAGAATTAAAAAAGAAGATTCCATAGATCCTGCTGTAGGAATAGTTATGAATAAGAGAGTTGGAGATAAAGTTTCAAAGGGTGAGACTATTGCTTATATTCATGCTTCTTCTGAAGATTCTGCAAAGGAAGCTATCGAGAGACTTAAAAAATCATTGACAATTTCTGAAACAGAAGTTGAACACAAACCTCTTATTTTGGGAAAAGTAGAGTAATATTTAATATTTTGTCCTCCTAAATTTTATTTAGGAGGATTTTTTTATAAAAAAAAATGGATGTGAATTTTCACACCCATTTTTTAATTTTAATTTAAAATTAAAGTGTACCTTTTTTGTTGAATGTTCTGATACATCTTGTGCATAAATGCATTGTTTTCTTCTCTCCAGAATTCATTGTGAGAGTGATTTTTTGAATGTTTGGAAGCCAGCGTCTTCTTGTTTTTCTGTGTGAATGGCTGACATTATTTCCGCTCATTGGACCTTTTTTGCAATGTTCACATATTGCTGACATTTTTTTTCTCCTTCTACTCAATACCATATTTTATGGCAATGTTTTAACATTATATAAATGTCTTAATAAAATATAGATTATTTGCTATATCAAATAAAAAGACATCTGATCATTTTAGGGATATAATTCCTTTTACATTTCATTAGAGTATAACATAAGTTTATAAATTATGCAATAGTTTTTATGTCAATTTTCAAAAATAAAAAATATTTGTTTTTTACAAATATTAAAGTTTTATTAGTATTTTTTGAAAAATTAATATATTTTTCATTTAATTAACAATATTAAAAAAAAATTAACATTTAAATATTTTAATTTTTATTGATGTATTATATAATATAATCAAGATTAAAAATTTGGAGGATTGAAATATGAATTTTAGTATGAATATCGGTGTTAATATTAACATGTCTTCTATGCCAATGGGTGGCATAGGTAATATGGGCGGTCTTGGCAATATGGGCGGTATCGGTAATATGGGCGGTATCGGCAATATGCTTGGTATGGGCTCAATGATGGGTATGCCTCTTGATGGTTTTTGTGGTAGTGGTGAAGCCCTTGAAGGTTTTGGAGGTATGGGAAATATTTCCAATATGTTTGGCGGTATGGGAATTGGAATGCCAGATATGGGATTTGGTTCAATGCCAGGTATGCAGGGAATCCCAGGAATGCAACAAGGTGGAATGTTCGGTAATCAAGTTAATGGAAATCAAATGTATCAAATGATACAGATGATGATGCAGATGATGGAAATGCAAATGATGATGATGATGATGCAAATGATGCAACAGATGGAACAGCAGATGCAAAATATGGCTGGCAATATGGGTGCTGGTGGCATTGGCGGTGTCGGTGGTGGCTGCATGCCAGAAGGTTCTGGAGTTGTAGGTGGCGGTTCACCTGCAGGTGCTATCGGTGGTGCAAATGGAGCTTCTGGTGCTTCAGGTTCATCTCCTATTTCAGGTGCTAATACCGATGTTCTTGAATATGCAAAGAAATTTTTGGGAACAAATGCAAAAGATTTAAAGGGTGTAATGCCAAACTTCCAAGATGCAGGTAATGGAAGAAAAGATTGTGCTGATTTTGTAAGCTCAGTTCTTCAGAATACTGGAAAATTAAATGGACACTATAACAGAGTAGTTGATCTTGAGGCTGCTTTAAAGAAACAGGGATGGGTTGAAGTTTCACAAGAACAGGCACAACCTGGTGATGTATATCTATATACAGGCGAAAATGGAAACCACACAGAAATTGTTGCAGAACCTGGAGCTAAGAAATTGATAGGTTCAAACAATGTAAATGCAGACCATTCTCAGAGAGTTTCTTATGGAAATGTAGCTCAGAGTAAGAAGCCAAGATTCTATCACAAACCATAGTTTTAAAATTATGTAAATAAAAAAGCCAACTTCATTAATACGAAGTTGGCTTTTTAAAAATTATGTGTAAATAATTATTTCTTCCAAAGAAGCATTGCTGTATCTGTCGAAGCTGCTATATATGTATTTTCTTTATAAGATTTTATCCTTATCTTATTTATTCTTGTATCGTTTTTATATGCCTGCATATTGACTGTTCCTGTCATTAAATCCCAAATTCTTATTGAACAATCTTGCGATACTGTACATATGTATGGTTTATTAGTTGCATAACTTACAGAATATACTGAACCTGTTTGTTTTTCATACATTTTTTTAATCGGGGAGAGATTATCAGATTTCCAAAGTATGATAACACCATCATCAGCACATGACACAAGAAGTTTATTGTTTTGTGCTACAGATAAATCATTTACTTTTCCTGTATTTAGCTGATTTTTTGCAATTATTGAATTTTCTGATATACTCCAAGAATGTATCACTCCATTTATATGTCCTGTGTATAATAAATTCCCATCTATGCTTAAAGTCATGGCTGATATTGGAAGCTTATTATATTTAAAGACAATTTTTTCTTGATTAGAATAATTACATTTGACTATTGTCCCATCATCACAACCTATGATGACATAAGGTTCAGAAGGGTGTAATAATACTTTTATTATATTTGAATCCTTTATAATAAATTTTGCTATTATGCTCAAAGACCTTGAATCCATAACTATGCATTCTGATTTTTGCGAATTATATGCAAAATAAGAACCATTTGAGCTGAAATCAAATGTAGATATTCCAGTGAAACCCGTTTGCACTGTGGTCAAATCTTTTAAATCGCTTAAATCTTTTATTTTTATGATTCCTTTTCTATCTGTGAGACATACTGTCCCTCTTTGTGGATTGAATTGGAAATCTGATATAAAACAGTTGTTTTCTGTTTTTATAAAAGGATCTTTGAACTTGCTACAGTATTCTTTTATTCCTTCTCTTGCTTGAATTTCAGCATTACTATTTATGTTTTCTTGTTTTATTGTGTTTGCCTTCTGCTCTTTAGGTTGTTTTTGTAATGGAACAGGTCTTTCTGGTATATATGGAGCTGAAATTTTTGGTTTTTCTACATTTTCTTGAGTATCTTCACTAAATAAATTTTTTAATTCATTACTATTTTGGTTTTGAAATCCTATTTTTAATTTGCCAAAATCGCTCTTTGGCTGTTTTATATTTGTCAATTGAGATAGAACATTTTGAGAATCAAAAATAGGAAGATCCATTCCCAAAGCATTATTTGATGAAGACAGAAATTTTTTGTCTAATTTTAAATTACTTTGAGTTTTACTTATAAATTGATTTATAGCATTGCTTTGTGAATTATGAAGTTCAAAGACTTGATTTCCTCCTCCTTGAACTTGTGGTTTTTTCAATTCAACAATTTGTTGATTAGCATTTACGCTACTTGGCAACTTAACAGGTGGCATATTTGCAGAAAACGGTTTTATGTCATTTAATACCTGGTTTAGCTTGCTATTTTGTTCACTATTTATATTTGATAATTTTTGTTTTTCATCAATTTGTATATTAGATTCAAGTTTAGGTATATCTATTTTTGGAGATAAAATATCCTCTTTCTCTAATTTAGAAATAGGTGCTTTTGGTATTTCCTTGACTATGTTATCTGTTGTTATTATTATATTTTTAGACTTCGAAGATGACATATAGTAATCTTCATTATCTATGATTTCATTTACTGCTTTTAGCATTTCTTGGGCATTTTGCCATCTTTTGTGATAGTCAAGTTCAAGTGCTTTTAATACGACATGATTTATTGCATCTGATATATTGGGAATCATGTCTTTTAAAGACTGAAATTGGAAAGGTATTTTGGGAGATACACCTGATATTAATTCATGCATTGTTGCACCGAGTGCATATAAATCAGAGCATGGCATGGGATTCCCTGTATATTGTTCAGGTGGGGCATAACCAACTGTTCCTACTTCTGTTTTGGGATCTGTTGATTCAGGAGCAATAGAACGAGCAATTCCAAAATCAATTAAAAATGTTTTGGAATCTTCTGTTCTAACCATTATGTTTCCAGGTTTTATATCTCTATATATAATAGGTGGATTTCTATGGTGTAGATAATCCAATATATCCAAAATATCTGCTATTATTCTAAATACTTGCTCTAACGGAAGTCTTCTGTTTTCTTGTTTCTTTAAAATATCATTTAAATCTTTTCCTGCAATATAATCCATTACAAGATAAAATTTACCTTTTTCATCAAAGAAATCTATAACTCTTGGAAGATTTGGGTGAGTTAAAGAAGCCAATAAAGTTGCTTCTCTCTCAAATCTTTCTCTTGCTTCATTACATTCCTGTTCATTGTCAAATGTTTCCATCATTTCCTTCAATGCCCAGTTTTTATGTAATCTCTTGTCAAGAACTTCATAGATAGCACCCATTCCACCTCTTTTTATAGGTCTTATGATTTTGTATCTATTTTGTATAATGAGAGAGTTCTCTAATTTTTCTTCTTTTTTCTCAGGCTCTTTGACTTGTTGCTTTTTCTCCTGTTTTTTAGGATGTTGAACAGGAGTTTGTTGCTTATTTTGATTATTTAATTCTTTGATTTCAGCCTGTTTAGGTTGTATTTGATTTTCTTTTTTTAATTGATTGATTTCAACTACAGGAGTTTCTGTCTGTATTCTCTCTTTATTATGTGTGAGCTTTGTAGAAAAAGCAGATGCAGGAAGGGTCATTTTATCTTCATATTTTCCAGTTGAGGAATTAAAAAATCCTCCCCTTATTGCTTCTGTCCCAAAAGGAGTAACTTTTTCAATATTTTGCTGTTTAGGAGAATAAGGAGTATTAGAACTCATTGGAGCTTTTTTGGATGAGATTATACCTGTTAATTCACCTCCGCATATACTGCATTTCGAATTTGGTGTGGCTTGCGGAAATAATGCTCCGCAGTTTTTACATTTGATAAGAGGCATTTTCTATCTTCAAAGTCCTTTGTGTGATAAATATATACTATATAAATCTTTTATTTTTTTTTTTAATAATCCTGCAAATAATTTTAATTATTTGTCTATATTTTCACTGAATTCTTCAGTTTTATTTTTTAAACTTTCTATTTTTTCTTTATATTCTTTTATTATATTTTCAAAATTTTTATTTTCTTTTCCTGATATGGATTTTGTCATTTCTTCAAGTATTTTTATTGATATATCCCAACTTTCAATAGTCGATTCTCTTAATACATTCATTGATTCTATTTTGGGCATTTGTTGTAAAGATAATTTTATATTTTCAGCTCTTTTTAAAATATCTGACATCTTTTTTATTATTTGTTCTTTATCAGAATTAAATGTAGCATTCAATATGGTCAATTCCATATCTTTTGATATTTCTTGTTGTTTAATTTTTATATCAACAAGATTTTTTCTCATTTTAATATAATCTTCAATATTTTGATTTATATCCTCATTATCTTCATCATCTTTGTTATCTGTATTTTTTATTTCTGCATTGTATAGAAAATCTTTTTCTGCTTTTAATATGGTGTCCATAAAGCTATATGTATCATTTGTTTGTGAAATAAGAAAGTCTTTCATTCTCTTTTCATTATCAGCATAATCTTTCTTTATGAATGTTTTCATTTTTTCTAGTGAATTTTGCAATTTATTTGTACTGCTTTTGATTTTGTAAATATACAAAATCATGTCCTTGTTATTTCCTGACATTTTTGTTTGATTCTGTATATTTATTATCTTTTTTTGTATTTTGTTTATTTCATTTACAGCTTCTTGAGAATAGAGACTGCCATTTAAATATTTGTCAAATACTTTTCTTGATTCTGATATTTGTTCTATTGTTTGATTTATTGTTTTATCTGCTGATCTTAAAATTTCAAATTTTGTATTTTTTTCTTTGTTGTTTGCATTTGCTATTGATGTCAATAGTAATATAAAGCTAAGTATTATTATAAATTGTTTTTGCATTGAAGTCTCCCATTTTTAAATAATAAAATAAAAGAGTTGTCTAAAATAAATCAGACAACCCATCTACTTTTTGATATTACATATTTTTTTAACGAATATGTTCTTTTTGGTATAAATATAAAAGGTATGCTGTCAGAGAACCTGTTGTATTGAAAATTTCCCAATAAAAGTCAGAGTTTGTCATAACACGCTCCCTTCCCCAAAGTAATTGAGGTTATAATTATTTTATTATTATATTTACCCTTTTAATATATCACAACTGATTTATTTTAGCAAGTGTTTTTTTTAAAAAAGTCGAATCTTTTTTCGATTTTTTTATAATATTATAAACATTATTTCAAATTTTAACTTTATTCTCTTCCATTAATAAAATTTTATGGTGTTAAATTTAAATTTGAGTGGTTACATATTGATTGTCAAACTCCAAAACAAAATAAATTTGTTTTGGAAATTTGAAATAATATTATAAATTTTATTTCAAATTTTAATAAAATTATCTGCCATTCAGAAAATACAGTGCAAAATTATAGTTGAGTGGTTAAAAATTAATTTGCAAAATCCAAAAATCAATAAATTGACTTTTGGAAATTTGAAATAATATTATAAATTTTTCATACATAAGTCAAAAATTTGACATTTTTCACATTCGGGTTTTCTTGCACTACATATATTTCTGCCATGGGTTATCAACATATGAGATATATCGATCCACTTATTTTGGGGAATTATTTTCATTAAATCTTTTTCTATTGCTTCAGGAGTTTTTTCTTTTGAAAGTCCTATTCTACCAGCTAATCTTTTGACATGGGTGTCAACTGCGATTCCTTCAGCTCTTCCAAAACATTCTCCAAGTGTTACATTTGCAGTTTTTCTTGCAACTCCTGGGAGTTTTAGTAAATCTTCCATGGTGTTTGGAAGTTGTCCATCAAATTGCTTGATAATTATTTCAGCACTTCCTTTTATTGCTTTTGCTTTGTTTCTGTAAAATCCAGCACTTTTTATTTCATTTTCCAATTCTTCCTGTGTTATTTTACAGAAATCTTCTATTTTTGGATATTTTTTAAATAATTTTTCGGTTATTATGTTTACTCTTACATCTGTGCATTGTGCAGAAAGTATGACAGCAAATAATAATTGCCAAGGTTTTTGATAATTTAATGCACATTTTGTCTGTGGATATATTTCATCTAATTTTGTCAAAAGTTCATTTATTTGTTTTTTATTTAATAACTTCATTTTTGACCTCTGTGTTTATTGCAATTTTTTTTTAGATTGTCTTATTTTATAATTAAATTTCTAAATTTTTTATAAAAATCTTTCAAAAAAGGAAAAGTCTTTTGTAAAAAGAAGATATATTTAAAATTTTGATTAATTTTGAAAGATTTTAGTGCATGTCTGAAAATAAAAATTTAAAAGGGGAGAAAAAAAAACCTCTTATAGGAAATAATATTTTGGATTTTGAAAGAGATTATACTGTTGTGGATATAGAGACAACAGGTGTTAATTTTCATGAAAGTGCAATTCTTGAAGTTGGGGCAGTGAAAGTTTCTAAGGGAGTTATAAAAGAAAAATTTTCTGAATTGATTCGTCCCGAAAAATATTTTTTATGTCCAACTGAATTTGATGATGATTTTTGTTTTTTTAATGGTGAAAAAGTTCAGTATATAAACGATTTTGTTAGAGATTTGACTGGAATCAGAAATAAAATGCTTGAAAATGCTCGTTCAGAATCTGAAGTTTTGGCAGATTTTTTTAATTTTATTGGAAATGATCTTATAATAGGGCATAATGTTGCATTTGATTTAAAATTTTTATCTGAAGCAAGTGTGAAAAATTTTCAAAAGCCTATTTTGAATTCTTATTCAGATACTTTAAAAATATCTGTAAAATTATTTCCAAATATGGAACATCATAAATTAAAAGATTTGGCAGAATTGTATAATATTGATTATTCACATGCACATAGAGCTTTGGAAGATTGTATTATAACTTTTAAATGTTATGAATACATGAAAAAACAGATTTTGGAATCTTTTGTAAGCTATAAAAATTTTGAATATTATTATAGAACAAAGGCAAAAAAAAATAAAAAAAATATTCAAATTTCTGTAGAAAATCAGAAAATTATAAATATTTAGGTTTGGAGGAATATATATTTGAAAAGGATACGAGTATTTAGTTTTGTTGCTTGTTTGATTGCAATATTTGCTTTTGTTGCAATTTCAGAAGCTGGTCAATCAGCAAAGACAATAATAACGAAACAAGCTCCTGTTGTTGGGTGCAAAAATGTTACAGGCAAAAAATACAAAGGTACAAGAGCAAAAGTGTATTATACAAAACATATAGATTCAGAACATTTGATTAAATTGTACAATTTGATCAATGATGAAATTTATGGAAAAGTAGCAATAAAATTACATACTGGTGAAAAAAATGGTCCAAATATTTTGCCAAGAGATATGGTTAAGGCTTTTCAAGCTCAAGTTCCAAATAGTTCTATTGTCGAAACAAATACACTTTATAAAGGCGATAGATTTACAACAGAATCACACAAAGAGACATTAAAAGCAAATGGATGGACTTTTTGTCCTGTTGACATTATGGATGAAGAAGGGGATGTAAGTCTTCCTGTGAGAAATGGAAAACATTTGAAAGAAGTTTCAATGGGGGGGCATATTGTAAATTATGATTCAATGATTGTTTTGACACATTTTAAAGGTCATGCTATGGGCGGATTTGGTGGTTCTCTTAAAAATATAGCCATTGGTTGTGCTTCTGGAAAAATTGGAAAAAGACAAGTTCACGATGCTCCACCAGATGCTGATAAATGGGAAGAATATCCATTAAAAGAAAGATTTATGGAACTTATGGCAGATTCTGGAAAAGCTACAGTTGATTATTTTGGAAAACATATAGTATTTATGAATGTTCTTCGCAGAATGTCTGTTGATTGTGACTGTGCAGGACTTACTGCACAAGAACCAACTATTCCTGATATTGGTATGCTTGCTTCAACAGATATTTTGGCCATAGATCAAGCAAGTTGTGATTTGGTATTTGGAAAAGCAGATAGTGAAAATCATGATTTAGTAGAGAGAATAATGTCGAGGCATGGACTTCACCAGTTACAGGCTATGAGAGATTTGAATATGGGGAATGAGCAGTACGAATTAATTTGTATTGATTAATTGTAATAAAAAAAAAGGTTGTGAAAATATTTTCACAACCTTTTTTTAGTTTGTTAAATTATTACTATGCAGGTATTTCTTCAGGGAATTCAAGTTGCATTGCAGGTGTATTCATCTCAGCAACTTCTATTTCACCTGCTGTTGGAGCTGGTAGGAGTTCCATCATTTGTGATTCTGTTTTTGGCTCTGTCTTCATTTCTGTAAGACTTGGTTTTGGCTCTCCTACTTCATTAACTTGACCTGTTACCATGATTTTTGCTGTTGCTTGGAATTGAACAGGAACATCAGCAAGAATCTCTTCTGGTGTACGATTCATTATTCTTGCAATATCTTCAGCTTGTACTTTGTCTATTGCTGGTTCAACTTTTATTTCGCTTGCTTTGTTTATTGTTTGTGCATCATTTAATCCAGAAGCATTACTTCCTTGATATATATTGTGATTTGTTGATAGTGCTAATTTTCTAAGAGATTCTTTTTCATCTGCTTGAGATTTTAGTTTTTTAGCTTCTGATTCAAGAATTCCAAGTTGTGAAGCTTGATTTAAGTTAAACATAAATGATTGAATATCATTAGAATTTGAACTTGCTGCTTCAGCTGGAGCTTGTTTATTGGATTTGAACATATTTGCAAAAGCGACATTAGCCATGCTGGTTTTGTTTTCAGCCTTTTCTGACTCTTTTGGCTTTGCACCAGTTGCCATTGCTGCATGACCCATATTGTGTTTCATTCTCATAGATTTGAGTTTTTGTTCAAAACCTTCATCTTCTTCACCAAACATTTGAGTTGCTTGGCTCATATCTTCTCCAACTTTATGATCTTCTTGATTATTTTTTTGAAGTTCTTTTTGTTGGTCTGCTTTTTGATTTTCTTGAAGTTCTTCAGCATCTTGACTTAATGTAAGTGCATTTTCAGAAAGACTTACTCCATCTTGTTTTTGCTGAAGTTGTTGTTCTTCCATTTTATTATTGAATTGTTTTGCAGTTCCTGTTCCTTGTGCTGCAAAACCAGATGTACTTATCATTGCTGTTTTGAATTGAGAAGCGGTCATTCCAAATGAGCCGATATTTCCTATTCCTGCCATAAAATTGCCTCCCTTAATTTTTTATCTATTTATATATATTATAACAAATTATTTTTTAAATTCAATAGCAAATTTGTTAACATTATAACATATTACTGAAATTTAAATGTTGATCTTTTTTTAACTTTTTGCAAAATTTTATATTTTTTTAAAAAAAATTTACAAAAATAATATTATAAAATATTATCTTCACAAATGATTGGCGAAAAATCAAGTATCCTAATTAATTTTTGAAAATCAATTGGTATATTGTATTCCATGAAAAATAGATTGTCATCTATTATATCTAAACCTTTTATTGGAGCAGTAATATCATTTTTGATTTTTGCTATTTTATTGTATTTAGCAAATTTTTCAGGTGATAATCTCTCAGCTTCGCTTAAAAATTTTTTAGCTTCTTCATGTTTTTTTGCAAAATTTAAACATACAGAATATAGATATATTGCTTCAAATAGTTCTCTTTTTTCTCGTATTGCTCTTTCTGCGTTAGATTTTGCCAACTCTAATTTACCCTCTTTAAGAGCAAGAACACCTAAGTTATACCATACTTCGGCACTATTTCTATTCAATTCTGCACTTTTTCTAAGAGTATAGGTTGCATCTTGAAGTTCTCCCATTTCAATTTGAATGGCTCCTTTTAAAATCCAACCTATTATATCGTCTTGTCTTTTTGCTATAGCACTTTCTGCACTTGACAAAGCATCTTCGAAATTGCCGTATTTTCTACAAATCCTACCTCTTGCGATCCAAGCACTGTGGGCTGAATTATCAAGTCTAAGAGCTTTTTCTGCATATTGTTGAGCTTCTATAATTTTGCCTTGTACAAAAAGATACATGCTATAATTTACTATTGCCAGCACTGAATCTTTTGGTATTATCATTGAACTTTCAAATGCCTCTTCAGCAGATTCTTTGTCATTTATATTAAACAGTGAAGCACCGTAAAAAGTCCATACAATAGGATTTATGCAATCTAATATAAGAGCTTGTTTGAAATACTTTACTGCTTGTTGATAATTTTTGTTTTTGTATGATATGAGACCTAATTTTATTTTTGAGTTTTTATCAAAAATATCATAAGAAGATATTTTGATAAAATCTTTTTCAGCTTCATTTAACTCATTTTTATTATATTTATCATCTGCAATTATATTCATCATATAAGAATTTGTATCTTTTTCTGAATATTGTGGCAGATATGTATCCAATGGTATATCATTTGATATTTTCTTTTTATATTGAATTAAAAATGGCAAATTTTCATATAATCCTCTTAGGGAATTGACATATACTTCGGAATTTTCAAAATCTCCTTTGTCATATAATGCTTCAGCTCGTGCTATTAAAAGTAAGTCTGATATTGTATGTGTGGGAAGGGCATCTTCTGCTCCTGTTATTTTTATTGCCTCATCATAGTCTTTTTCTTTTGCAAGTAATCTTGACAACAGGTATATTGCTATTGGTTCTTCTTTAACTTCTTCAGAATTTAACAGTTGTTTTGCTTCTTGATTCTTTCCAAGTCTTATATTACATATTGCAGAACCATATATAGAATATTGATTTGATGAATCCAATGATAATACTGATGAACAATATGTTTTAGCTGCTTCGTATCTTCCTATTATAAAATTTAATGCTCCTTTTATATTGAAAAATTCGAGAGAATCTTTGTGCATTAATATTTTATCTACATATTTATCAAGAAATAGAAGGGCTGTTAAAGTAGCTTTTTGGATGTGCCCAAATTCAAATAATTTGCTTATATAGTATATCCAAGGTTCATGTAAATATGGAACAGTTCCTATAATTTTTTTAATCCATACTTCTATTTTTGAAATATTTTGTCTATTTTTAGATTTTAATATTTTATTTCTATAGAAACCAAAAGATTCTGGACAATTCTTTATAAATTCATCGGCATATTCTTCTGATTTTACTGTGTCACGCATTTTTTCAAGAGCTTGACTCAATAATGAAATACAAGATTTTGCTTCAGGATATTTTTCATAACAAGTTTGGAATGTTGTACATGCTTGAGGATAATTTCCTTCTGTATATTCAACAAGTCCATCTATTAACATTCCGTCAAGTGTTTTTGCAAATTTTTTCAATTCCATTCCAAGGAATAAACCTGCATTTTTTTTGTTTGTAAAAAAACGTTTACCAATGTCACTTATAAATGTATTTTTTGGGTTTGTAGATGAAATATCATTGAATATTTTTTCTGCATATTCTCTATTTCCAATTAACTCTTCTAAAATACAAAGATAAGTCATTGCTTTTAGTCTATTTTTTTCATCTATATTTATTATTTTCTTTAATATACTTGTTCCATAGTTGATATCATATACATAACTAAGAAAAGTATTGAAATCTTTTAATATTGTTTCTATTTCTAATGTTGGAAATTTTTCTATTTCATATTCTAAATTTTCTATATATTTTAATTCATAATTTGAAGAAAGAGCAAGCATTGTTTCGAGATTGTTCTTTTCTTCACTTACATTTGGAAATAGTGTTTTTACGAGTATTGGATTTGATACTTTCATATATAGAGATGAAAGAAATAGCTTGAGTCTTATATCATCTGGAAATCTTGGTATATATCGTGATAGCAATTCAATAGCATCTTCAATCTTTCCACTTTTACTCAATAAATAAGATTTTCCTAATATAACATTTAGTCTTATTTTTCCTTTTTCAAAGAGTTTACTATAATAGTCATTTGCTATTTTGAAATCTCCTGCATAGATATAAGACCTTGCTAATCCATTTAATGCCTCTAAATTAGAAGGTTCTAATAATAAAACCCTTTTAAATGCAGTTATTGATTCTTTATAAAAACCAAGATAATATAAACTTGCCCCTTTTCCTATCCATGCTTCTACATCTCTAGGACTTAGTTCTGCTGATTCAGAATATGAATCTTTGGCAAATTCGTATTTTTTCTGTTGCATATAATACTTGCCGAGTAGATTCCAAGTTTCATACATTTGGTTATTTATTTCGAGTGCTTGTTCACAAAGGGAAATTGCTTCTGGAATTTTACCTAAATCTCCCATTAGATTTCCCATAGCAGATAGAATTTCTTCATGATCTTGCTTTAAATCATTTGCTTTATTAAGACATTGAAGAGATTCATCATATCTTTTTGCCATTCTGAGAACATTGCCCTTTTCAAGCCATACTCTCCAATAAGTTTCATGTATTGATATGAAGTCATCTAAAACCTTTATTGCTTCATCATAATTACCAATTAAAGCAAGAGTTTTGCCCTTGTGTAAAATAGCAGGACTTCTTGGGTTTATTTTAATGACTTTGTCAAATACTAGTATAGCTTCCTTATAGTGTTTTAATCCTAAAAGAGATATACCTCTTTTAATAAGTTCTTCTTCTGAAAAAGTTTCGTTAGAAGTCTTTTTAAATTCGGCTCCTGATAAATCTTCATATAACACTGAAAGGTCTTGATATACTTCTTCAAAATTTTTATATCTCTCTTCTCTGTCTTTTGCTATACATTTTTGAAAGATATAATCTATTTCAGGAGTTATTTCTTCACTTGGATAGTCAAAGAGTGAAGGAGTTAAATTTAAATGTCTATCAAGTATTTCTGAAGGGTCCTCATCAAAAAATGGATTTACTCCAGTTAACATTTCACAGAGTATTATGCCAAAAGCATATATATCACTTTGTGTCGAGGCTGAATTACTGTCCATAAATAGTTCTGGAGCCATGTATGGTATTGTTCCTACAACGGCAGAACTTTCAAGTTGATCATCATTTCCGCCTTCTTTCGTGATTGCAACTGTTCCCAAACCAAAGTCAGAAATTTTTAAAACATTTTCTTTGTTTATAAAACAGTTTGCTGGTTTTAAATCTCTGTGTATAAGTCCCATTAATGTCCAAGCATATATCATTCCATTACATAATTGTAATGAATAATCTATTGCGGTTAAAATCGGCAATTTATTTCTTTTGATCATTGCTTCGAGTTCTTCACCATCAATAAACTCAAGGAAAAGATAAGGTTGACCTTCCTTTAACCAAAGTCTTTCTGCTTGAACAATATTTTTATGTTTACCTAATTTTGTCCAAATTTCAGCTTCTTTGATGAATTGGTTACAAACAGTACTATCAAATATGAACTCATCTTTGAATGTCTTCAGAGCATAAGTTTTATTTTTTGTTTCAGATTGTTCTTCTGTTATATCGGATGTGTCTTCAACAACATAGACAATACCCATTCCACCAAAGAGTATCTTTTTAACAATATATCTATTATCTATTATAGAGCCTACATCCCATTTTTCTCTCGATGTCATAGGAGATGTAGTTGCATGTAATTCTTTTACGGAATCATTGAATATCTCTTCAGTTGCACCTTCTAAGTCTTCTTCAACTTTTGAACAATATTCAATTATTTCGCTTTCTTCATTTAGATGTGGAAAATCAATGGAATTATTCTGTATAAAATTCTTTAATGGCTCATCTATGTAAGTCCAAGTAAAATTTGAGCATATCTTTTTTACTACATCCGTAAAAATAGGATCTATGCTTCCATCAACAGTTATTTTTGACAGTCGCATTCTCATCATAATCTTTCCATCTGCTACCATTTTTATTGTACCTATTCGTTCTGCAGGCAGAGATAGAAAATTTGAATTATTTTTATCAGTTTTAAATTTGATTATAAATATAGGTTTTAGTACACTTTTATAACCTTTTAAATCAAATATATAGGCATTTGTTATCGAATTCCAAGGTAAATTTAAAGCTCCCCCAGATGTTTTTACTGCAAATTTTTCTGGTGTAATATTTAATGCTTTTATTTCAAATATTTTATTTGAGGTATTTAGACTCATATAAAATCCCCATTTTTTACTATATCTATTTTATCCCTTTTTCTTTTCTTTAATATTTTTTATATCCCTTTTTTTATCTTAAAATTTATAATCATAAATAAAAAAAGCATAAAAAAAGGGACTGAAATTTTTATCAGCCCCTTTTTATGTTTTTATTTCTTTTTCAATATTAGAATGCTATTTTCATCATTTGTAAATTGTTCATAATCAGTTTTTAATTTTTTGTATTCTTCAGGAGAAATTTGATTTGTCATTATCTCCGTTTTTGCAGAATATTCTATTTTATTTTCTATTTTATCATAATTTGATGTAACTGTAAATTTTCCAAATTTACCACTATATACTTTTGATTCAGGAACAAAAATTGCTTCTATATCTTTTGGTAATTCTATGATATATTTATATTCACATATTTTGTTATTTCCCAAAACATATGGATATTCTCTTTCGGATACAGTTGTATCAAAACTAATTCTTGAAAATTTAAATGGTGGGGGATTGAGATTTAATAAGAAATATTCATTTTGCTTTAATGCGAATTTGTTACACTGCATTTTGATTTTCATAGAAACAGGAATTGAGTAATCATCTGGTTTTGAATATGAGAAATCTTTTATTTCTGTTGATGGGGAGAATGCTTCGCCTGCAGAATTTATATATTTCTTTAAATTTTGTCCTAAGTTTACTAATAAAGGTAATCTTGAAGGCGAATCAAAAGAACCCTCTTCACGAAATTCCATTTCAACATCTGCTGAACCGTCATTATTTAATTTTGCAATAATGGAACTATAAGATGAACTTGGAATTTCAAAATATGGTTCTTGTTTTACAAGTCTGCATTTATCACCAAGAAGAATCAATGCTTCAGAACCAGACTCTATATTTACATATCCTGTCTGACTTGCTAAATTTGTTGTATCGAGAAGTCCCCAACGCCCACTTTCTTTTTTTACTGCAAGCATTACAATATCAAATTGTTTGATAGTTGGTACATCTTTGTGAATAGGAGCGTTTGAAGCTCTTATCAATGCAATTTCAGAATCTATATTGAGTGCCTTTAAAAGTGCTTTTAGCAATGTAACTTTATCTTTTTCATCTCCATATTTGGAAGAAAGAGTTTCAGAAGCATATCTTGGTTTATAAGAACCAACTCCAAGTGATACAGGTGTATATTTAATATCTTGATTTATAAATTCAAGGCAACTTTTAATTTTTTCATCTTTTGTTGTACATTTTGATGTTATTTCTATGGCAGCTTTTTGTATTATTTTATTTTTATAATCTGTTGCTTCTATTACATTGTTTTTGAAGAAATGTGTTGCTTGGTACCAATCTTTGGCAGTTGTATATATGATATATTTCCCTGTTGTCTCTGCAGGAGGTCTTTTTCCCTCAGATTTTAATTTTGGAATATCTTTTTCATCTATTGTTATTGTTCTTCCACTCTTTGTTACTTTTGTATTTGTTTCATAAATGAGTTTTGCATTTGCAGGTTCTGTTATTGTAACTTTTTTTCTCAATATATTATCTGAGGCTTGGAATAGTATAAGACCACTGTCATAACCTTCTTCATTTTTTCTGTCCATTGTGTAGTGAAGATATAATGTGCTGTTTGGTTCAACAGATGAAAAGGAATATACTCTGTTTATAAAATCGCCATACATAAGAGCATTTGACATAAACATAGGAGTAACATCATTGATTCCAGCTTTTTCTATTGGTTCAAATGTACCATCTGCCTTATATGTTCCGCCTTTTATAAAATGTATATCTGTTTTTCCTTTGTCCATAAATATAGAATAATCTGCATGTGATTCTCTTCCATTTTGAGTTAAAATCCTTGTAAGTCTCTCAGAAGAAGAATGCCTACTTCCATCTTCATTTATTCTTATATCATATCCATTATATAAAATTACTGCATCAGCATCTTTATTTTTTATTTTTATGTTTACAAGATCAGATATATTATCTGCAAAACATGTTGCAGATAATATTATTGAAAAGAGAAAAAGATATAGTAATTTTTTCATTATTTACTTCCTCCTTCCTATATTTTTTCAAGAATTATCATATATCTTTGATATTCTTTTAATTCGATTCCAAGTTGTTTCATTTTTGCATATTTATCTTTTGAAACATATCTTGTATTTATTGCTTTTCTTCCATAGAATTTTATTGTTTTTCCATCTTCTGAAAGTGAGCATTTTATATCTACTTCTCCTTTTTCATCAATATTTGGAGGAAGTGATAAAATTCTATAGTTGCTTGGAATTTCGAGTGTTCCCTCAATTATACATTCCTCTGGAGTTCCAAAATTTATGTCATATTGTCTCTCATCTGAATCAGTTAAAGATTTTAATCCTCTTTTTAGACTTGAATCAAAAGGAAGATTTCTTTCTGGAAGTGGAACAAGTACGAATTTTCCTGTTTTTGTTCCATAGTTTGGAGCTGTTGATTTTACTGACAATTTAAAAGGTGTATTTAAATCTGAAGGATTTGTTGATTCAACATTTGTTATTTCTATTGCTGGAGAAACTGATGTAAAAACAGATGTTAAAACTCTTTTGAATTGATCATTATTAAATCTCTGTCTGACATGCCTTAAATTCATTTCATAATCACCGCATGATTCAATGCTGTATTCATAATCAAGGGTTAGATCGTCGTTTAGAATCCCTTTTGTTGTGATTTTTCCTGCATTGTTGGATGGATTACATTCTGGAACTTTCATTATATCAGAACCGTTTTCAGTTATAGGAAGAACATAGCGTCCACCTGCATAATTTGTTCCGAGACCTGATGACAATTCTGTTGTTGGATCCATGATTATCTGTCTTTTATCTTTTGTTGTTATTAAACATACGACATGGGCAAATAAAACTGTTGGTGTTTTGGGAGATGTCTCTGTTGAAGGATTTATTAATACATCACAACATTTGATTTTTGCTTCTCTCATCATAGTTGTCATTAAAAGTGCTTTGTCTCTACATACACCATAACCTTTTTCAAATGTATATGGTGCAGGGTGAGCTTCAATATAGGCATTTTCGTCCATGGCCGATCCCATATATCTTATTTTTTGAGATATAAATCTGTGGATAGCAAGTATTTTTTCATCTTCTGTCTTACAATTGGCTATCAATTCTGCAACTTTTTCTCTTATTGCTTTATTTGCGATATATTTATCATGGTTTAGTCCATAATAATATTTAGAAGCATCTTTCCAAGTTTTAAATGTTGTAACAGACAGAGACAATGCAACATCTGTAGCATTGGGCATAATTGCTTCATCTTTTATTTGAGGAATATTTTCTTTTTCCCAAGAATAGATTGTTTTTTCTTTATTTCCTTCTTTGTTGAATTTAACTTCTCCATTGCTTACTGTCGTATATAGTGGCATATCTGAAGGAGCTGTTATCTCAAAATATGAATGTAATACAGGGACTTTTAATTGGAAATACCAATCTGTCAAATAGTTGTCTTTTATTAATCTTTTGGTCTTTGTTACAGTAACTGTTTCTATAGCTGAACCTATTGGAAGATCACCTATTACAGCTGTTTTAACTCTCATAGATGTCTCGTATATATTCATTCTTTGGAGACCAGCTGAAGTTCCATCTTTTATTTCTTCATTTGGAATTTCTTTTACTGTTCCATCTGGCAGATAGATTTTTATTTTTATTGTTTCTATATCTTGATACTTACTGTCGTAAGAAAATGATTTTGTACCAAAAATTTTTTTGCCAATATCTGTCAGGATCATGGATAGATTATAGGAAATATCTGTGTAATTGCCTTCTTTGTCAAGGTCTATTTTTCCTATATCTTCCAATACTATATAAGAAGCATCTGGATAATCTTTAGGATTTATTGCTTTTATTTTTTCTTTTATGTTGTATTCACTTGTATTTAAGTAGTCATTCGAATCTTTTGCATATATCGAGATCGAACAAGTAAGAAATAAAGTTAATACAAGAGATAAAAAAAATTTAACTTTAACTCTTAAATTCATATCTTTGTCCTTTCGCTATTTTATTTTAATATTTTCTCTTTATTCTATATAAGTTATTTTTTGCCTTTACTCATAAAAAAATAGAAAATGTTTTAAAAAAGTTATAAAATTTTATTGCTTTTTTTTATAAAAAATGATAGAATATTATAAGATTTTTGTATTTTATTGACTTTTTGAATTAGTCTTTTAAAAATACAAAAACAATTCTGTCTTTCAAGGAGGATTTATAAATTGACAGAATTCAGTGATAAAAAATTAGTTTGCCGTGATTGTGGAAAAGAATTTGTCTTTTCTGTTGGTGAACAGGAATTTTATAAAGAAAAAGGTTTTGAAAATGAACCTTTGAGATGTCCAGAGTGTAGAGCCGCAAGAAAACATGCAAGAGGTAAGGGCAAAAAATCTTTTGAGCCTTTGGTCGAAGTTACATGTGATTCATGCAATGCTATTACAAAAGTTCCTTTTAAACCAACTCAAGGCAAGCCAGTTTACTGCAGAGATTGCTATGAAAAAATGAGAAATTCAGGAAATTAGTTTCGATGAAATAGACATTTTTGGGGCTATCCAATTTTAATTTTTGGATAGCTTTTTTTTATAATATAAATTTGAAAATATATAATTTTTGCAAAATTTTTCTCAACATGCTATAATCAAAAAATATAATGCGACTAAGCATGTGTAATTTTTATGTTTTCGTGGAGGGTATTAGATATGTATAAGAAATCTATTTTTTTAAGTTTTGTATTTTTTGTTTTTTTATTTAGTATAGCAATAGCAGGTGGTTTGCCACATGTCAAAATGATAATTGACAGTAAAAGTTATACAGGTTCAAATTCTGCAACAGTGATAAATGGCATGATTTTTGTTCCTGCCAAAATAACTGCAGATAAATTGAAAATTAAATCATTTGTTTCTAAAGAAAATGGAAAATCGAGGATTAAATTTATTTCCAAAAAAAATACTGTAATTTGTTTTGTAGGTCAAAAGCAGATAAATGTAAATGGTGGTAAAAGATTTGTTCCATTGGCTCCAGTAATGGTTGATTCGAGAATTTATGTTCCTGTCAGTCTTTTTGAAAATTATTTTGGAATTTTGAGTTCATATAACCCAAAGAAAAATTTTGTCAAATTATTTTCAAATGTAAAGCCTGAAAAAAAGAAAGAAACAGCAAATGATCCTGCAGGTATGATAAATACTCTTTTACAGGGGGGCTCTTCAACAGATAAAAAAACAAAAGATGACGATGATGATATTGATATTGACAATATAGAATAGATAAAAAGGAAAGACATATAAGAAAAAAGAATTAAACAAAGTTAAGATAAAATAACAAAGAAACAGAGACTAAAGAATACATTTATGAGAAGAGACAGACTTGGAGGACGATTTGGACATAGATAAATCTATAGATGAAGAAGTTGTAAGTGCAATAACAACGGCTGTTGGATTATGCCTTGAACAGGGTGGGCCAAGAGAGATAATTCAACCGCCTCCTTTTATAATTCTTCCACAGACAATAGCTCCACAGGCAAGTCCTTGGAGATTTGTTGGAAGATCTGAAAATATGGAAAATCGCAGACTTGTCGGTATGAAAGGTCTTAGATGGTAACCCATATTAATCCATGGAAATTAATAACAAAAATTGATTTCCGTGACATTGACCAATTACGATCGATAAGACTAATGATCGCCTAAGCCGTATGACAGCGGTTAATGCCCTAAAAAAATGGGGAAACTCTTTATGAGTATGTCAAAAGATAATCCTTTTAGGAGGTATTAATGGAAAGGAAACCAGTTTTAATTTCCGATACAACTTTTAGAGATAGTCATCAATCTTCTTTTGCAACAAGACTTAGAATCGAAGATATGGAAGCTGTTGCAGATCAGATGAATCGTGCAGGTTTTTACTCTATGGAAGTTTGGGGCGGTGCAACATTTGATGTCTGTACAAGATTCCTAAACGAAGACCCATGGGAAAGAGCCAGAATATTGAGAAAACTTTTGCCAGATGTAAAATTGACAATGCTTTTGAGAGGTCAAAACCTTCTCGGCTATCGTAATTATGCAGATGATGTAGTAGAAGCATTTGTTGAAAATGCTGCAGATGTCGGAATAGATATTTTTAGAGTATTTGACGCATTGAATGATGAGAGAAATTATGAGACATCATTTAAAGCAATCAAAAAAGCAGGAAAACATATTCAAGCTGCTATGTCATATTCTTTGACTCAACCTCGTTTGGGCGGAGAAATATATAATATTGATTATTATGTAAACAAGGCAAAGAAATTTGTTGAAATGGGAGCAGATAGCATTTGTATTAAAGATATGGCAGGACTTATGAGCCCTTACGATGCTTTCGATTTATTTACTGCTCTCAAAAAAGCTGTAGATGTTCCACTTCAATTACATACACACTATACAAGCGGTATGGCTTCTATGACTTTATTAAAAGCTATAGAAGCAGGAGTTGATATTGTTGATACTTGTATTTCAACATTTGGACTCAGAACTTCACAGCCAGCAGTTGAACCAATAGTTGCTGCCCTTAAAGACACAGAAAGAGATCCTAAATTAAATATGGATATTCTCCTCGATGTTGCAAAGAAACTCGAAGAAATCAGCCCAAAATATAGAAAATACAGAGATACAACAAAGATGTCTGTCATTGACCCAGGTGTTTTGAAACATCAAATACCAGGCGGAATGGCTACAAATTTGGTAAACCAACTCAGAGAGATGCAGGCTCTTGACAAACTTCAAGATGTATATAAAGAGCTTCCACAGACAAGAGCTGATTTGGGTTATCCACCACTTGTTACACCTACAAGCCAAATGGTTGGAACACAGGCTGTTCAAAATGTACTTTTTGGCAGATATAAAATAATCCCTGCACAGGTAAAAGATTATATTTATGGTCTCTATGGCAAGCCACCAGTTCCTGTAAAAGAAGAACTTCAGAAACTCGCTTTGAGAGATTATCCAAAGGGTTCTAAACCTATTACTTGCAGAGCAGCAGATATGCTTAAACCAGAAATGCCAGAAGCAATAAAGACAGTTGCTCCTATTTCAAGTGATATAAAAGATGTTTTGACATATGTCTTATTCCCAATGACAGGTCTCAGATTCTTAAAATGGAAATATGGACTTGAAACACCTCCAGAGGAAGTAAAGCCAACAACACTTGAAGATGTCAAAAAAGAAGACGAAATAGTAAAGAAAGCACTTTCTGGTGAACTTTCAGATAAGCCAAAAGTCGAAAAAACAGAATTTATGAGAGAATTCAATGTATTTGTAAATGAATCTCCATATAAAGTTCTCGTTGAAGAAGTTGGCGGAACTCCTGTTATTACATCTGTAAGGAGAGCAGTTCCTCCAGTAAGACAAGAGCCAAAGCCTGAAGTCAAAAAAGAAACTCCAAAACCTGTTGCAAAACCAGCTCCTAAGGTTGAAGAGAAAAAAGTAGCTCCTGCACCTGTTGTTCAAGCAAAAGCTGAAGCAGGCGATATCGAAATAAAAGCTCCAATGCCAGGACTTCTTGTTCGCTATGAAAAGAAAGTTGGAGATGAAGTCAAGAAAGATGAACCAGTTGCAACTATTGAGGCAATGAAAATGCAAATGGCTGTAAATGCAACAGAAAGTGGAGTTGTAAAAGCACTCAATTTCTCTGCAGGTTCTTCTGTTGAAAAAGATGCAGTTCTTGCTATTATAACTGCAAAATAATTGATAGGAGTTATCTTAATGGATAGATTGACCAAGTTAGAACAGATGAATGCCGATGCCGAATTGGCTGGCGGTATTGATAAGATAGAAAAACAGCATGCAAAAGGTAAACTAACTGCAAGAGAGAGAATCGTAAAATTACTCGATGACGATACATTTATGGAGCTTGATAAGTTTGTAACACATCAATGCCAAGATTTTGGAGTTGAGAAGATTTTGGGCGATGGGGTTATAACTGGATATGGAAAAATAAATGGTCGTCTTGTATATGTTTTTGCACAGGATTTTACTGTTTTTGGCGGTGCTTTGAGCGGTGCCTATGGTCGTAAAATTTGCAAAATAATGGATTTGGCTATGAAAAATGGGGCTCCTGTTATCGGCTTAAACGATTCAGGTGGTGCAAGAATTCAAGAAGGTGTTGTAAGTCTTGCAGGATATGGCGAGATCTTCAATAGAAATGTACTTGCTTCTGGTGTTGTTCCTCAACTTTCAGTCATAATGGGTCCCTGTGCAGGTGGTGCTGTATATTCACCTTCAATCACAGATTTTATCGTAATGGTTGACAAGACAAGCCACATGTTTATAACTGGACCAGAAGTCATAAAAGCCGTAACAGGTGAAGATGTTACACAAGATAGACTTGGCGGAGCTTCAACACATGGATCAGTAAGTGGTGTATCACATTTTGCTGTAGGTACAGATGAAGATGCTCTCAATTTGATAAGAGAGCTTTTAAAGTATATTCCACAGAATAACTTACAGGATCCACCTGTTGTTGTATGTAATGACGATCCAAATAGACTTGAAGAAAGACTTCGTACAATAGTTCCTGAAGATTCAGGTAAACCTTATGATATGAAGGAACTTTTGAAGCTAGTTCTCGATGACAATTATCTTCTCGAAGTTCATGAAAATTATGCAAAAAATATAATTGTTGGATTTGGAAGACTTGCAGGCTTTTCTGTTGGAATAGTTGCAAATAATCCAATGTATCTTGCAGGTTGTCTCGATATCAAAGCATCTACAAAAGCAGCAAGATTTGTAAGATTCTGTGATGCTTTCAACATTCCACTTATTACATTTGTAGATGTTCCTGGATTTATGCCTGGTACTGAACAAGAATATGGCGGAATCATCACACATGGTGCAAAATTGCTATATGCTTTCACTGAAGCAACAGTTCCAAAAATCACTGTAATCGTCAGAAAAGCCTATGGCGGTGCTTATGATGTTATGGCAAGCAAACATATCAGAGCAGACATCAATTTTGCATTCCCTTCAGCAGAAGTAGCTGTAATGGGAGCAGATGGAGCTGTAAAAATCATCTTTAGAAAACAGATAAAAGAAAGTGCAACTCCAAAAGAGACACAGGCAGAACTTGTGGCAGAATACAAAGATAAATTTGCAAATCCATATAGAGCTGCAGAGCTTGGTTATATAGATGAGGTCATAGACCCATTATATACAAGACCAAAATTGATAATTGCACTCGACAGCTTGAGAAGCAAAAGAGAGAGTTTGCCACCAAAGAAACATGGCAATATTCCTCTATAATTAACATTACTATTAATTAATCCTCTACTTTATCTTCTATGTTGAAGTAGAGGATTTTTTTTAGAGGGTAAAAATGAAAGTTAATTTACAAAAAGATGATTTGAACGATAAATTAAAGGCACATCATGCACATGTAAGAGTTATTGAAGAAAGGAATGACTATTTAGTTTTTAAATTTTCAGATGAAGCTCGAGACGCTTTTGTATTTATGCTGTCTCTCTTTCTTTCTGTTGTTGTAACTCCTACATTGTTTTCTAAACTTTCTCGTTCATTGCAGGATAGAATGTTGGGAATATTTGACATATTTATTAATATTTTTTCACTTCCTAAACAAGATAGTTGTATTACCATGATCTTTTTTATGGGGCTTGCGATTTTAGTTGTCTCATTTTTTATTTATCTATTTTTAGCAAAAGTTTTTCATTTCTTTTTTGAGCTTAGGTTTATTGGTGATAAATTGATAATAGCTAAGAAAGAAGGCAAAAAAGAAATAGTTTTAGATGATGATGTGAAATTCAGTATTGAAAAAGAAGGAGGTGAGTATAGACGCCCTATATATAAATTAAATGTCAGTTATTCTTGTGATTATGATTATAAAAAAATTGTTTTATTTACTTTTGCGAATCGTGATGTGGCGAAATTACTTCTTGAGAGAATAAATGAATATTTAGAGCAGAACAAAAAATACAAAGGTTTAGATAATAGCTATGATTGATCTTGATAAACAACAAAAAAAAGTCAATATAGAGAAAACAATATATAAATATGATAATAATGAAAAAGGATATATATTGGATTCTATCATAGAATCTGATAACATAATTTTTAAATTAGTTGTTTCAGTATTTTGTATTGCTTATACTTTTGGAATAATTTATTTAAGTATATTGGGAATAAAAGGATATTATGAGAAGAACATTTTAGAAAATGTATATTCTTTGAATAAAATCTTAGCATGTCATCCTGCTATTTGGTATATTATAGATACAATTTTTGTAATTGCATTATTTATGTTATTAAAGGCAATATGGAATAAAAAAAGTAAGAATGAATTAAATGATTATGTTTTAAAGAAAATAAGAAAAACATATATAAAATGTGAAAATGAAAATATTCATAATTTGGGGTGTTCATTATCAGTATTTATTTATTTTATTGCATTCTGCTGTTTTATAGCAAGTATCTTTTATTTTTTTAAATATAATCTTAATAGTAGGCATAGTTTAAACCCGTATTCAGTTTATTTTTTTTGTTCAATATTAATTTGTATGCTGATACTTAAATTTTCAAATAATTACATGAGTAAGAGAAATATTACATCAATAAGAATTCCCCCAAAATATAAATTGATTAATAAAAAAGAATATCAAATAACAAGTATTGGAAAAGATTTATTTAAAAACTGCAAAAACTTAAAAACTGTATTAGTTCCTGATTCGATAACGAAAATTGGAGATAATGCTTTTTATGGTTGCACTAACTTAATAATTTTGACTATTCCAGATTCTGTTACAGAGATAGGAAAAAATGCTTTTTATAGTGTAAAGAATGTTTTTTATAAGGGGAGTGCAAAAGGTTCGCCATGGGGAGCTGAAAAAATAAGCGATCCAAATCCAAATAATGAGAGCAGTATTTACATAATTGATAAAAAATAACTAATACAACGAGTTAATAATTATTAATTTTGATGAATACTTTTTAGGGGGCAAAAATGAAAGTTAATTTACAAAAAGATTCTTTGAACGAAAGATTAAAGGCAACTTGGACACCTGTAAGAGTTGTTGAACAAGGAAATGACTGTTTGATTTTTAAATTTACAGGGCGTACTTTTACTTTATTTTTTATTTCTTGTTTTATTTCTTGTTTTATTTCTGCGTTGTTGGGGGCTTTTTTGCCTCTATTGTCATTATATAAGGGTATATTTATGAGTATTTTTACCAATAACCCAGAAGTATTTAAAAAGTATTTTCCTTTTTTTATTATGGCTTTTATGTTTGTACAAGTTCTTATTATTGCATATTTTATTTATCTATTTTTGAAAAAAATAAATTTTTTATTTTTTGAACTTAGATTTATTGGTGATAAGTTGAAAATAATTAATGGAAATAGTGAGCAGGAAATAGTTTTATCAGATGATGTAAAATTTAGTCTTGAAAAATTCTATTCAAGAACAGTTTTATACAGGTTAAAGGTTAGTTATTTGCGTGATGATTCTGTTAAAGATATTAGTTTGTTTAATTTTTCGAATTATGAAGGGGCGGAATTAGTTCTTGAAAGAATAAATAAATATTTAGAGCAGAATAAAAAATTAAAAGGTTAAAATATATGATACAGATATTGAGTAATGAAACATCTGAAAAGATAGCTGCTGGAGAAGTTGTCGAGAGACCAGCTTCAGTAATCAAAGAACTTACAGAAAATGCTATTGATTCAGGAGCTGATGAAATTTTTGTTGACCTTGAAAATGGGGGACATTCACTTATAAAAATTACAGATAATGGCTGTGGAATTTCAAAAGATGAACTTCCAATAGCTATTCAAAGATTTGCCACTAGCAAAATAACGAAATTTGAAGATTTATTTTCGATAAATACACTTGGTTTTAGGGGAGAAGCTCTCCCAAGCATAGGGGCAATATCGAGACTTGAAATCGTATCAAAAAAAAGAGATGAAGATTTTGCTTATATGATTATAGTTGAAGGTGGACAGGTTATTGATACAAGGGAAGCATCTGGTTCTGATGGTACAACAGTAAAAGTTACAAACCTTTTTTATAATACACCTGCAAGAAAAAAATTTCAAAAAACACCTTCTAATGAGATTTCACATATTGTGAAATATCTGTCTGCAATGGCTGTTTTGAGGAGAGATATTCATTTTAGACTAAAAAATAATGGCAGAATAATATTTGATTATCCTGTTGCGATGAATAAAAAAGATTGTTTAAAAAAGATATGGGGAATCCCTTCAACAGATGTGATGAAAAGTCTATCAAGTTCTTGTCCTTCAGCAAAATTGACGGGGATAATTTGTTCTCCTGATGTTGATAGGTCTTCAAGAAATGAAATTATGTTTTGTGTAAATGGACGAATCATAAAAAATACGCAACTTATTCAAGCCGTAATTGAGGGATATTCTCCATTTTTAGCTACAAAAAAATATCCTCTTGTTTTTCTTTCAATGGACATCGATCCAAATACAATAGATGTAAATGTTCACCCTGCAAAAACAGAAATTCATTTTGAGGAACAACAAAAAATATTTGGTTTTGTCAAACATGTAATAAATGAAACTGTAAAATCTTTTCGTGATCCAGAATTTAGCTATACAGCAGAGACAGAAAATGGCGAAATATATGACACAATTACAGGGGAGATAAAAGAAAAATCTATAGATGATTTTGAAAATGAGAAAAAAATATATTATCAACCAATACAGAAAGTTACAAAAAATAAGGTTACAACATATTTGAATAGTATGTTAAAACCTGCTGAAACTGTAAATATTCAAGATTTTATTGATGATGAAGAAAAGAGATTTTCTAAAGAACAACAAGAAAAAGTAGAAATTGTTGAAGAAAATAAAAATAATACTGATAATATAGAATATATAGAACAAAAAACAGAAAAGAAAATAGAAAATAAAAACGAATTTATTTTCGAAAATAATTATAATTTCATACCTCTTACACAAATATTTGATACATATATTGCAGGTGAGTTTAATGGTGAATTTATATTGATTGACCAGCATGCTGCACATGAAAAAATTATATATGAATCATTAAATTCAACAGGAAATAAAGGTAATATCCAATTTTTATTGATCCCAGAAATTCTTGAACTTTCGTCTGATAAAACAGAAATAACAAAAAAATATTTGGATTATTTTAAAGAAATTGGCTTTGACATAGCAGACTTTGGAAATAACACTTTCAAAATAACAGCTGTTCCATTTTTCATAGAACAAAGAGAAATAAAATCTTTTATTGATGACATTATTACTTCTATAATTGAGGAAACTCAAAATTCCCAAATAATTCCGTTGGAAAATTTGAGGCACATGGTAGCTTGTAAAAGTGCAATAAAGGCAAATAAAAAATTGAGTTTTGATGAGATGAAAAGTCTTTTTGCAAAATTGATGACATTAAAAGAGCCATTTTTCTGCCCACATGGAAGACCTGTCATTCATAAATTCACAAAATATGAGCTTGAAAAGTTATTTAAGAGAAAAAAGTGAAATGGATAAAAAATAGCCTCTAAAAATTTGAACTGCACCCATTTTTTAGTAAATAACTAAAAGTAGGTGCAGTTAAATGTTAGATTAGAGGCTTTTTTTATTCTTCGAATTTCACAAATGCGTTTGGAGATTCCCAAACTGTTACTGATTCTAATTTTGCATTTTTATATTCTTTTGATATTTTAGATTTTAATTCTATATATATTTCTCTTGAAAGATTTTCAGCTGTTGGATTTATATTGTCAAAAGGTTTAATATCATTTATTAAATGATGATCATATTTATCGAGAATAGTATTCAGCATTTTTTTTAGTATTTTAAAATCTATCGCCATTCCTATTTCATCGAGTTTTTCTGATGAGACAAGTATATCTACTTTCCAAGTATGACCATGCAAATTTGCACAAGCTCCATTGTAATTTTTTAGAAAGTGGGCTGAATCGAAATGACCAGATATTCCAAGTGTGTATTTACCTGACATTTATATCACCTTTTTCATCACTGTTTTTATACTCTGCATTATTTTCTTTTGTCATGATTATTTGCTTTAGATAGTCTTCCATCAGCATTTTGTGAGTTGGAGTCATATTTATAAATTCTGCACCATATTCATATTTTTTGCTTTCTTCATTTTCTGTACTCCAGATGATAAATGCTTTTTGAATGAAATTTACAGGGTCATAATTTATATTTATGTCTATAACTTCTCTTTGATTTAATTTTTTGTCAAGAGAAAATCTCATTCCAGAAGAGCTTATATTCATTAAATTTCCTTTAAATATGCCATTTTCACATGAAATATATAAAACATCACTTATATTGTGTCTTTCTGTTGTTCTTTTATCTTCCATATTTCCTCCATTCTTTGTCCGAGTCTGACTTTTCTTTTTGTTAAATGTAAAACTTCTTTCTATGGTGTGTTGGTAAACTATTCAATAGCCAATTTGGTATGGTATAATTTCTCTATATCCCATTTAAACTCTTTTTATAAAATAAACAAGTAAACAAAGTTTTTGTGGGTAAAATGACAATTTCGCTCCTTTGTAAGCAAATGAGAATAAAAATTGAAACGACATCACTTTTTCTCGTAGTCTTATTATTCTTAACGGAAATTAGAAGCGATGTCATTGCGAGGAAGCTGTGCGACCGTGGCAATCTCAACCACTTAATTTTAATTTAGCAATTTATTAAATAGATCATAAAGGCTTAGATTGCCACGGCTAAAGCCTCGCAATGACAAAGTGGTAGTATACAGGCATATATTGGATAGTTTATAGCAAATTTTTATTTACTTATTTTTTAAAAATTAATTAGCACAACGAGTTAAATTAACTATCAATTTTTTTCTTTTTTAAGCACTAACTGTCCATAAGGCTCAATTTTTACATTTAACTTATTCCCTTTTGATTCTACTTTTGATCCATTCATTAAATCTGTGTATTTTCCATCTACATTTTTAATCGTTGCCGAATGACTTTTGGGAGAGTAATTTAACACAACAATAGAAGATTCTTCGCCTTCTGTTCTCTCATAAGCATATACATTATTTTTGTCAGAAATATATAATGTATTAAATTCTCCTGTCCTAAATTCTTTGTTTTCATTTCTTATTTTTATAAGTTTTTTGTAGTGATTCAATATATCGAGATTTTGGTCTTTTTCGTCCCATTTCATAGGTCTTCTGCAGTCTGGGTCTTTGCCACCAGTCATTCCTATTTCATCACCATAATATATCATTGGAGAACCAACATAAGTCATTTGAAAAGCTATTATTGTTTTGTATTTTGCTATATCTTCACTTGAAGCTGGACCTTTGTCATAGTTTGCTTTTTCTTTGTCATGGTCATCTTTATCTTTATTTTTTATAGCTGATAAAATCCTTGCGGTATCATGACTTGACAATAAATTTTGTAATCCACAATTTACACTGTGTGGAAATTCATCTCTTCTTTCTTTTAACATTTTATCAAATTCACTGAGTTTAATTTTTTCACCTGTGAAATATAACATCACTGGAACTCTAAAACCATGATAGTTCATTACAGCTGTAAATACGCCATTTTCACCGATCCAATCCTTTGGATTATCCCATATTTCACCTGTTGTATATGCTTCAGGATTTGATTCTGCTATAGCTTGCGACCATTCTTTCCAAAAATTTTTATTTTTGACTTCATTTGGAACATCAAGTCTCCAACCGTCAATTCCAAGTCTCATCCAGCCTTTACATACTTCTATTATATATTTTCTTGTTGCTTCATTGTCCATGTTTAGCTGTGGAAGTGTGTTAACTCCCCACCAACATTCATAATTTGCAGGATGGTCTTTGTCTTGTTCCCAAAGTTTAAATATAGGATAGCTTTTTATATAATACCAATCTTTATAATTGGATTTTTCGCCTTTTTGAACTATATCTTGAAAAGCCCAAAATTCATATCCCGTGTGATTGAATACTCCGTCCAAAATTATTTTAATATTTTTTTCATGAAGGTCTTTAACTAGTTTAGCAAGTATTTTTCTGTCTCCAAATGCAGGATCGACTTTTGCATAATCTGCCGTATTATATTTGTGATTTGATGTGGCTTTAAATATAGGATTTAGCCATATTCCAGAAATTCCTAAATCTGAAATATAGTCCAATTTTTGATCTATTCCTATCAAATCTCCACCGTATTTTGATTTCCAATTTGGCTGGTCATCAAACCAGTTACTCAATATAATTTTTTCTAATTCTCCCTCTTTTGTGTATGTTTCTGTCTCAGTTGGATCACTCTCTTTGTCTCCATTATAAAATCTGTCAGGAAATATTTGATACCATATTGTATTTACATACCATTTATTTTTCCAATCCATATTCTGCTCCATACTTGTTTTTTTGTTTTCTGCAAAAATTGAATTTGTAAAAAGAACTATAAACAATAGGGAATAAATTATAAAAAAGATAGATGATTTATTTATTTTCATGTTATATTTACCTTTTATTTTTTTTATATTAGATTTTCAATTATATATATGTTTTTCCTTTGTTTTTATTTTTTAAAAATGTTAACAAATTATTTTCTTAGTTTACAAATTTGTAACTTATTATATATTTTAATTTTTTAATGTTTGTTATATAATCTATGTTAGAATAAATATTAAAAGGGGTAAAAATATGGATATAAAAGGTTTTGGTTCAAATAATTCAATGGAAATTTTGCAACAATACATGCAAAAGTTTGGTGGCAATATGGATTCATTGAAAAATATGGATATGTCCAAAGCTACTCAACTTGTAAATAAGTTGCAAAATTCATCAGATTCTGAAGCAAGTTCTATTGTTTCTTCTATTTCTGATGGTTCTGATTTCTCAGACGAAGCATCAGATGCAGTAAGTGGTGCAATAAATGAGTCAGAAGAGGATATTTCTTTTGCTGATAGAAGCGGTTGGGATGTCAGTAATTTATTAGGTGCTTTCGGTTCAGGTGATTTTGGTGGAAGTAATTGGGGCGGAATAATCTCTAGTGGTGCTGGACTTGCCAAGACAGACCAAAATTTCCAGAAGAAAGATGAAGTTTTAAATAAGACAATAAAAGCTAAAGACAATGTTTTTAATGCCAAAGGACAAGAAAAAGCAAAACTTACAACTAAGAGAACTCAAAATTTGACAGGTGCAGAAGAGTTAAAAGCTCAAAATGGTTTAAATAAAACAGGTCGTGCAAATAAAGCAAATTCTGCAAACTCAACAGGAAGTACAGGTAATGTAAATCTTAATAACTTAGGAGCTCCACAGAGTGGTGGTTCTATTACAGCTCGCAAACAGGGTGACAAAGACGGCGAAAGCAAAATGTCAACAGAGAAAGTAAATCAAGATATGGCTCAGAAGACATTTAAAAATAAAGCCGATCAAGCAAATCAGATGAAAGAAGCTGTTCAAGAACAAGAAAAGCCTATTGAAGAAGAAAAAGCACAAGATGAGCAGGATTTACAAGATGTTCAGCAGTCTATAATGGAAGATATGCAGAATATTGAAAAAGACAAACAGGCTATTGAAGAAGATCAAAAGGCTATAAAGAAAGACCAAGAGAATATCAAGAAAGACGAACAGGCTATTAAGAAAGATCAGCAGAATATACAGTCTTTGAATACTCAAATTCAAAACTTGACAACTCAGATTACACAGACACAAACTCAAATAGCCACAACTCAGGCAGCTGCTTCACAGATGCACGCAACAGCAGCAGCTTTGATGTCAAATCCATATACAGCTGCAATAGGAGCTCAAATGGAAGCACAGGCATGTCAGCTTGATATGCAGGTACAGCAACTTCAGGCAAGGAAAGCTCAGCTTCAACAGCAAAAAGCTCAAAAACAACAGCAACTTCAACAGTGGCAGAAGAAATTACAGCAAGATCAAAAGACACTTCAGCAAGATCAGCAGAAGTTACAAAAAGATCAGCAACAGCTCCAAAAAGACCAAGAGCAGTTACAGAAAGATCAAGAACAACTTCAAAATGATCTTCAAGAAATGCAAAAACTTCAAGATAAGATTCAAAAAGAAGAAGAACAGTTAAATCAGCTCAAAGAAACAGAAAATAAACTTGCAAAACAAGCCAAGATTGCAAATACAAATGCTCAGATAGCAGGCGAAAATAGCCAAGCTTTAGGTCAAGGTTTAGGAATGTTGCAAGGTGGCAATGGTCAAGCCAATGGAATGGGTGGCGACCAAGGTATGAATGGACAAGGTGGCATGGGCCAAGGCAAAGGTAAAGGACAAGGATTGCCAGGAATTGGACAAGCTGGAAAAGCACAGCAGCAGAACCCATTTAATAAACAAAATCAAATGAATAAAGCTCAGCAGGCACAGCAAGCAAAGAAAAATCAGCAGGCTCAGCAGAATCAGAAGAATCAGCAAAATCAGCAGGCACAGCAGGGCAATAACAATGATCAAGTCCAAAATAACAAGAATCAGGAAAATGCAGCTGGTGCAGCAAATCAGCCACAGCCTGTTCAGCAGAACAACAATAATAATGTAAGTCAGCCACAATCTGTAAGCCAACCATCACAAGTAAATAGTGTATCTCCAGCTCAATCATCAGCTCCTACAAGTTCAGCTCCTGCAAGTCAGTCAGTAGCTCCAGCATCACAAGGTGGCGGAGCAGGAAAAGCTGGTGGAGCTCCACAAGCAGGCGGAAAAGGTGGCGGACAAGTTGGTGGTGCAGGACAAGCACAACAACCAGGTCAAGCTCAACAGCCAGGACAGCAACAAAATAACAATGTACAGCAGAATAAACAAGCTGCAAACAACAATACAAAGAATGCTCTAAAGAAGATGAATAATCTTATGCAGAACAAGCAAGCTCAGCAAAATCAGCAGGCACAGCAGAACCAAGGAATGAATGGTGTTAACGGTGTTGGCGGTTCAGGCTCTGGTGTTGGCGATGATGCAGATGTACAACAAATTGGAAGAGCTTCTGTTCAGGATAATGGCGATTCAGTAACTGTCAACTTAGGCGAATTTATTTCTGATGATGGTGCTGCATATTCTTCAGCAGGTGCTGCTTCTTCAATGGGTAGCGGTTCAAATAATGGTATGGATATGGAAGGCATGTCAGGAATTGGAAATAACAACAATTTAGTAAATCCTCTCCAGAACAAACAGCAAAATAATTTGTTGAATGGTTTAGGACAGCAGGGAAATGGCAATAACATGCTCGGCAATTTAGCAAATGGAGTAATGGGAATGGCCAACAATCTAATGAGCAGTGCTGTTACAGCAGTTTCTTCAACAATGGGAATGGCAGGCGGAGGTAATGCTCAATAATAGAGTGTTGCAATAGGTCGTAAATAGATGTTTTTAATGGAGGTGTGGAATGTATTTTTCACACCTCCAATTTTTGTTTATTTTAGGATAAGTTTTTATGGGAAATACAGTTGTTATAGCAGAAAAGCCTTCTGTTGCACGAGATATAGCTCGTGTACTTGGTTGTAAAAAAAATGGAAATGGATTCATTGCAGGAGATAATAATTATATTGTTACTTGGGCAGTTGGTCATTTGGCAGTTTTATATGAACCTGAAGATTATGATCAAAAATTCAAGAAATGGTATTTTAGAGATCTTCCTATAATTCCAAGTAAAATGAATATAAAGCCTGCTAAGGCTACAGAAGAACAATTTAATATAATAAAAAATATTATCAATTCTCCTAAAACAGATTTACTTATATGTGCTACAGATTCTGGTAGGGAAGGGGAATTGATTTTTAGATATATATATGAACTAGCTAAATGTACTAAACCTTTTAAAAGGCTTTGGATTTCGAGTATGACAGATGAAGCCATAAAAAATGGATTTGCCAATTTAAAAGACGGTAAAGATTATGACAAATTGTATGAATCTGCAAAATGTAGATCAGAGGCTGATTGGCTTGTTGGGATAAATGCAAGCAGGGCTTTTTCTGTCATGTATAATACAAATTTGAGCATAGGGCGTGTTCAATCTCCTACTCTTGGAATTATTGTTGACAGGCAAAAAGAAATAGATTCTTTTGATGTAAAAACATATTATGAAGTGCAAGCTATTTATGACAATTTTTTAGGTGTTTGGTTCAGGGAAGTAAATGGAGTGAGAGATACAAAGATAATTTTGAAAGATGAGGCTGATAAGATAGTTGCTACTGTCTCAAAAAAAGATGGTATCGTTTCGCTCGTTGAAAGTGAAGAAAAACAGATTCCACCTCCTCTTTTATATGATTTGACAGAATTACAGAGGGACGCAAATAAAAAATATGGATTTTCTGCTGAAAAGACATTGAATATTGTTCAAGATTTATATGAAAAGAGAAAAGCTGTTACATATCCAAGAACAGATAGTCGCTATTTGAGTGATGACATGGTAAAAGTCATTCCAATTATTTTAAAGAGAATAAATTTTGAGCCTTATAGTAAATTTCTTAATTATGTTTTTTCATTGGAGAAATTGCCTATAACAAAACGAATTGTTGACAATTCAAAAATTACAGACCACCATGCCATAATTCCGACGAATTCAAATATAAATACAACTAATTTTTCAAAAGAAGAAAAAGAAGTGTTTGATTTGATTGCTCGTAGATTCATAAGTGTTTTTTATCCATATAATATTTATACAATAACGAGGATTATTGTAACTTGTGAAAATGAGAATTTTATATCAAAGGGAAAGACAATAAAGCAAGCTGGTTGGACAGCCCTTTATGAAGGACAGGAAAATAACAATTCAAAACCAAAAACTAAAAAAGGCAAAAAAAATCAAGCAGATGATGAAGATCAAATTTTGCCTGATTTGTCTAAAGGCGATGTTGTTAAAATAAAAGAGGCTAAGGCTGTTGATAAAAAGACAAAACCACCAAGTCAATATACAGAAGCTACTCTTTTATCTGCAATGGAACATGCTGGGAGATTTGTAGAAAATGAAGAGTTAAAGGAAAAATTAAAAGAAGGTGGACTTGGAACACCTGCAACAAGGGCAGGAATAATAGAAAGACTTATTTCTGTAGGCTATATGAAAAGAGTTGGAAAATCTCTTGTTCCTACAGATAAAGGCAAGAAATTGATGTCAATAATTCCTCCTGAATTGAGATCACCTGAGACTACTGGCAAATGGGAGAAAGGTCTTGAATCCATATACAAGGGAAATATGCAACCTGAGAGATTTATGCAAAGCATTGTTAAATTTGTAAATTTTCTTGTAAAGGAATCAGAAATTCTCGCAAATAAGGATAAAAATAATCAAGATTTTGTTTTTGAGAATGTGAAGAAAAATGTACCTGAAAAAGCACTTGGGATTTGTCCTGTCTGTAAAAAAGGCTATATTTTTGAAAATTCAAAGGCTTTTTACTGTTCTAAATGGCAACAGGGATGTAAATTTACATTATGGAAAAATTCCTTGTCAAAAGTAGGGGTTTCTGAGTTGACTGCAGATATTGTAAAAGAACTTTTAAATAGTGGACTTGTAAAAATTGAAGAAGGTACCATAACATATAAAACTTCTGAAGGAATTAGATTTGTAAAAAATCCCTAAGTCGTGTTTGTAAACTACCAATTAGCCAATAAAAATCCCCTTTCCTTGTTTGCAATCAAGGAAAGGGGAAAAATTTTTACAATACTAAATTAGGATTGTAAAAATAGGGGATAGGTTTAAAGAAAATATTTACATTGGTTGTGCCATCATTTTAATTTGTTTAAATTCTTCAAAAGCCTCATGGACTAAATCATTTCCCATAATAGCTCTTCCAGTATCTCTATCATTGTCAAAATCAGCTATACTTTGAAGTCCTTTTATGAATTTTTTAGTTGCTTCAATAAATGGAGCAGGGTCTATTTCATCTTCTGTATCTTTAGGTCTTGAATTCATAAATGACAAGACTTTTTTGGCTTCTTCTAATATTGGATTTACAACTTCGCCAACTGTAAATTCTTGGAATGCAGGAGAACTTGGATTTTTTGAAACAAATATGAGTTGGCTTATTAATTCTTCAATTCTTTTTATGTTTTCACTTGGCATTGCGTCGCCACTGCCATCTTGACTTATATTTAATAAGCTACCTTCTGAAGGTGTTTCTTGAGCCATCATTGTTTTTGCAAATGCTAGAGAGGCATTACATTTTGAGCAATGTGAGGCTGTTGCAGGGTTTGCTGTTCCGCATTTTATACATAGTATTGTATTACCTGCTTCTTTAGCTTCATTAGCTTTTTCTGCTTCTTCTCTTTCTTTACATATATTTAATATTCCAGAAACACCTTGTTTCATTTTTTCCATTGCCAATGGAAGAGCAGAAAAATTATTTGATGTCAGAGCATCATTTACCATTCTCAATGCTTCACCTTGAAGATTTATAAATTCTACTGTTTCAGGAGCTGGTTCTTGTACTTCTGAGAATTTTTCAATCATGAAGTTGTTTACTCTTCTTAAAATTCTGATAGGTGCTGTTCCAAAATAAACTCCTGCTATAATATCACAGTATTCATTTATATTTGCAGCCTTTGATATGTCAAAAGATTGAGTTCTTGCATATTCTAAAATTGTTGCCATTGTATTTTCAAAATTTTCAATAGCATCTTTTAATGCAATTAAACTTTCATCACTATCATCTAAATTGGTGAAACACTGTCTTTCATATTCCACAAGTTGTTTTAATGAATCTCTGTAATATTCTTTTACATTTTCAGGAAGAAATGTTTTATCAAAATTTACTACTGTTGATTCATGCCTTTGAATGAGGTTATTGACTTCGTTTAAGACATCATCTAAGTAATATTCATTGTCATTATCGCTATTTTCTATTTCTAATGCTAATTTTTCTATCTCTTCTTCACTTAGATTTGCATTTTCATCTATTTCGATTTCTGGAGATTCTATTTTTACATCACCATTTTTAACTCTGTATCTTCTTATCCAAAGTCTTTCGAGTTCATCTATTTTAGAAAATGAAAAAAGAGAATCGATTTTTTCATGCATATCTTTTAGGTAATCATGTAGAGTTTTAGCATTTTCTTGAACCATAGCAGCACCAGCTATCAAATTTTGGCTGTTATGTTCTTCCAAAAATACTTGAATTCCGCCAATACCTTCTTTTATATTTGCCATATAATTTATAAAATGGGGTTGCCATTGAGAGGCTTGAGGTCTTATCTCAAGATAATCATTGAATTCTTCTTCAGTATCTTCTACAAATCCAATCATAAGTTGTTGTCTGTATGGAAGAATATCATCTGTTTCACTTTCCCCATATACATTTAAACATGCTTGTAGATAGTCATTTACAACAGGATATCTTGAAAGTCTTAGTTTAATATCTTCTTGTTTCATTGCAGATATTGCTCTTTCTTTTAAGATAAGAGCTTCTTCTATGCCATTTAATAAATCATCTACAACAGGAGATGATTTGCCACTGTCGATTATATTTTTTAATTCCCCTAAAAGTTCATCTATCTTTCTATATTGTTCTTCGGCTTCAGCTTCAGCATTGAGTATGACATTGATTTTTTTCATACCTTGTAAATCAAATTTCAACATCTGTTGTTCTGAAGCATTTAATGCTATTGCATCATTGAGAACTAATTGTAATTGTTGTGTGAATGATTTATCATTCATCCACATTTCAGCAATATTTGCTAAAGCAACCATTGGAGGACTAAATTTAATCATGTTTTTATTTCCTTATAAAAATATTCTTAAAAATATATTCAAAAATATATATTTATTATCCTTTAAAAAAATAAATTAAATTACTTCTAGACAAAAATCTGGACATACTGAAGCACAATATCCACATAATATACATTTTTCTCTATTTACAACTATTCCATTTTCTGTTAGAGAAAGAGCTTGTTGATCACATCTTCTAACACAATTTCCACATTTTTGGCAACCTTCATGCTCTATATTTAGATATCTTTTTCTGTTTGATAATCTTTCCGATAGTTCTTTGGGAATCTCTAATCCATGCATCATTGATATATTATATTTTATTTCATCTTCGTTTTGCATTCCTATCACAACAGATGAAATAAATGGAAATTGTCTTAAAAAATTAAATGCTTTTTGTGGTTCTCTAAAGCAATGACCACCTCCCAGCCCTTTCATTATAAAAATGCCTTTACCTTTTTTATAAGCTGTTTCAAGAGCTCTTTGCATTTCAAGAGCTGTACCATCTATTATTCCGAGACCTCTATAGTTGAATATTGCAAAAATTATATCTATTTCATCATGTTCTGCAAGTGCTTTTACGCATTCGATGTGATGTGTAGAGACTCCAGTAAGTCGTATAAGCCCTTTTTCTTTTGCCTTTAACATGCAATCTATTGCTGGTTTATGTCCTTGTAGAGTTAGTTCGCTTTCTTGTTGGTGCAACATAAATATATCTATTCTATCTCTCTTTGTCTCTTTGAGAGCTTTTTCTATGGAATGTTGCATTTGATCATATTCATAGGCATAAGATTTTGCACCAATCATTATTTCATCTGGGAGTTTTTTATATCCTATATGTCTATATGTGTCATATATTTCAGCTGAATCAAAATAGTTAATTCCTGAATCTATAGCTTTTTCAATTAATTCAGAACCTTCTTTGGGAGACATATTTTTTTGGACATGAGACATTGTCAATGTTCCAAATGAAAGAAGAGATATTTTTATTCCTGTTTTGCCAATTTCTCTATATTCCACTTATTTTTTTTTATCTTCTCCTCCGCTAAATAAATCTCTCCAAAGTAAATCAAACCAATTTATTTTTTTTTCTTCTTTTATTTCTTTTTTAGGAGTATCTTTTTTTATTGTTTTATCTTTTTTTATTTTTGTAGATGAATTAGTGGAGTTTTTATCATTTACAACAACAAAAGCTATTTCAGAAGGTTTTACAAGTCCCAATTTTTCTCTTGCTACTGATTCTACGCCTTTTTCTGTCTTTAGATATTCTATCTTACTTTGAAGAATTTCATTTTCTTCTTCTAATTTTTCTTTTTCTTGTTGTAGAATTTTTATTTCTGCAAGTTTGGCATTGTATTCTGCAGATTTTACCATATAGCTTTTTATAAAAAAGAAACTTATGAGAAATGATACTATTGTACCTAAAATTAAAAAGAGTAAAAATCTTTTGAATTTGGTCAATGTTCTTTCTTTTTTATGTTTAAAATATGTTGTATCTTTATTAATAGTTTCTTTTGACATCTGAGAACTCAGTTAAATTTTACAAATTTATTTTCGCATAAAATTCCATTTATTGAATTTGGAAATGATTTTTCTATTTTTCCAGTTTTATTTGTCAAGGGCAATATTTTTTCATCATTAATCAATAATATTAGATTTCCATCTGCAAATACAACAGCGGTGATATTTTTTGAAATTCCTGCTATCGATATTATATTTTTATCTTTTTTTCCTTTAAATAATATTTTTTCTTTTTTATCAGTTATTTGTTTTGAATTTATAGAGTTATTATTTGATACATAAATAATATTTTTGTCATCTGTTGAAAATGTTGGATTTTTGCCATTTGCAAAATCTGTTAATTTATTTGTTTCTGAATTATAAAGTGATATTTTTCCATTATTTTCAATAACTGCAAATTTTCCATTTGAAGATATCGATATGTTTTCAGCTTTTCCTATCTTTTTCTCTTTCTTTTCAGATATATTATTTATAAATGCAGTTGTTTCATTATTTGTTTTTCTTAGATAACATAAATTTTTTCCGTCATTTGACCATTCAAATGATATATCATTTGAATTATCTATATCTTTTATTTCAGATATTAAAATAGGCTTATTTATCTGTGAGGATATACACAATGCTCCGTTTAATAAATAGGCATAAGTTTCACCAGTAGGAGACCACTTTGGAGATTTTATTATATATCTTTTACTCCATCTTTTTATTTGTGGATTTTTTCCATCATCAGGAATAGGAAGTTCTTCAAATATTTTTTCATTGTTATCAAATATTGTTATTCCTATATGTGAATTATCTGAATATAAGTCATTAATTGATTTTATAGAGAGAAGACCATCGATAGATATAAAAGAATTTATGTCTTTAATTTCTTTTATTTTCGGAAAATTTTTCACCGATAGTCTATCTCTCTTTATCTGTTCATAATCTTTTTTTATTGAAATATTTCTTGATTCAATAAACTTTTTTTTGTATTGATTTTGAATTTCTGTTACTTCTTTATAAAATCTACCATAGGAAGCAATCCATTCATCTACTGTCATTTCACTTGTCTTTTTTAGAAGTAAATCTATAAGTTTTCTGACAGTTAAACAGGCTTGAAGATTATCTCCACTATCAATTTGTTTTTGTGCTTTTTCCAAATATTTAATTCTATATTGTTGTATATTTTTTTCATTTGGAAGTTTGACACTTATTCCTTTTGTTGTTGATTTAACAAAATTAAATTTGTTGTTGGCGTTAGCTTCAAAAGGAAATAAAGTCAAGGTTATTAAAAAAATAGGTAGCAAGATTTTCTTCATGGTTTTATAAAATTCTTTCAATTTGAAATATTAATCAAGTAGAGTTGCAGCTAATTCAGCGAGATCTGATCTCTCTCCTTTTGTCAATGTTACATGTGCAGCCAAATTTTGATATTTGAAACGCTCTACTATATATGCAAGACCATTACTTGTTGAATCTATATATGGATTATCTATTTGGTTGATATCACCAGTAAGTATTATCTTTGTGCCTTCGCCTGCTCTTGTTATTATTGTCTTTGCCTCATGTGGGGTCAAGTTTTGAGCTTCGTCAACAAGGATAATTTGATATGGCAAACTTCTTCCTCTTATGTATGTGAGAGCTTTTACTTCAAGTTTTTCTGCATCTTGAAGATATTTTGCTGTTATATTTGTTCCTGAGAATTTTTCATCATCTTTTCTAAATGAATCATCATGCAACAAATATTCGAGATTGTCATAAATTGGATACATGTATGGATGGATTTTGTCTTCTTCTCTTCCTGGTAGATATCCTATGTCTTTACCCATTGGAATTATTGGTCTATAGACATTGAGTTTTCTAAATCTTGTAACTTCGTCATCTCCGTCGTAAATATCACTTGAACCTATTACCTTGCTAAGTCCTGCAGCTAATGCAAGGAGTGTTTTTCCTGTTCCTGCTTTTCCCATAATTGTTACAAGTTTTATTCTGTCATTTAAAAGCATATCGGCAGCAAATCTCTGTTCTCTGTTGCGAGGAGTTATTCCAAATATGGAATCCTCTATTTTTAGAGGTACTATTTCACGCATAATGCTGTCATATCTTCCCAAAGCAGTACCATTTGGGTTATTTGAGTTGATCATTGTAACATATTCATTTGGCTTTAGATCTTCTATGTGATTTGTCATCTTTCCAGTTTTGTAGAAATCAGACATTTCTTCAGGGGTTATATAGATTTCTGTTTGTCCTGTATATAACTCGTTTATTTCAACTTTATCTGCTTCATAATCTTCTGCTGTTATGCCCATAGCATCAGCTTTTACTCTCATATTTATATCTTTACTGACGAGTATTGTCTTTCTTGTTTTATTGTGTTTTTTTAGTTCCAGTACATGTGCTAAAATTCTGTTGTCATTTGAATTTTCAAAACCATCTGGAAGAAGTTTTGACATTGCTGTTTTTCCTAAGTCAATGACAACTTTTAATAGACCTCCATTTGGAAGTTCTATGCCGTCTGTCAAAGAACCTTGAAGTCTTAGTTCATCTAATTTTTTTATGAAAAGTCGTGCATTTCTATTTATTTCAGAAGAGCCTTTTTTGAACTTATCTATTTCATCAAGTACAACTATTGGGATTACGATTTCATTGTCTTCAAATGAATTGAGTGCATCAGCTGAGTGAAGCAATACATTGGTATCCAAAACAAATGTTTTTCTCGCCATATCAATACCCCCTAACGACTTCAGTCGATTCTTTAAATTGCCATAATTTTAATGGCTTTTTTCTCTTTTCTTTATTCTATTTAAGGCTAATTTAATCCTTTCTAGACCTTTTCTTTTTTATAATATTATTTCAAATTGGGGATTGTGAAAAAATAAAATAGTTTGTTTTATCTGCTTTCGCAACTTTTTTGGTGCAAAGAGGAATTAACGGAAATCAATTTTTGAAAAACGCACTATTTAGCAAATTTAATAAAGTTTTGGGGGATTTGGAATGACATCACAATTATTTTTTAATAAAATTTTATAAAAAATAATTGTGTTTAGAATGAGCTGATCATAACAAAGTAACATTAAGCAGAAAATAAAGTAGTAGAAAAAATAAAAGCAGAAAACAAGATTTTATATAATTGAAGCTTCTTCCTTTTCTATTCTCTTTTTGATATAAAATTCAATGACAACTCTCAAAATGGCAGCTATTGGAACAGCGAGGAACATTCCTATAATTCCCATAACTTCAGCTCCGATGATCAATGCTATAATTATTGTCAATGGAGGTAATTTTACGCTTTGTCCCATTATGTTTGGAATAATCACATGTCCTTCAAGCCAATGAATAAAATACAATATGCCGAGAGTTAAGATTGCATGTATTGGACTTTTCATAAGAGCCAAGAGAACGGCTGGTATAAGACTTACTATAACACCTATGTAGGGAATAACATCTATACATCCTGCAAATGTGCCGATTATTAGGGCATAAGGAATTTGTAATAACCACATTGCGATTGTGATAGAAGCTCCTATGATAAAACAGACAAGAAGTTGACCTTTTATATATTGTTTTAGCATAACATCTATTTCTGTTAAAAGACTTGTAACTTCTTTTTTTCTATTTTTAGGAATAAGCGACATCAGTGCTACTTGATATGTATCATAATCCATCAATATATAAAAAGTTGCAAATGGTATTAAAAGAAGATGTGAAATAGAACCCATAAAATTTGTTACTGCTGGCATTATGGATTCTACAGCATTTTTTAGATATGTAGCTATATTTTTTATGTTTAGATTGTTCTTTGCTTCTTCTTTATATTTTATAAGTGATTTTGGAATATGCTTATCAAGGTATTCATCTGCTTTTTTATATTCTCTATCTATTATATGTTTGTAATGTTCTCTGTTGTCATAGAGATTTTTTATTTCATGTTTTATTATTGGAGTTATAATAGTAAAAACAAGAACTATTGTTGTTATAAACAAAATAAATGTTAAACTTATTGATGTAACTCGAGAAAGACCTTTTTTGGTTTTTATATTTTTGCCACCAATTAAAGGCAATTTTATATTGAATTTACCTATTGATATGTTTTCTGGTATTTTTATATCTATTGGATTTGAAAAAAAAGATATAAAAGGCATCATCACATACGATAATAAAATACAGATTATTATCAATGATATTATATTCTTGAAGTTGAACATTATCATCAATATGATAAATGTTAAAATTAATACACCTATTGCATACCAAACTTTTGCCGCTTTTGTTTTTATATCTTGATTATCCAATTCTAACCCCTGTTTCTTCACGGAAATCAATTTTTGTAAAATTGTATTATTTAAGCAAATTAGGAAAGTTTTTGCAGTATAAGATAGTGAACGATATGTCTGTTTTCTATAGTAGGTTTTTGCAATTTGTAATTAGAAAACAAATGGTTGTTATTTGCAAATTATACTTCACTATGCGGAAAAACAGAGAACTAGTGAACATCTTATACCGAAAAACTAAAAACTACAAAAAATTGATTTCCGTGCTGTTTCTTACCCAAAAAATAATTTGATTTTCTATGGTATTACTGTTATTTTTGTAGCTTTTATTGTGCCGTTTTGTTGCATTCCACTTACCTGCATATTCATACCAGGTTTTATGTCTTGAATTGAGATTGCCTGACCTGTTCTGCCATCGAGTAATATTGTTGCTGGACTTATCATAACACTACCTAATTCTTGCATTCCTGGGGCATTTGCAGACATATAGAATATAATTCCTTTTGACATATCAACATTCATTATTTTTCCAGATGTGTTTATTTGTTGACCAGCCATTCCATTTATGTTTGCAGGATTTAATGCTTCGAGTCCATCACTTTCGTCTTCATCATCATCGTCATTTTTACCCATAAACATTCTTGTAGGATCCATATTGTTTTGCCCCTGTACTCCAGTGCCATATATCATTCCTTCTGCAGTATTTTTTTTGCCTCCAAGTATGAGTGAGCTTGGATCTGCTGTTCCCATTGTCAAATTCATCATTGGATCATTTGTCTGGGGCATTCCCATTCCGTTTGGCATTCCCATTCCATTTGGCTGTTGGAACATACCAGAAGGAGCCTCTGGATTCATTGGATTCAATGGAGAATTCATACTGTTTTGGTTAAGTCCATTTTGGTTCTGTTGATTGAAAAAGTTTGATTGTGGCATTGGATTGTTTCCGCCATTTGTCAATGCTTGACCTATTACAGGAGAACCCATTGGAGCAGGTGCTGCTGTAAATGGAACATTTACCTTTGGAGCAGGGCTTAAATTTTTGCTTCCACCTGTACCTATTCTTCCTACTGCATCAGGTCTTTGACCACCCATAGGAGCTGGACCTGCTGCTGTTGCAAATCCACCAATTTTTGTGTTTCTCAACATTGTATATGAACTTGTTGAATTTTGGTTTGCGTAAGCGACATCCATTACTGCATCTGCTAAAAGAGGGGAGTCATTTAATGCACTTATGACATTAAATACAGCTGTTTCTCCTGTTCTGAAAGCACCTATTCCTTGTCCTCTCATTGATTTTCCACCACTTTGCAGTTTTATCTCAACTTTTGAGCCGTCTCCTAGTTCAACAGTATAAACTCCATTTTTTACAGATAATATTTTACCAGAAAGTCGTGCGGCAGCTTGTGCTTGCAGTGCAAATAGACCAATAAATAAAAATATAAAAATTATAGCTCTGTAAATTTTCATTTTGCCCCTCCGTATTTTTTGAGGATTTAACAATTATATTATACCATAATTGTCCCAAAAATGTAAAAAAAATTTCATCTTTTTTTTGATTTTTTCGATTTTTTTTCAGAATTGTTTACTGTTCTTGTGATGTTTTTTAATTTTTTTTTCGATTTTTCTTTTTTCACATCTTCTTTTTGGGGTTGGTTTATAGATTCTTCTTTTGATTCTTCTTCTGTTTTTTCATATTCAACAATTTTAAATTTTACATTGTCATTTGATACCTCTGGATTTATAGCATGAGCTGTTTCAATTATGATTTTAGCTCCTTTAAAACATACATACCAACCTATCGCTATTGGGAATGGTGCTAATATCGTCATCAACATCAATACTGTTAATAATCTCATTGGAAAACTTTTTATTTTTGTAAATACAAAATCTCTTAAAATGAACATTCCCTTTATAAATAGCAAAAATCCTAAAAATAGGAATATATTCAACATTAGACCTGAGAGCAAATTTATTTTTGTATTATTAAAAATAGTTATTGTGAGGCTTATTTTGGTTATTGATGTTATAATAAATATCGAAAGAGAAATTATAAATATATAAGCGAAATATTTTGGATATTCTATTAATTCTATTATTCCATTTCCCAATGGCTTTTTTTCTGTTATTTTTAATCTTGCTGAAATCCATTCATTGAAAAACCAAAGATAGAAAGAATATGATATTGAAATAACTCCAATTATAAATGGAATTGATGATAAAAATAGTGATTTAAATCCTTCTTGTCCCATTTTGTTAAATATTTCTTCTGGAGCGATTCCAATATATTTTGATATCAAATTAACTAAAAGTGCAGAGATAATAGCTATTGCTATTGAAACAGGAATAACTGATGAAGATGACAATTTTTTATATTTGATCATAAGACCTATTATTATTGCAGAGGGAATAAGTGAAAATATTGCATATACAATTTCTGGAAATGCTTCAAGTGTGTTTTTAGAAAAGAGATAGATTGATTTAACAGCACTATTTACATCATCTGTAAGAGATATTCCAGTTATAAATGATGTCATAATGATTGATAGTGTTGTTGTGATAAATAAAATTATGGACAATATCAAGATAATTCCAGTAATTTTTTCTTTTTTCTTCATAAGATAACCGAGTGTAAGGGCTGGGGGAATTATCATTATAAAAAAGTATATTCCTGAAGGAAATAAACCTAAACTAGCACTTATAAGAATGGTTGAAACAAAACTTACTATTATTCCAAATTTAAAATCTTTTTTTAATATTGCAATGACTATTGGAGTAACTGCCGTATATGTTAGAATGTCTGAAAATCCTGTCAATTGTGATATAAGGGCTAAAACAAGTACACAAGCAGAGAGAACACCACCTAAGACAATATCTCCTGTTGGTAATTTATTTTTTCTTGTTTCTGCCGTCATTTGTTTACCCTCTTTTAAGATATTTCATTTATGATTTTTTTAAATTCTTGATCGTTTAAATATTTTTGCCAACAGTTGTCTCTTATGATTTCTCTCTTTCCTTTAGCTCCGTGTTTAATAGCTTTTTTAAGATATTTAAAAGCATTTGCTTTATCTGATTTTGTAGCACAAATACATGATTTAAAATATAGTGCAAAATGATCTGTCGGAGCTTTTGCAATGGCTTTATCTATATATTTTTCAGATTCTTTTATATTGTTTTGGATAAGTTTTATTTTTGCCATATATGTATTTGCAATTAGAAATGTGTCATCATTTTCAAGACATATCTTTAGATGTTTTTCAGCTTCTTTAAAATCTTTATTTTTAAGTGCCATTTCTGTTCTTGCAACATGGGCAATCATATTTTTTGAATCTAAGTCAAGTGATTTTTGTGAATATTCTTTTGCCTGCTGAAAGTGATTTTTATCTATTGCAACAGTTGCTACAAATCCAAGTACATCAGGATCATTTGGAGCTGAATTCAATGCCAATTTAGCAAATTTTTCAGCAGTTTCGAGATCTTTACTTCTGAGACATAGAAATCCATATTCAATGGCAAGGGCTGGAGTCGTACAGTTGTGATTTAGTGCAGATTCCAATTCTCTCTTTATTTTTTGTGGTTGATTTTGTAGATGGTATATTCTTGCTGCAAGTATATGTGATTCTGGATTAAATTCATTTGCTTCTATTGATTGTAAAACAAATTTTTCAGCTTTTTTTGTATTTTTTTGAAGATAATAAATATTTGCAATTCCTAATAAGGCATTATCTTTTTGTTGTTCATCTTTTAATATATCTTCATATATACTTTTTGCTTTGCTATATTCTTTTTCTTCTACAAGCAAGTCTGCAATTTTTAAATATATTAAGTTTAGTTCTTTTTTTGTGTGTTGACATTCAGAATGTTCTCTCAGAAGATTTCTTGCATAAGATAGAGCTGTATATTTATCATATAATTTTGACAATATATATATTTTTAATGCGGATATACTCAAATCATCAGGTGATATTTCTGTAGCTCTTTCTATTTCAGATAATGATCTATTTAAATCTCCCATTCTCAAATATACTTTTGCAGATTGCTTTCTTATTTCTCCATTTTGGGAATCTAAAGCAACAGCTGTTCTTATTTCTTCTATTGAGTGTTTGAACATACCCTTACCTGCAGATATTTCAGCTTTTATTGAGAGAATTTTTGCAAGTTGTTTTTTATCTTTTATCTTTAAAATAATGTTTTGAATCGTCTTTTCTGAATCAGCAGTTGCACCAATTTCAAGCTGTTTTTGAGCTAGGTCTATTTTTTCTGCCAATTTTGCATTATAACAACCTGTTACAAATAGAAAAATAGACAAAATAAATATAAATGATAAAAATTTATTTATTTCCAAAATTCCCACGGTTTCTTTTTGTCTTCCTCTCTCCCCATGGTTACTCTATTTAAATACCACCACCATCTTTCAGGAGGGGGATTATTTATTATTTGATATTGCTTAAAATTTGCATGTCCAACTTCATTTACATACAGCTGAGCCTTTTGTCTCAGCTCATTGTCAAGCATTATCAAATTTTTTCTATATTCTTTTACATCTCTGTTGTTCATTGCAAGTTCTGTCATTATGTCTTGAATTTCATCTCTATAATTCATCAATAGACTTGCAGCCAATCCATTTTTTCCTATATTTTTTACCATAGTGGAATAATCTAGCATTACTTCATCTAGATATTCCATTTCTTCTCTTATATCATTGTCATCCATTGGCATATTTTATAATGTCCTTCGGGAGTAAAAATTGTTTGAATGTTTCTATATCTTCTTTATATGTGATTTTTAAATTTTTCCCTTGTAATTTTATCACTTTTATTTTTTTAGATAATCTTTCAACTAATGAAGCCTCATCTGTTCCTGTAAATTTATCTTCTTCTGCTTTTTTGTATGCTTCAATTAGTATATCTCTTTTAAATATCTGAGGAGTTTGTACTCTTACAAGTTCGTCTCTTGGTTCTGTTGAAATTATTATATTATTTTTGTCAATCTTTTTTACTGTGTCTGTTATTGAGGTACAAGGGATTATGCCGTCGATATCTTCTGTGAAATTTGAAAGCAGAAAATCTATTGATTTTGATGTAATCATAGGTCTTGCCCCATCGTGAACACATATAATATCTATTTCATTTGGTACGGATAAAAGCAGATTTTTTACTGATTCTTGTCTTGTTTCTCCACCTTTTACAACTACAATTTTTTTTGCTATCTTAAAAGATATACAAAGACTTTTCACAAGTGGAATCAAATTTTCTTTTACAGATATGAAAATGCTGTCTATTTTTTCACTATTTGAAAAAGCAATTACAGAATAAATTAAAATTGGAATCCCATTTATTGGAATAAAAAGTTTGTTAATTCCATCTTTCATTCGAGACGAAGAGCCACCTGCTGTGATAAGTCCTGCAATCTTTTTTTCTTTCATTTTTTTCTCGTCCTGTTTTCCGTCTGTAACAAGTTTTACTTTTTCTTATTTTGATAAATTTTTGAAAATACCATTTTTCCTGCAGATGTCTGAAGATAGCTTGTTACTTCTATAATTACATCTTCTCCGATGTATTTCTTTCCATTTTCAATTACAATCATTGTTCCATTTTCAAGATATGCAATTCCTTGATTTGCTTCTTTACCTTCTTTTATTACATTTACTTTTAAAATTTCACCTGCATGAATTGCTGGTTTTACGGCATTTGATAGATCATTTATATTTAATACTTCAATGCCTTTTACAGTTGCAACTTTATTTAAATTATAATCATTTGTCAATAGGCTTGCATGTAATTCTGTGGCTAAATTTAATAATTTGTCATCAACAGGTATTCCTTCGTAGTCTTGATCTACAATTTCAAGTTCAAATTCTTTTTTCATTACTTCGAGAAGATCAAGCCCTTTTCTGCCTTTTGTTCTCTTTAAATCATCTGCTGAATCTGCCAATGTTTGAAGTTCTGTCAAAATAAAGCGTGGAACTATAATTGTACTATCTATAAATCCAGTTTTTAATATATCATAAATTCTGCCATCAATGATCACACTAGTATCAATTATTTTTTGTTTTTCACCCCAAAATAGATCAAGTCCATTTTTTGATTTCAACATTTGGGATGAAACTGATACTTTTCCAATTATTATGGCCCCTAAATAAACACTTATGTAACAGATGAGTATTGTTATTGATATTGAAAAAAGGGAGTGGATATATCTTCCGAATGGAATTAAATCAAAAGGAATTGTTGAAATTATATAAACTGATAGGGCAGATGTAATTAACCCTGCAATTAAACCAACAGCTCCACCAGTCAATTTTTTTGTTGACATTGTCAAGAGTTGTTTTGCTATTTGCTCTATCAGTTTTAAAATGGAATCGGAAAGTGCTGAACTAAAAGAAATGCCAAAAATAATTCCTATTATTGTAAAAACAACTGAATTTATAAAAGATAACTCAGGAGAGACATTTTGGAGGATTGGATTTAAATATTTATAAATAGACCATCCTGCAATTCCCCCACATAGAGAGAAAAATATAAAAAATAATCCTTTGATTAATTTTTTCATTGATATATCCGAACTATATTATTTAGCCCTTCCCTAAACTATAAACTAAATCTTTTACTGTTGATAAAGTTACTATTTTTATCGGATTATTTCTCGAAGAATTTCTATAAGAAGATATTGCTGACTCATTTTGTTTTGGTATGAATATTTTTTTAAAACCAAGTCTCTCGGCTTCTGCTATTCTTTTTTCAGCAAATGAAACTCCTCTTATCTCTCCTCCTAAACCTATTTCTCCAAAAATAGCACTTTCAACACCTAATGTTTTGTCTGTATAACTTGAAATTATTGCAGTTGCAGCTGTTAAATCTGCAGCAGGTTCTGTTATTTCCATACCAGCAACTGCATTTACATAAACATCATTTGAGGATATTTGTAATCCTGCTCTTTTTTCTATTACTGCTAAAATTAGTGATAACCTGTTTATATCAAAACCATTTGTTTTTCTGTTTGGAATGCCAAACCATGATTTTGTAACCAATGCTTGAAGTTCAACTAATATAGCTCTTGAGCCTTCTATTACAGGGATTATTGCAGAACCTGAAGCATCACCTGTTCTACCTGTGAGAAAATACCCTGAAGGATTTTGTATGCTTTTTAATCCTGTTGAAGTCATTTCAAATATTCCAGCTTCATCTGTTGAACCAAACCTATTTTTAACAGGTTTAATAATTCTAAAGTTTTGAATATGTTCACCTTCAAAATATATCACAGAATCAACTAAATGTTCTAAGACTCTTGGTCCAGCAATATTTCCTTCTTTTGTAACATGTCCCACTATTATCAATGCAGATTCTGCTGTTTTTGCCATTCTGACAAGGGCAGAAGTACATTCTCTAACTTGGCTTACACTACCTGGAGCTGATTCTGTATTAGGTCTAAAAACAGTCTGTATTGAATCAAGTATTATAAGAGAATATCTATCAAGACTACATTGATTTAAAATTTCATCTAAATTTACTTCAGACATAACATATAAATTTTCAGGATTTATATGTAATCTGTCTGCTCTCATTTTTATTTGTTTTGAAGATTCTTCTCCACTTACATAGAGAACTTTGCCATATTTTGAAATTCCGTTTGAAACCTGTAAAAGTAATGTCGATTTTCCAATTCCAGGAGGTCCACCTACCAAAATTACGGAACCAGGTACTATTCCGCCTCCTAAAACTCTATCAAGTTCTTCTGACCCTGTTTTTATTCGTTGATGTTCGGCTGTGTCTATTTCTTGTATTTTTTCAGGTTTTGAACCTTGGACGAGAAGAGAGTTATTTATAGAAGATGATTTTGGGATTATTGTCTCTTCTTGAAATGTGTTCCATTTGTCGCAATCTGGACATCTACCTATCCATTTTAGTGATACAGAACCACAATTCGAACATACATATTGTGTTTTTGGTTTCATATTTTTTATTTTTTCCCTTTCACATTTGAATAATTAATTTCAAATGTGAAAGGGAAATATATCTATTTTTTATTTATCTTCTTCAACTTTTGAAAATTTTAATTTTTTCTCATCATCTGGGTCTATGTCGATTAAGACTGTATCTCCTTCTTCATAACCACCTCTGATGAATTCTTCAGCAAGAGGGTCTTCAACCATTCTTTGAATTGCTCTTCTGAGTGGTCTTGCACCATAAGCAGGATCATATCCTTCTTTTGCAAGTCTAGTTCTTGCCTCTTCTGTTATTTTCATCTTGCGTTTGCGATCTTCAATCTCTTTTCTTACTCTATTCATCATAAGATCGACAATTTGCTTGATTTCATTTTCGCCAAGGTGATGGAAAACTATTGTTTCATCAATTCTGTTTAAAAGCTCTGGTTTAAACAGCTTTTTGACTTCGTCCATTATTTTTCTTTTTGTTCTCTCATGTTTTGCTTCTGGAGAACCTGTATCTTTTACCGATCTAATACCGATTTCTCCGCCTTCTATTGTTGAAGATGTACCGATATTTGAAGTCATTATTATGACAGTATTTTTGAAGTTCACATTTCTTCCCTGTGAATCTGTCAATCTTCCGTCTTCAAGAATTTGCAATAGGATATTAAATACATCTGGATGAGCTTTTTCTATTTCATCTAAGAGAACAACAGAATATGGCTTTCTTCTGACAACTTCAGTGAGCTGTCCGCCTTCTTCAAATCCAACATATCCTGGAGGAGCTCCGATGAGACGAGATACAGCAAATTTTTCCATATATTCAGACATATCTATTCTTACGAGTGCATCTTCATCATCGAATAAAAATTCGGTGAGAGCTTTTGCAAGTTCTGTTTTTCCTATACCTGTTGGACCTAAGAATATAAATGAACCTACTGGACGCTTTGGATCTTGAAGTCCAGCTCTTGCTCTTCTTATTGATTTTGAAATTATATGTATTGCTTCATCCTGTCCGATGATTCTCTTCTTTAATTCATCTTCCATAGCAAGAAGTTTTTTAGATTCTTCTTTTGCAAGTTTTGTAACAGGAATCTTTGTTTGCTGAGATACTACATAAGCAACATCATCTTCTGTCAAAACATTGAGGTTAGAACCTCTATTGTTTTTCTTTTCTTCCCATTCTGCACGAAGCTCAACAATTTTTTCTCTCAATTCATCTTCTTTTTCTCTGCATTTTGCAGCTTTTTCGTATTCTTGGGCTTTTATTACAGTCTCTTTTTCTTCTTTGATTCTTCTTAAATCTGCTTCCGCTTTTCTGAGTTCTGCAGGTGGAAGTGTTGCTTTTAGACGAACTCTTGAAGATGATTCATCTATTACATCAATGGCTTTATCTGGCAAAAATCTATCACTTATATATCTGTCTGCAAGTTTTACAGCCATAACGATCGCTTCATCAGTAATTCTGATTTTGTGATGTGCTTCGTATCTGTCTCTTAATCCTTTCAAAATTTCTATTGTCTGTTCTTGTGTTGGCTCTTCGATTCTTACAGGTTGGAATCTTCTCTCAAGTGCTGCGTCTTTTTCGACATGTTTTCTGTATTCATCAGGAGTTGTTGAACCTATACACTGCAATTCTCCTCTTGCTAATGGTGGCTTTAGGATATTTGCTGCATCTAATGAGCCTTCTGCTGAACCAGCACCAACTATTACATGTAATTCGTCTATGAATAGTATTATTTCACCAGAAGCTGAACGGATTTCTTCCATTATTTTTTTGAGTCGTTCTTCAAATTCGCCTCTGTATTTAGTACCTGCTACAATAGAAGCCATATCTATATTAACAACTCTTTTGTCTCTTATTGTCTCTGGAACATCATTTTCACATATTCTTTGAGCAAGTCCCTCGACAATAGCTGTTTTACCAACACCTGGTTCACCCAATAGTGCAGGATTATTTTTTTGTCTTCTCGACAAGATTTGTATTATTCTGTCAATCTCTGTCTGTCTTCCGATTACAGGGTCTAATTTTTTCTCTCTAGCAAGTTTTGTCAAGTCTCTACTATACTGATCGAGGGTAGGGGTCTTGGTTTTCTCTTTTACTTGCTGTGGGGTTGGAGTATCTATTCCCAATATATTTGTTATTTCTGATTTTATTCTATTAATATCTATGCCTAAGTTGTTTAAAACTCTTGAAGCAACACCTTCACTTTCTTTTATAAGCCCTAAAAGAAGGTGTTCTGTGCCTATGTAGTTGTTAGATAAACTTCTCGCTTCTTCATAGGCTATTTCAATAACTTTTTTGGCTCTTGGGGTAAATACTACTTCTGGACTTTTGGATTTTGGTGAATTTGCAGTATTTGCCTCAACTTCTTTTCTGAGTTTTGAAAGTGTTAAACCAAGCCTTTCAAGGACTTTAGCGGCAACACTCTCTCCTTCGCTCATTATTCCAAGGAGCAAATGCTCTGTTCCTATATAGTTTGTTCCAATTCTTTGAGCTTCTTCCTGAGCAAGTACAATAGACCTTCTGGCTCGTTCTGTAAAAGGTTCCCACATAATAAGTTTTCCTCCTTGTTTTCCATTGCCTTTATACTTGTAAATTCTATGGATTCTACTTTGTTTTTTCGACAATATGCCTTTATATCCTTTCAAATGTCTTATAAAAAATTGACTATGTGAAATAAAAAAAAACGCTATAAAGGTAAAATATTTATTATGTTGAATTTTTTAATTAAGTTGTGTTGGTAAATAAATTTTGTGAAAATAGAATTTAACAACACGCCTTAATTATTTTTTGATTTTAATCTTCATATTTTGGAGTTTTTAATATGTGCGGTATTGTAGGATATTATGGAAAAAGAAATGTTCCAGAAGTTGTTCTTAATGGACTAAAAACACTTGAATACAGAGGATATGATTCTTCAGGAATGGCTTTTGCTGGGAAAAATGGTCTTTCTATCATAAAAAGTGTTGGAAAAATAAAAGAATTAGAAGAAAAATTCAAAAATAATCCTATTAATGGAACTGTTGGTATAGGGCACAGTAGATGGGCTACCCATGGAGTTCCATCTGAAGTAAATGCACATCCTCATATTGATTGCAAAAATAAAATTGCTGTTGTTCACAATGGAATAATAGAAAATTTTATGGAGTTAAAAAATGAGCTTATTGCAAAAGGTCATAAATTTGTTTCAGATACAGATACAGAAGTAATTGTACATCTGATAGAAGATAATTATACAGATAATTTTGAGGAGGCATTTAAAAAATCTGTTCCTCTATTAAGAGGGGCCTTTGCCATTGCTGTTATATGTGCAGATTGTCCTGATACCATATTTTTTGCCCGAATGAAATCTCCACTTGTGATAGGAATTGGAAGAGGGGAAACTTTCCTTGCTTCAGATGTAGTTGCTTTTTTGGATTATGCAAGAGAAGTTGTTTATATAGATAATGGACAGCTTGGTTTTATTAAAAAAGGCAAAATCTCAATGTTTGATTTTGATGGAAATCCTATAAAATACAAAACATCTATGGTTTTGTGGGATGCCGAAATGGCTAAAAAAAATGGCTATAAATATTTTATGTTAAAAGAAATATACGAACAGCCAGAGTGTCTTGCAAAAACAATAAATGGAACAATCAGAAATAATGATTTTTATTTACCTAATTTTAATATCCCTGTAGAGCATTTAAAAAAGATTAGGCGTATTTCTATAGTGGCATGTGGAACTGCATATCATGCAGGTTTTCTTGGAAAATATTTTATTGAAGAACTTGCAAAATTGCCTGTTGACATAGATGTTGCTTCTGAATTTATTTATAGGGAACCAATAATTTCAGATGATACCCTCTTTATAGCCATCAGTCAGTCTGGGGAAACTGCAGATACTAAAGAAGCAGTAGTAAAAGCCAGAAAATTTGGAGTAAAAACTGTTGCTGTAACAAATGTTGTTGGAAGTTCAATAACAAGAGAAGTTGATGGCGTAATTTATACAAATGCTGGATTTGAGAAAGGTGTTGCTGCTACAAAGAGTTTTACAACTCAAGTTTTGGTAATGTATGTTATTGCCCTTTATTTAGCAAAGATTAGGGAAATGATAAGTGAAGAAACACTTTTGGAATATATATCGGAACTTTCTTCTATTTCTCAAAAAATAGAAATTATTTTGCAACATAAAAATATTGAAAATATAAAAATGATAGCTCGTATGTATCAAAATTGCAGAGATTTTCTGTTTTTGGGAAGGAATGTAAATTATCCATTGGCACTTGAAGGTGCGTTGAAGTTGAAAGAGATTTCATATATCCATGCTGAAGGATATGCTGCAGGTGAGATGAAACATGGTCCTATTGCACTTATTGATGAAAATTGTCCTGTTGTAGTTATTATGACTAAATCGAAATTATATGAAAAGGTTATAAGCAATGTCAAAGAAGTTGCAGCAAGAAAAGGACTTGTAATTGGAATAGCTTCAGAAGGGGATGATACAGCAAAAACAGTTGTAAAGAATTTGATAAAAATTCCTGATGCTTCTCCTTATGTTTCAGCTATTCTTTCTGTCATTCCTCTTCAGTTGTTGTCATATTATATTGCAGATGTTAGAGGCTGTGATATAGATCAGCCGAGAAATTTGGCAAAAAGCGTAACGGTGGAGTGAATATATCTACAAAAAAATTGCTGAATTTTAACAAAATTTTTATTAACATTTATGTTTATTTTGTGATATATTTATATAAAGACAAAAGAAACAAAAGAGACTAAATTATGAATATAAGTAATATAACATCTCAAAATTTAAATAATATTCAAAATTTACAGAATAATCCTCAACAAGAAGTTAAAGCAACTTCTATACCTGTTGAAGAAGAAATTGTAACAGAAGAAGAGTTATTGGCTCTTGATGATTTATTTGCTCAACAAGAATGTGAAGAAGCAAAGCCTGAAGCTCATAAAAATTGGACTGTTCTTCACTATGGAGCAGGTGATAATGATGTTGGTGACTATATAAAACAGGGAGTTCAAAGAATGGAGCGAGTAGGCTCAAGTGATTCAGCTCATGTCGTTTCAATGCTCGATCTTCCAAAACAAAACTGCGTTACATATTATGTAACTAAAAATCACCATTTTGGAATCAATTCGCCTGTTGTAAAAGAAAATGGCTCTCATGTAAATATGGCTGATCCTGATACTCTTGCACAATTTATAGCTTGGGGAATCAAAAAATATCCTTCTGATCATGTTGCTGTCATTTTAAATAGCCATGGTGGTGGCTCAAAAGGAGCTATTGTTGAAGAATATGGTCATGGTTTTGGCGATATGATGACTCCACAAGAACTAAAACAGGCTTTTTCTAAAGCTGAAGAAATAACAGGAAAGAAAGTTGATGTCCTTGGATTTGATGCCTGCCTTATGGCAAATATGGAATCTGTATATGAATTAAAAGATGCTGCAAATTATATTGTTGCTTCCGAAGAAACAGAAATTGCAGGCAGAAGGTATGGCTTGGAGCTTCCAGGTTTGAAGGGTAAAGAAATAAAAATTGCAGGACTTTGGCCTTATGCACAAGTTTTAAGAGGATTAGAACCTTCATTTTTTGATAAACTTTTAAATGGAAAAACAGAAGTTACTCCTGAAGAATTTGCAAAACATATTGTAAAAACGGCTTCTAAACATCAAAAAGATTTACAAACTATGTCTGCTATAGACACAAGTAAAATTGGTAAGGTTGCAGGTGCAGTTGATGAGTTTGCAAAAGCAATTTTAGAAGCAACAAAAGATTTGGACAATGTTGGAATTTTAAATAAAATTAAAGATGGTACAAAGAGTTTTGAAAATTCTTCAAAAGATATATATCACTTCTGTGAATTAGTTGCAAATTCTGATGAATTACAAGATGAAACTCTAAAATCTGAAGCTAAAAAAGTTATGTCTGCTATTGATGAAGCTGTTATTGCTCACCAAAGTGAAAAAGAATATTACGGTAATGCCCATGGACTTCAAATGGAAATTCCTAAATACAATCTTGGAAAAGATTATGTCGATTTGCAATTTGCAAAAGATACACATTGGGATGAAGCAGTTGAATCAATGGATATGATTAATGTTTTCAAAAAAATTAAAGATAAAATACCAGAAGCAGAACTTGTTTAAAGATAATTGTTAATGAAAAAAAGCCTGCAGTTCAAATCCGCAGGCTTTTTTATTTTTTTACAAAAACTTTAAAATTTGAGATTTTACTTCTGACAATACATAGTCAAAATCTCCACTTGCATCTATTTTTATAATTCTTTCGGTTAATCCCAATTTTTCAAAACACATTGGCAGATGTTTATTTATTTCAGAATAGAAATTTTTTGCCCATTCTTTATTGTTTTTAAATGTTTTTGTGCGTTGAAATATGATATTTGGAGGAATATCAAGATAGATTCCAAAAGCAGAATTTATTAATGGTGATTTTTTCATAGCTTCTGCAATTTTATCTAGTATTTTGGGATTTCTAACAGCAACATAAGCTAAGTTTCCAGGGTGCCAAGTTTCAATTCCTACAAGTCCAGAAATGTTTAAAAATTTTTTGTCTCGTTCAAGTTCAAGATTTGTTACTTCCCATTCGAAATCTTCACTTTGTTCACCCGTTACTAATTTTCTTATATAATAGATATCTTTTCCTATTTCGGAACCAATTTCTTGGAAAAAACCTTCATTTTTTAAAGTTTTCAATATTGTGGTTTTTCCACAGGTATGTGGTCCACAAAAAAAAACTGTTTTATTGGGCATTATCACTCAGCCTCTACTTCTTTCCAGTTTTTATAAAATTTTACTATTGTATATGCAACTTCACCTGCTGGAATCTTAAAAACTATTACATCATTTAATTTATGTCCAAGGAGATTTTTAGCTACTGGTGATTCATAATCAAGTTTTCCCTCTTCAATACTTGATTCACCATGACCAACAATTTCAAATACTTCTTCTTCAATGTCATCTTTGTCATTATTGTAACAGCAATGACATTTGAAAATTGAACCTATTTCTACTGTATTTGCATCGTGTTTTGAAGTATCAACTATTTCTGCTTCATGCATTGTTTTTTCTGCTAAAGCTATTTTTACAACGAGTTGCTGTTCATCTCTTTCCAATTCATTGAAATATGGGTTATCATGCCAAGTATCTCCAGTCGCTGTATAAGCATTTGCTTTGATTTCACGAAGTTTTTTTAGGTCTTCCTGCATTTTCTGAATTTCTAATTTCAGTTTTTCTCTTCCTTCTTCGGTTAGTTTTTTGGGTGTTTTATCCATAAAAATAATATCCTTTCAATTAAATTATTTTTTTACATTTTGAAGTAAAGATATAATTTCCTCCCAAGCATTTTGAAATACTTCTTCTTCTGGAGGATTACCATCTATGACAAGCCATTTCACTTTTTCAATCCTTGAAACAGCTTTAGGATTATTCCTTAGAAAATCGTAGGCATAACGCATTTCTTGTGAACGTTTTTCAGTTTCGTCAATATCAGTATTGCCTCGAGATTTTAGGCGTTTTTGTAGATTTTCAGGAGTTACATCTAAATATATGGCATAATCAGGAGTTGGTATTTTTGATTCAAGGAAATTTACTCTTGCGATTATTTTTTTATTTTTTAACTCATATTTAGACCAACGACACATAAAACTTGTTATTATGCTTCTATCTCCTATTAGAAGATCGACATTCCAATCAATATTTTTGGCTACAATATTTGATCGATGTGCATATAAAAAGTTACGGAAAAATATAATATCTTTTAAAAATTTAAATTTATCATATATATTTTCCCATAAATCATGCTCACCACATTTTTGAGTAGGAGATACTTCGCAAAGGGTAAATCCTTCTTCTTTTAGCTTTTTTACTATTTTTTTAAATAGAGTTGTTTTTCCTGAACCATCAAGACCTTCAAAACATATATATATTGGTCTTTTATTCATCTACTTTATGCCATCCTTTTATCCTTTTGAATGCCTCGTTTAATGATTTTGTATCTCTATTTTTTGTAAATTTAACAATATCTATTCTATTGCTTTGATTTGCCATACAGGGAATTAGTTTTCCATCTGAACTAAGTCTTATTGGAAATATTCCTTCACGACATTGTTTGGTGTTCGAACATTCATTACAAAAAACATAAGGTTTGTAATAATTGACTTCATCTAATCTCAACAATATACGAGCTCCATTTTTTAAATAAAGTAATTTCTTTTGAATTCCTTCATCGTCAATTACAAGCTCTTCTTTTATAATATCAAATTTCTGTATAAATTTGTAAAGATATTCTAAACTATATGATTTTTCATCTAAAATTGGAAGAAGTACAACAATACAGCTGTATGATTTTGAAAATTCTACTACTTCTTCTAAATCATATTTACTATTATCATCAAAATATACAAAATTCAACTTTATGTTTTTAAATCCTACACGTTGTGCTTCTTCTATTCCACTAAATACCTTTTTTATGATGGATTCGTATCTTGTGATATCTGTTTCACCTTGTTTAAATTTGTCGCCAAGTTGAATTTTTGCAAGTCTATTTGGATTTATTGTATTTAATGTAATATTTAATCTATGCAATCCTGCATCCCAAAGAGATTTTGACATTTCAGCTAATCTTGTCCCATTTGTTATCATTGACAAATCGGGAAGATTTAAAGAAGAAATTTCTTTTATTACCTCGCAGATGTCAGGACGTACAGTTGGTTCTCCCCCTGTTATTTTGAATTTAGTGAAACCATTTTCCAATGCAATTTGACAAACAAAGTGTAAATCCTGGGGAGTAAGCATAAAATTTGATTCTGAGTAATTACCTTCACGATGGCAATAATAACAAGTATAGTTACACTTGTTTGTAATTGAAATCCTAAGGTATTTGCTTATATTTAACATTTATATTTTTACCTCATTTAAACATTAAATGTAGTTTTTTGGAAAGGTGTTGTAAATACATGTTTTGAATCTTTGGTCGCTTTGTCCGTAGAGACATATCCAAGTGAAGACAGTTTGTTTTCATAAGTTTTCAATATTTCCAGTAATTCTTCTCCAGATAGATAGTCATATTTTACATTTTTGGGATCACTATAGTAAGTCAAGTTTTCAAATTCAGATTCACTTGGCAAATTGATTCCATATTCTTTAGCATTGTTCCAAAATTTTGAACCTGGTAATGGTACAAATTGATGAACAGCAACTTCGTTTGGCATTGAATTTTCGATGATATCGAGTGCTTTTAGTTGCTCTTTTTTGTCTCCACCAGGTAGACCTACCATCCACCAAGTTTTACAAGAAACACCTACTGAAACACAAGTTGATATTGCTTTTTCAATTTGAGAAGCTGTGATTTTTTTGTTTGCTGTTTTTAGAAGTTTATCAGAACCTGATTCAGCCCCTATACAAATTTTTACACAACCTACATTTAACAATGCTTCTATTAATTCTTTGTCTATTAAATCAGCTCTTAATTGTGCTATAAATTCAATTGGTAATTTTTTTTCTTTTAGTATTTTACAGAAATTCATTCTTGCTTCACGAGTCCAAAAGAATATTTCATCTCCCCAGTAAAGAGTTAATTTTCCGTATTTATTTACAAGCCATTCAAGTTCTTGTAAAATCCTATCTGAAGACATAACTCTTCCTACTTTTCCACCAGGAGCCCATGAACAGCAAAAATTGCAACCATAAGGACAACATCTGCTTGTCAAAATTGTATGATGAGCATATAAATTTAAATCAAAAAGGTCTCTATTCATTATAGGTAATTCATCTAAATTGACAAGTTGAGCAACTTTTTTAGTATATTTAATTTCATTTGATTTTGATTTAAAAACTAAATTTGGAATTTTTTCAAGTTCTTTTTCTATATTATTATTTGAAGAATCTAATGCTTTTAGTACATCTAAAATAGTTGGTTCACCTTCGCCAATCATTACGACATTTGCACCATATTCTAATATTGATTTAGGATATAGTGTACTGTGAATACCGCCTGCTACTATTTTACAGTATGAATTTTTACTTATGTCTTTTATTACTGTTGAAGCTATTTTGACAGAAGGTGACATAAATGAAATTGCAACAATGTCTGGTTGAAAATCTTTGACAACATCCATGTAATCACGCAAGTCAGAAGCCATATCGAGTATATGAACTTCATGACCTGCTAAATGTGTTATTGTAGCCAAGATACCAACACCATATGGATATTCTCTATATGTTCTTCCTTCCCAGCGTTTTGAGGCACTTATAAATAAAACTTTCATTTCTGTTTTTACTCCATTTTTTATAGACATTTTTATTATAGATCATTTATATAGACAGATTCTGTCATTTTTTAAAAAAATAATAAAAAAAATTGAGCTATAAAAATTTTTCATAGCTCAATTTTACAGTTTTACTTATTTTACAGTTTTACTTATTTTTCATTATTTTTTTTCTTGCTTGGTCTGCATATTCGCCTTCAGGGGCATGTTTTAGATATATGTTATAATATCTCTTTGCTTCATCCATGTCATTTGATAACTCAGCAGCTCTTCCTAAATTGTAATATATTGGAGCATAAGAACCATTTAGTGCAAGTCCATCCATCCAAGCTCTTACTGCCTGTGGCTGATTACCCATTTCAAAATATATTCTTCCAAGTGTACAGTATAATGCAGGTTGTTTTGGATTGCTTTCAATGGCATTAGATATTATCTCACTTGCTTTTTTTAAGTCTTTTTCATCCAAATAAATTTGTGCAAGTGAATCAAATGATTCATAGTAATATGGACAGGCTTCTATTGATTTGTTGAATAATTCTATTGCCTGCTGTGTTTGTTTTTGTTTGTACAATGCTCTTGCTTTTATTCCAAATGCTTCAAAAGAATTTGGATTTGTTGCTAAAACAGTATTTGTATCTGAAATAACTCCTGAATAATCGCCTTTTATATATTTATATTCAGCTCTTGCTAAATATATTTCAGATGAGTTTTTAATTTTTGATAGCCCAGTTGTCCAAGTTTCTTGTGCTTTGCTTTCAAATTTCATCTGTGAATATAAAGTGCCTAACCAAGCATATAAACTTGAATCTAAATTATTGTTTGCCTGTGCTTTTAAATAAAATGGAAGAGCTTTGTCATAATCACCTTTTAATTGATAAATTCTCCCCATTGTTTTATTATAGCCAAAACTTTCAGAATTTGAGTTTGATTCTTCCATTTTTTCCAATGCTTTATCAAATTCACCATTATAGGCTAAATTTAGTGCATATTCCCAATAAAAAGCAGGTACATTACTTTTCTTTTTTAGTGCATTGTCCATATTTCTGATTCCTGCAGGATAGTTGTGATATTCTCTGCAAAAACATGCATAGTTGTAATATGAATATGGATTATACGAAAATACTTTCGAATTTTTTGATAGTTGAGCGTCTGCTTCTGAATATCTTCCTGCTTTAAGTAAGGCGAATGCTCGATTTTTTGCTGCGTCTTGGAAAAGTGGTTTTATTTTTAGTGCCTGATCAAAATATTTAATAGAAGATTCATATTTTTCATCCATAATCAAGGACATTCCTATGTTGTTATATACTTGCTCTTGATTTGGATTATATTTTAAACTTTCTACCCAATTTTTTAAAGCTGCTTGATGATTACCCAATCTATATTCTACTATTCCCAAATTGTTATATGCGAGATAGAATGTTTTATCTTGTTCCAATATTTTTATATATATTTTTTTTGAGTCCTGTAATCTTCCTTTTATATCGTACAGAGAAGCTAATCTAAATAGGGCAGCATTCATTTTAGGATCTTCTTTTACTGCCTGTTCGAAAAATTCTATAGCTTTATCAACAAGTCCAGCTTTTTCATAAGAACAGCCTTCTTCATAATTTTTCATAGCAGGTGTTTGTTTTATTTTTTTTGTTGCTGTTTGTTTTGCTGGGGTATAATTTTTAGACTTTTTGGCATATACTCCTTCAGAGAATGGTATTACAAAAACTAAAATAGATAAAATAAATATTATGATTCTTTTAAACAAAATGATAAGCTCCTTTTATGAAGGGATTTAGAAAAATATAATAGAAATAATATTTTTTACATTATAACAAAAAAACCTTTTTGAATTATTTTGGGAGAATATTTATTAAATGAAAATTGCAATAGATGCAATGGGTGGAGATAATGCTCCTATTGAAATAGTTAAGGGAGCTGTTAAAGCATCTTCTTATTTAGAATCAGATATAATTCTTGTTGGTGATGAAAATAAAATAAAGCCTTTGATTCCAGCCAATACAAAAAAGATAACAATATTACACACGGATGAATTCATAGAAATGGCAGAAAGTCCTTCTGTTGCTCTTAGAAAGAAAAGAAGGGCTTCTATAATACTTGCCGCAAATTTGGTAAAAGAGAAAAAAGCAGATGCTGTTATTACAGCAGGAAATACTGGAGCTTTTTTAGAAGCATCTGTACTTCACATTGGAAGATTGAAAAGTGCAAAAATTAAGCGACCAGCTATTTCTGTGGTACTTCCTTCTTTTAATAAGCCAACAATTTTACTCGATGCAGGGGCAAATCCTGAATGTAAACCTGAATATCTTGTTCAATTTGCTAAAATGGGTTCTACTTATGCAAAACATATATTAAATGTTGAAAATCCAACAGTTGGTCTTATTAATATTGGTTCAGAAGAATATAAGGGAAGTAGTTTCATTCAATCTACTTATGAACTTTTGGAAAAATCAAATGTCAATTTTAAGGGAAATGTTGAACCAAATACACTCATGGAAGGTGTTGTAGATGTTGCTGTTGCAGATGGTTTTGTTGGAAATATCATTTTAAAGACAGCAGAGGGAACAGGTGGATTAGTTACTAAATTAATAAAGCAACACATAGGAAAAAATCCTATCTCTATTCTTGGAGCTATGCTTATGAAAAGCGTTTTTAAGAAATTGAAAAAGGAAATGGATCATTCTGAATATGGTGGAGCTTTGTTATTTGGTATTGATGGAATTTCAATTAAGGCACATGGACGAGCAAAATATGATGCTGTTGAGAATGCGATAAAATTAGCTGAAAGAATGATAAAAAAAGATATTATAAGACTTTTTGCTGAAGATATGGCTGAAACAGAAGAAAATGGATAGTGAAATTATATCGACAATATTAAAACCTTTAAGTCTTGAAGAAAAAACAGGATATAAAAATTTATCGGTTTTTGGTGGATTTGATAAATTTGTTTTGTCTTTTTTAGAAAAGGCTTTAGAAACAGGTGAATTAAATAAAGAATTATATGATGAGGCAGTAAAAAATATTACTCCTTACAATGGTAGTTCTACTGTTGAGAGAAAGATAATAGTTGAGGAATTGAAAAAAATATTCAATCTATCAACTAAAAATAGAAAGAAAGTACCTGAGACATTACAAAAAAAAGCGATATCCAAACAAAAAATTTGTGAAAAAATCAATATTAAAATTAATCCTCATCTTGCTTTGAATAGTGATATTCAATATGCAAAAGGAGTTGGACCCTCACTTGGTAGTCGTCTAAAATATATGGGATATTTTACGGTTGCCGATTTGTTTGCATTATATCCTCGAAGATATGAAGACAGAACTTCTAAAAAAAAGATAAATGAGTTGGTAGATGGTGAATTTGTTTCAATATCTGCTTGGGTTTTATCTAAAAAAGAACAGAAAATACGAAGAAATTTGACAATTTCTAAAGTTACTGTTACTGATTCAAGTAGATGTCCTCTTTTACTCGTATTTTTTAATCAGCCTTATAAGATTAGAACATTTTCGAATGGAACTAAGTTAAGTATATTTGGAAAAGTTGAATTTAAAACAGAAGGTTGGACAATTCAAAATCCAGATATTGAATTGGAAGAAGAAGAGGAACATTTATTAAAAGTAAATGCAATATATCCACTGTCAGAAAATCTTAGTCAAAAAACAATAAAGCGAATCATTAAAACCAATTTAGAACTTTATTCTGATTTGTTTGTTGAATTTTTGCCAAGTGAAATTATTGAGAAAAGAAATTTACTTGGATATAAAGAGGCTATAAATTTAATACATTTGCCACAAACTTGGGAAGATATTGCAAAAGCTAAAAAGCGATTGGCTTATGATGAGTTATTTTTGTTTCAGTTAAAACTTCTCCTTTTTAGAAATAACAGAAGGAAAATAGCCAAAAATAGAAAGTATTCTGTTAATCTTGAATTGTTGGAAAAGTTTCAAGAGTGTATTCCTTTTAAGTTGACAAAAGCTCAGTTGAGAACTATAAAAGAAATAATGTTTGATTTGTCATCTCCTTATGCTATGAATAGGTTGATTCAGGGAGATGTTGGTTCAGGAAAAACTGTAGTTGCTGTTGCAGGGATATTTTTTGCTGTTGAAAATGGATTTCAGACAGCAATAATGGCTCCGACTGAGATATTGGCTATGCAACATTTCAAAAAGTTTTCTCAGTATTTGGGTTATTATGGCATAAATACTGAACTTTTGACAGGAAGTACAAAAAAGAAAGATAGGGATTACATACTTTCTGGATTAAAAGATGGCTCAATTAAAGTCGTTGTTGGAACTCATGCACTTATTCAAGAAGATGTTGAATTTAAAAATTTAGCTTTTACTGTTGTTGATGAACAACATCGTTTTGGTGTTATGCAACGAACAGCTTTACAACAAAAGGGAATTAACGCAGATAACTTAGTTATGACTGCGACTCCAATTCCAAGAACATTATCTATGACTTTATATGGAGATCTTAATATTTCCATAATAGATGAATTGCCTCCAAATAGAAAAGTTATTAAATCTTATTTTAGGCAGATTGATAAATTGCCAGAAGTCTGTAAATATATAAAAGAAGAAATAAAAAAAGGGCGTCAGGCATATATTGTCTGTCCTCTTATTGATGAATCAGATAAAATAGAGGCAAAATCAGCAATAGAAACGGCTGAGGAATTAAAAAATGGTGTGTTTTCTGATTTGAGAGTTTCACTTCTTCATGGAAAGATGAAGCCTTCTGAAAAAGAAAGCATAATGGATGAATTCAGAAAAAATAATACAGATGTCCTAATATCAACAACTGTTATAGAAGTTGGGGTTGATGTTCCAAATGCTACTATTATGGTTATAATGAATTCAGAGAGATTTGGTCTTGCTCAACTTCATCAATTAAGAGGTAGAATTGGCAGAGGTAGTTTTGAGTCTATTTGTTTTTTCATTGGAAATGTAAAATCTCAAGAAGGTCTTGAGAGAATGAAAACAATGGTAAGAGAAAGAGACGGATTTAAGATAGCTGAGAAAGATTTAGAGATGAGAGGACCTGGTGATTTTTGTGGAACTAAACAACATGGGTTGCCGATGTTCAGAATTGCAGATTTGACAAATGATCTTGTGTTGATGCAAATGGCAAGAGAAGATGCGGGTTATATTTTGGAAACAAATCCAGAATATGTAGAGCGTAGTGATGTTAAATCTAAAATGAATATGTTGACAGAAAATTTCAATGAGATTATAAATTAGGTGATATTGAGTTAGTTACAGCAATTTTTAAAAATATTTAACTTGTATTATATATAAAATAAAAATGTTTTGCAAAAATATCAATTTTATTATAATTGCCTTTAATAGTTAGTTTTAAGTTTTGCGGTGCAATACACTCACTTTAACATTTTTCTCTTTTCATTTATCTAATTTTATTTAAAATAGAGAATATTTTAAGTAAGAGTTTTCTTTTTCGATACTACTACGAGAAAAAGTGATGCAGTTCCAGTATTTTTTCTCCTTGCTTGCAAGGAGCTAATTTGCCCGCATTGCACCGCAAAACTTTACTTAATTGGCAAAATATTTTTAATACATATATAGATTAGTTTTTTTAATATAATTATAGGACTGAGGAAAGTATTTGTTTCCAAAATTATAGGTAAGAGGACAGAAGAGAGGAATAAAAATGAAAGTTCAGGGTGGAAGTGCAAAAGGTCGAAATATAAAAGCTCCTTCAGCAAAGGATATACGCCCTACTTCGCAAATGGTTAAAGAAGCTATTTTTGACATATTGGGAGAAAAGATAAAAGGTTCTGATTTTCTCGATTTATTTGCAGGTTTTGGAACTATTGGTCTTGAGGCATTGAGCCGTGGATCTGAATCTGTTTCTTTTGTTGATAGAAGTAGATATGCGATAGGGATAATAAAAAATAATGCTGAAGTTTTAGGTTTTGTTGATAAATTGAAAATAATATCTGCAGATATATTTAAAGCTCTTCTAAAGATCGAAGGACAGTTTGATATAATATTTGCAGACCCACCTTATGATTTTAAGGATTATAATCTGTTGGTGTCGAAAGTAAAAGAGTTGAATTTGTTAAAAAAAGATGGTGTTTTTATTGTTGAGAGATACCATAAGACAGAATTATCAGATAATGGATTTGTTATTTCGAGAGTTAAAAAATATGGACAGACGGCACTTACTTTTTTTGTTAATAAACTTGATGATTAAATAATTTGCTATATGTGAAACAAGTTTAATATTTTAGGGAGTGTTGGTAAAATCCCTAATAAAAATAATAATATTTTAGTTTTGTGTATAAGTTAATGAACAGAAATAGAGCTAAGCGGAACCTGAAGTGAATGACTTATACACAAAACTAAATTTACACTAATTTTGAAAATTGTTATAATTATTCTGCTTACGCCAATTTTTGAGGTATAATATCCTCACTCTGACAGTTTTCTCGCAAAGGTAGGAGTTTCTTTTTATTTAGCTACTATGAGAAAACTGAAGCCGTTTCAGTATTTTTTCTCCTTCGTTAGAAGGAGCTTAATTTACATATTATACCATCACAAAATTGGCTATTGGATAATTTACCAACACGCCCTAGTTATTTTGCATTATTTTTTATTATCAAAGTGAGTGAAGACAAAGAGTAAAAATATTAAAAATAGTAAAAACGAGGGAAATTGAAAGGTTTAAAAAATGAAAATTGCAGTTTATCCAGGTAGTTTTGATCCTGTTACAATGGGACATATGAATATAATAGAAAGAGCCTCAAAACTTTTTGACGAGGTTGTTATAGCTGTTTTAGTAAATTCAGGAAAACAGCCACTTTTTTCTCTTGAAGAAAGAGTTGATCTTTTGAAAATTGCTACAGCACACCTTCCTTCTGTTACAATAGACAGTTTTTCAGGTCTTTTAGTTGACTATATGAAGAAAAAAAATATAAATATAATTGTAAAAGGTTTGAGAGCTGTAACAGACTTTGAATATGAATATTCTATGGCTCTTATGAATAAAAAGTTAAATCATGAAATTGAGACAGTTTTTATGATAACTGAAGATAAATATGCTTTTTTAAGTTCAAGTAAAATAAAAGAAATCTATAAATTAGGAGCAAGAGCATCTGATTTATTGCCTCCTAATACAGAAGAGATACTTATTAACAAAATAAAATCTATAAAAAATAATTATTAAAGGGAGTTTGACAGATGAGTATATATAAAATGTTAGATCAAATGGAACAGGCTATAGTGTCAGCCCCTTCATTAATTTGGCCTTTTCAAAGTAGATGTTTTTTTAATAGAGAAAGACTTATTTCATGTGTTGAAAAGATCAGAAGTAAAGTTCCAGAAGACCTTTATAATGCTAAACTTATTTCAGATCAGGCTGATAAGGTTATTAAAGAATCGAAGCTAATAGCTAAGAAAAAAATTGAACAATCTCAAGCTAATGCAGATGATATAATTAAACAGGCACAAGAAAAGGCTTTGAAGATGGTTTCTGAAAGTGAAATTGTAAAAAGTTCAAGAGAGAGAGCTAATGATATAATTGAAAAAGCCAAAAATGAAGCAAGTAAAATAAAAGAAGATGCTGAAAAAAATAGAAATGAACTTTTGGCAAAATCAAAGGAAGAAGCAAATAAAATAGTTGAAGATGCTAAAAAAGAAGCTGAAGAATTAAAAAATAATGTTGATTCTTATGTTGGTCAACTTTTTGGAAAAATAGAAGTCGATGCACAAAAAATTATTAAAATGGCACAAGAATATAAGGGAAATAATGAGCAGAAATAAATTATTTTTGTTGATATTTTACTTGTTTATTTGTTTTTTCTTTTTTTCTGTAAATAGTGAAAATATTTTAGCTCAAACAACAATACAGACAACAACCAAAAAACAAAATACAACAACTAAAAAACAAGATACAACAACTAAAAAACAAGATACAACAACTAAAAAACAAAATACAATAACTAAAAAACAAGATACAATAACTAAAAAACAAGATACAACAACTAAAAAACAAGATACAACAACTAAAAAACAAGATACAACAACTAAAAAACAAGATACAACAACTAAAAAACAAGATACAACAACTAAAAAACAAAATACAACAACTAAAAAACAAAATACAACAACTAAAAAACAAAATATAACAACTAAAAAACAAGATATAACAACTAAAAAACAAGATATAACAACCAAGAAACAGACAACAACCAAAAAACAAAATACAACAACCAAAAAACAAAATACAACAACTAAAAAACAAAATACAACAACTAAAAAACAAGATATAACAACTAAAAAACAAGATATAACAACCAAGAAACAGACAACAACCAAAAAGCAAGAGCCTTTAAAATTGTCAGGTAAAGAAACTGATTTAGAGGCTTATGTAAAAAGAATAAAACAACTCGATCCCTATGCTGTCATCACAGGTTGGTTTAGTGACTGGCGTGATGTTTCTATATATAGAAGAAATGCAGGTTATCATTATGGTTATGATATTGGTCTTTTGAGAGGATTTCGAGTTCCTGCAGGTTGGGCAGGAACAGTTACCGCAATTATTCCTTGGAGTGATTATGAGTGGGGGATAATGGTAACAATGAAAAATGGCTATTCTGTTACTTATGGGCATTTAACTCCTCTTGTAAAAGTAGGAACAATAATAGAACCTGGAATGGTCGTAGGTGAAGTTGCAGTTAATCATGTTGATATAAAGGTAAGAGATCCTCAGGGAAATTTTGTTGATATTGGCAATACAAGAGGGCTTCTTGCCATATCACCTGATGTGAGGTTTTATCCTTCATTATCTACATTTAGTAGTTATTCTTCTCCTATTGAAGTTGATTATAAAAAGATAGTTGAAGCAAAACAAGGAGAGCTTTTGCGATTAAATGAAAGTATTTCAATTTTACAGGAATATTTTGATACTGAAAATGATATTTTGACTTTTGTAAAAGCTGATACAGAAAAATGTAAAAGTATTTTTGATAGAGGTTTGATAAGCAAGACAGACCTTCAAAATCAGCTTAATGAGGAAGAAATTCAAAGTAATAAGGTAAAAGATTTGCAAAGTAGGCTGTCAGAACAGCAGAAAAAAGCTGAAAATTTGAAGGAATTTATATTAAAACATGGTGGTAAAGAGCCAAAATATGTTAAAAAAGAGAAAAAAATAAAAGATGAGGATAGGGAACGATTAGAGAAAGCTAAGGAAGAAGCAGAGAAATATCAAAAGTTATTTGAAGAAGGGGCTGTGTCAAAAAAATTAGCTGAATCTAAAGAGAGAGAATATAAACGCTTAAAACTTGAAATTATGTTGAAAACAGAAGAATAAAGAGAGGAAAAAAATATGAAAAAAGATAGAAAAGGTATTATTTTAGCAGGTGGAAGTGGAACAAGACTTTATCCATTGACACTTGTTACAAGCAAGCAACTTTTGCCAGTATATGACAAGCCAATGATATATTATCCACTTTCTGTTTTGATGTTGGCAGGGATAAAGGATATTTTAATTATTTCTACTCCTCATGATCTTCCTAATTTTGAAAGACTTTTGGGAGATGGCAAAAATTTTGGTATAAGTATTCAATATAAAGAACAGCCAACGCCAGGTGGATTGGCACAGGCTTTTACAATTGGAGAAGAATTCATTGATGGGCATAAATCTGCAATGATTTTGGGTGACAATATTTTTTATGGTGATGGTTTAAAAAGGAAATTGAGAAATGCTTGTAAATCGGAGAAAGGAGCTACTTTATTTGGTTATCATGTAAATGATCCTCAGAGATTTGGAGTAGTTGAATTTGATTCAAAAGGCAAAGCTATTTCACTTGAAGAAAAGCCACAAAATCCAAAATCAAATTATGCTGTTACTGGTCTTTATTTTTATGATGAACATGTTTGTGAATATGCAAAACAATTAAAACCAAGTAAAAGAGGGGAACTTGAAATAACCGATTTAAACAGGATTTATCTTGAAAATGACAATGTAGAAGTTGTAACTCTTGGAAGAGGCTATGCTTGGCTTGATACTGGTACTATAACGGCTTTGAGCGAAGCTGGAGAATATATAAGAGTTATTGAAAAAAGACTTTCTCTAAAGATTGGAGCTCCTGAAGAAATTGCATATACTGAAGGTTGGATAAGTAAGGATGAGCTTATAAAAATTGCAGAAAAATATGGTTCATCTGAATATGGACTTCATTTAAAGAATGTGGCTTTAGGTAAAATTTTATATTAATTTTGTATTAAAATAGCTTTTGACATACTCCCCATAAATTTAGGGGATTCTGGGGTATTTACGAACCTTGCCTCTATTTTAAATTAGAGGTCTTACGAGTTCTCTCCACAATGGTTGATGCCCCAACCATATTGTTTATTTATCATTCTATTTCTTGTTTTAATTTAAGTTTAGAGAATAGACGATTGCCTTCCCTGTCTATGTTTATTCCTGCGTTTATATCACGATCATGATTAACACCACAAACAGGACAAGTCCATTCTCGTATTCGTACATCTTTTAACAAGGGATTTTTATAACCACAATTATTGCATAGTTGACTACTTGCATAAAATCTATCTACTTGAACTAAATG